>NYYU01000041.1 GCA_002685955.1 Parcubacteria group bacterium | reverse complement strand
ACTAATAAATAATTAAACAAAACCATGCGTAATATCGTTAATATTTCTCTTCCTGCTGAAATGGTTAAAATGATTAAGCAGGAGGTAAAAAAGAATAAGTATGTCAGCGTCAGCGAATTTTTCCGCGCTCTTTTACGTAATTATGAAGAAGAAGGTAAATTATTAGCTGAATTGGAAGCAATTGATAAAGAGTTTGATACTGGTAAGGGCAAAATTCTGAATTCTTTAAAAGATTTGAGATAAATTAAGAAATTAAAGAGGATAATTTTATGAAAATTTTATATTCTTCTAAGTTTATTAGAGGTTATAAAAAGTTACCAGATGAAGCTAAAAAATTAGCTGAAAAAAAAGAAAAAGTTTTTCGCCAAAATCCATTTAGTCCTGAATTAAAAACACACAAACTTCACGGAAAATTTAAAGGAAAGATAGAAAAATACTGGTCTTTTTCTATTGGTTATAAATATCGGATTGTTTTTAGATTTACAGATAAAAATACAGTCCGTTTTTATTTAATTGGCACTCATCGGATTTATCAATAATCAAACTCTGCCGGGATGGTTGGGGGTATTACAACAACTTATCTTGGTTTTCTGGGTAGGGAATTCCAAGGTGAGCGTAGGCTAGTTTGGTGGCGGTTCGGCCGCGCGGCGTCCGGTCAAGAAAACCCATTTGCAAAAGATAGGGCTCATAAACATCAGCAATTGTTTCAGTTTCTTCCAGAGTGGCGGCCGCCAAGGCCTGTAAACCAACTGGTCCACCACTAAATTTTTCAATAATGATTTTAAGCAAACGGCGGTCAGATGGCTCTAGTCCATATTGGTCAATTTCCAGCATTTTTAGGGCTTCTTGGGCTGTTTGTTGGCTAATAACCCCATCAGCTCTGACTTGGCTGTAATCTCGAACTCTTTTGAGGAGGCGATTGGCTACCCGGGGTGTTCGGCGGGCTGATTGAGCAATAGTTTTTAAGGCTTCATTCTGGTCTATGCTGATTTTTAAAATTTCAGCTGAACGGGCAATAATTTTTTCAATATCTTCCTGATTGTAAAAATCAAGACAATAAGTAGCGCCAAATCGGCTTCTTAAAGGCGAGGAAATTAATCCAGTTCGAGTAGTCGCTCCAATAAAGGTAAAGCGGGGCAATTCTAATTGTAAGGTCCGAGCTGAAGGTCCTTTGCCAATGATAATATCCAGAATAAAGTCTTCCATGGCTGGATAAAGAGTTTCTTCAATAGTTTTATTTAATCGATGACATTCATCGCAGAATAAAATATCTCCGGGTTGGAGATTAGTTAGAATAGAAGCCAAATCACCCACTTTTTCAATAGCGGGTCCTGAAGTTATTTTAATATTAGCATTCATCTCTTTGGCAATAATATGGGCTAAACTTGTCTTACCTAGCCCACTGCTGCCATGTAAAAGCACATGCTCAATGCCTTCATTCCTTTTTTTGGCCGCTTCAATCAAAATTTTAAGATTTTCTTTGATTTTTTGCTGGCCCATGTATTCATCAAAAGAGCGGGGACGAAGAGTTGAATCTAAATAGCGATCTTCATTCAATTGTTCGGGGTTTGATAAATTACTTGACATTTTTATAATATTTTGCTATTATTTGAATAAAGCTGTTTTTAAGGCAGCTTTTAAATACACCATAGCCCTTACTAATCTGTAGGCAATAAGGACTCGTTTTTTATAAATAGAGTTCGATGGGGGTTTTCTCTTAGTTTTTGGATATTTTGGTTCCGACTGGAATATTCCTCGGAAAGACCTTTTCTCTCTGTTCTCAGGCAGAGAGTCGTTGCCTACAGGTTAATCAGGGCTATGGTGTATCAACCAGTAGTTACTCTTTCTACTTCATCTAGGCTGGTTATACCCTTTAAAGCGTTAAGCAAGCCATCTTGGTATAGAGCAACCATTCCTTTTTCTTTAGCTAATTTTTCTAGTTCAGTTGGGTTAATTGAATCTCGAATTTTTTGTTTTATCTCGTCATCAGCTGTTAGAATCTCAAAGATAGCCATTTGACCTTGATATCCTCTTTGATTACATTCTTTGCACTTACCTGGTTGATAAAGTTTAATTTGTTTAATTCCTTGTTTATAAGAAGCAGGGATTTTTTTAAGTTCTTTTTTGATTTGAGCTAGAGTTTCTGCAGGTATTTTTATTTCTTTTTTACATTTTTGACAGAGTTTTCTGACTAATCTTTGGGCAACAATTGCCCGTAAAGAAGAACTAATATCATCGGCCTTAATGCCCAAAGTATTTAATCTTTGGATTGCTTCTACGGCGCTATTAGTGTGAAGGGTGGTTAAAACCAAGTGGCCGGTTAAAGATGCCTGAATAGCTGCTTGAGCGGTTTCTGCGTCTCTAACTTCACCGAGCATGATAATGTTAGGATTCTGTCGGAGCAGGGCTCTAAGAGCTTCAAGAAAGGTATAGCCTTCTTCTTTGTTTATCTGAGTCTGGATGATTCCTTTAAGACGGTATTCAATCGGATCTTCAATCGTAAAGATTTTAACTTCAGGGCGATTAAGTTGGTTAAGGATTGAGTAAAGAGTGGTTGTTTTTCCAGCGCTGGTCGGCCCCGTAACAAAAATAATGCCATTAGGCGATTTAATCGCTTTTTGGATAATTTTTAATGATTCTTTTCGCAAACCTAATTCTTCTAAAGTTAATATTCCAATATCTGACCGGAGCAATCGGATAATGACCGATTCGCCATAGCCGCTAGGGATAACCGATATTCGCGTATCATATGATTTCCCATCAGGATAATCTATCTTAAAGCGACCATCTTGGGTTCTTTGATGGACTTCAATATCCATACCAGCTAATTCTTTAATCTTGGCCACAACGGACAAGAATAATTCTTTAGGAATTTGAGCTATTTCTTCAAGGGCGCTATCTATCCTTAATCTAATTTTGAAAATATTTTCTTCTGCTTCTAAATGAATATCAGTTGCTTTCATATGCAGGGCGGCTACAGCAAGCCATTCAACCAAATCTTCCATTTTAACTTTATCAAGTTTTTTCTGGGTTTTCTTGTCACCCAGCACTATAGATTTAGCCCAGGTAATCATTCTATCAGTTATGATCAAGGCTCGAGTAAGCATGGACATAATTGATTGGCCGTAAAGTTGTTCAATGTATTGAGGAGAGCCAATGACTCTTTGTAATTCTTCCATAGAAGTGGTTCCTTCAACTATTCTTAACATGGCGTCCTGCATGAGAGTCATCATGCCTTGTTGCATCGCTTTAGCCCGGAGTTCAAATGAAGTGCCTTTTTCAAGAATCATCTTTTCAATTGCCTGACTAACAGTAAAAAATTCAAAAATACCAATTCGGCCCTGATAGCCTAAGCCATGGCACTTAGGACATCCCTGAGGTTTGTAAAAAGTAGATATTTTTCTAGGAATATCAATACCTGTTTTAGGCGAGATCAAAGAAAAAATCTTTTTAGTATCTTTGATCATCTGATCAGAAGGATTATAGGGTTTTTTGCAATAGGGACAAAGCCTTCTAACTAATCTTTGAGCAATAACTAAATTAAGCGTTTGAGGAATAAAAGCCGGCTTAACCCCAATGTCGATTAAACGCGGTACGGCACTAGCCGCGTCATTGGCGTGAAGAGTAGAGAAAACTATATGGCCGGTTAAGGCAGAATGAACGGCGATATCAGCGCTTTCTTTGTCTCTAATTTCGCCGACCATTAAAGTATCAGGATCTTGACGAACAACTGTTTTTAAAACCTTGGCAAAGGTTTGTCCTTTGCGTTTGTTAATTTGGGTTTGAGTAATTCCTTTTAATCTATACTCAATTGGATCTTCAACTGTAATAATTTTATTCTCCGGTTTATTAACATATTCTAAACAAGCATAGAGAGTAGTGGTTTTACCTGAGCCGGTTGGTCCGGTGGTTAAAACCATGCCATTGGGCCGGGTGATTTGCATTTTAGCCAGTTCAAATAATTCGGGTCTAATGCCTAAGTCAGGCAGATTTAATTCAACTATGCCCAATCCTAAAAGACGTATCACAATACTTTCTCCATAGCCCGTAGGCAGAACTGAAACCCTCATGTCAATATCCTGAGATTTTTTATCGCCTAAAATTCTAATAGTAAAACGGCCATCTTGACTAATATCATGAACATTAATAATCATGTCTGACAGGGTTTTAACCCTGGAAAGCAGGAAACGATATGATTTTGTTGGGAAAATAGTTATCTCTTGAAGTAATCCATCAATTCGGTAGCGCATTTTAATGCCTTTTTTGCCCGGTTCAAAATGAATATCCGAAGCCTTCATTTTAATTGCTCCGGCTACAATAATAGAAAGAAGACCGGTAGTTGATAAATTGCTAATGGTCTTTTTAAGATCTTGAATGGTTTTAAGAGATTTTTCAAATTCTTCTAATTCTTCTTTCTGAATAGTTAAAATGCCCCTAATCGAGCTAGATTTAGGGGCGGTTAATTCGTAGCGCTGCCAACCTATTTCTAAACTTGTTAAAGAGACAATAAAGAATTTGCATTCAAAACCTTGACGCTCGAGTTGTTCAATAATTTCAACTGTCTGAGGATTGTCAGGATTCCTGACGGCTAAACGTAATATTTTGCCATATTTTCTAATGATTAATGCTTCTCCTTTTTGAGCAGTTTCTTTGGGCAAGATGGCCAGGCTATCAGAGTCAATCGCGGTCATAGCTAAATTAATATAGGGCAAATCAAGCTCTTGAGCTAATCGCTTAGCAGACGTTTCTTCTTCTTGGCGTTTGATTAAGGTTAACTTTTCTTCAAGTTTTTTAGTTTTAACTTTGGGGTTAACTAAAGGCATCTTAATTTAATTGTATGCTATTTTAATCCCAAGGTCAAACAAGATAATATGTTTTGTCTTGTTAGATTGGATGTAGTATGATTAGAATGTAGGGGATGAGATATGGAATCTAAAACTTTAGAAGTTATTAAAATGTTGATTGATAAATAAAAAAGACGATGAATAAATCTTATAATTATATTTTTGTTGATGAATCAGGCGATCCAGGAAAACTATTTAAAATTAATTCTGGCGGAAAAAGGGTTGCAACGGGCGCGAGCTTATATTACATACTTTCTGCTGTTTGTATTAATTCTCGCCAGTTGTTTTTGTTAGAAAACATGGTAATGGAAATAAAAAACAAATTTGGCTATAAAAAAGAAATTAAAAGTACTGATGTTTCTTTGAGTTTATACAAAGCGCTCCTAAATATTATTAATAAACTTGATATCAAGTTTATTATCGTCTCATTGATAAGAAAAAGTATAAAGGGAAATTTGCGGCGCCTGGTAGAAAAAACCATAATGTTTTTGATGAATATAATTTGGTAAAACTTGTTAATTTGGCAGTAAGGAAATCAAATTTTCTTGATGTGGAAGTTGTGATTGATAGGGCGGATAGGAGATTATTGGACGGCAATTTTGAGAACTGTGATAATTATTTAAAAAAAAGAGTGAACACAAAAACAATACAAAGAATCAAACATGTTACACATGTAAACTCGGAATATGTTAATGCGATGCAAATGTCAGATTTGATAAGTGGAGCGATTAAGGAGTATTTTACGAAAAGGAATATAGATCTAAAGAAAGTTATAAATAAGCGTTTGTTGGTAAAGATTTTTTGAATAAACAAAAAAGCGGGCACCCACACCTGGGACACGCTCTTTATATTAAAAGTCTATCAGATTATTATTTATTGTCAATAGCTAATTTATCAACAGGGGAAATGAATAAAAAGCATTAAGGAATCTTTTATAAAAATTGCCAAAGCATATGAAATCTGAATTGTTAGAAATTATTACAAAAAATACTGAACAAACGCAAAAAGCGGCCAAGGTTTTAGCTCAAGAAATACTTAATCAATCCGAACAAAGAAAAGAGGCTTTGGTCATTGGATTAGAGGGTGAATTGGGCAGCGGCAAAACAACTTTTGTCCAAGGATTGGCGAAAGGCCTGGGAATCAAAGATAAGCTTACCAGCCCCACTTTCGTAATTATGAAAAAATACAAACTGCGAACTACGAGCTACAAGATACGAGCTACGAACTTTTATCATATTGATTGTTATCGGATTAAATCAAGAGATTTATTAGATTTAGATTTTAAAGAAATTATTAAACAGCCAAAAAATGTGATTATCATAGAATGGGCCGAGCGAGTTAAAAAGATTTTACCCCAAGACACGCTTTGGATTAAATTTGAGTATCTAAATTTAAACGAAAGAAAGATTACTTTATGAAAACTTTAGTTATTATTGACGGTAATGCTTTAATCCATCGGGCGTATCATGCTTTGCCGCCTTTTAGAACTAAGCAAGGTCAATTAGTTAATGCCGTTTATGGATTTACTTCCATTCTTTTTAAAGTAATTCAGGATTTAAAGCCAGACTATTTAGTGGCTACTTTTGATTTAGCCGGACCGACATTTCGCCATGTAGAGTATCAAGATTACAAGGCTAAGCGGGTTAAGCCGCCCCAGGAATTATACGATCAGATTCCGTTAATCAAAGAAATAGTTAAAGCTATGGATATCCCTATTTATCAAAAAAAAGGATTTGAAGCAGATGATTTTATTGGCACGATTGTGGGCAAGGTAGCTAAACAAAAAATTAAAAGTATTATTATCACCGGTGATTTAGACACTCTTCAATTGGTTAATAAAAAGACAGAAGTCCATATTTCAAAAGGCGTTAAGGGGTCAACTATCTATGACCGAGTTGCAGTTAAGAAACGTTATGGCTTGAGGCCAGAACAATTAATTGATTTTAAAGGACTTAAAGGCGATCCTTCTGATAATATCCCTGGTGTGCCCGGTGTTGGCGAAAAAACAGCTGCTGAGTTAATAAGGAAGTTTAGCAGTTTAGAAAATCTTTATCAGTCTTTAGGAACCAGCAATTTAAACCCTAAACTAAAAGCTAGATTATTGGAGTATAAAAAAGAAGCTTTTTTCAGTCAGTATTTAGTAACTATTAAAAAAGATGTACCGATTGAATTTAAGTTAAAACAATCTTATTGGGGCAAATTTGACCGTTCTCAAGTGAATAAATTATTGGGGAAATTGGAATTTAAAAGCTTAATCCAAAGATTGTCTATACTGCAATAGCCAATTTCAAGCAGCTAGGTGACAGTTTCTATTGAATGTGATAAAATGAATGCAGAAATAATTAATAAAGTATATGATTAGTGAACTAAAAAGCAGCCATAAGAAAAACGAATTGATTTTGATAGTTGAAGACGACAAGTTTCTGCGAGAGCTTTTAGTTCGTAAAATAAAAGACGAGGGGTTTAAGCTATCAATCGCCGTTACTGGACAAGAAGCTTTGGCCAAGGCTAAAAAAGACCGGCCTCAACTGATTTTATTGGATTTGATCTTGCCTGGTATGGGTGGTTTTGAAGTTCTGGAACAGATTAGAATAGATCCTCAGATTAGTAAAATTCCAGTAATCATTTTAAGCAACATAGGAGAGGAAAGAGAGGTAGAAAAAGGTATCCAATTGGGGGCAAGTGGATATTTAATCAAAGCTCATTTTACACCTGATGAAATTATTCAAAAAATTAAACAAGTCCTGGATAAAAAAGATCTCTAAAATGTTCAGTCCAAAAACCAAGCTTATGCTAATCTTTAGCTGTTTGCTCTTAGCCTTAGGGCTAATTTTTGTTTGGCATCAGTCTGAACGGATAACTGAAATAAATAATCAATCAATTGAACAAGTTAATCAGCCGGTCTTAGGGCAAGCTAATCCTTTAAGCGGGATGGCTTGTCAAAATCATCAAAGACGTCCTTTAGCCGTGGTCTTGGCTAGTGACCCAGTGGCTCGTCCTCTGGCTGGATTGAGCCAGGCTGATTTAGTCATAGAGATGCCGGTGATCACCGGGAGTATTACCAGAATGATTGCTTTCTATATTTGCCAGTCTCCGGAGGAAATTGGCTCCTTGCGCAGCGCTCGTCATGATTTTGTCCCCTTGGCTTTAGGATTTGATGCCATTTTTGTCCATTGGGGAGGCTCTCATTTTATTCTTGATCAATTAGATGCCGGCATCATTGATAATATTGACGCCTTAAAAAATCCCTATAATGCTTTTTATCAGAAAAATACTATTCCTCAGCCTCATAATGGATTTACTACAATGGAAAGACTACTCAAGGCTGCCCAAAAGCTAGGTTATCGATTAGTTAATCAATTTGAAGGTTATGGTCATATTCAAGAAGAGCTTAACCAGGAACAGACAAGTCGAGTTTTGAGAATTGGCTATAGTTATCCATACAATATATCATATCAGTATGAGCCGGCCACTAATTCATATTTACGCTATCGAACTAATTTAAAAGAAATAGACCGGAACAATAATCAGCAGATTGAGGCAAAGAATATTGTAGTGATGAGAGTTTTTTCAAAACAAATTGAAGGTCCTTATTACAATGATTTAGATTTAGAAGGCAGTGGCCTCTGCCAGATTTATCAAAATGGGCAGGTGATTCCCTGTTTGTGGCAGAAAAGCGAAAAAAATCCAGCCAGTAAACTTAAATTTTTAAATAAGGATACAAACAAGGAAATACCTTTTGTGGTTGGCCAAACTTGGATAGAAATAGTTGAGCCGAACCAAGAAGTAACTTGGGAATAATTATGATTATTTTACTTTATGGTGAAGATACTTTTCGCCAGCGAGAAAAATTAAATGAAATTATTGAACAGTATCAGGCCAAACATCAGAGTGGTCTTGATTTGATGCGTTTTAGAGAAGAGGATTTAAACTTTGATAAATTTAGGCAAAAAGTTGAAGTAGTTTCTATGTTTGATGAAAAAAAACTTATTGTTCTAGAAAATCTTTTTAATAAAAAGGATTTCCAAGAAGATTTTTTTGAGTATCTTAAAAAAAGCAAACTCAAAGATAATCAAGATATATTGGTAGTTATCTATCAATCAGGCAAATTGCCTCAAGCTGATTTTAAGCGACGAGTAAGCATGTCCGAAGAATTTTCTCCTTTGGACAATCTTGCTTTAGCTAGGTGGGTTAAAAAAGAGGTGGACAAGAATAAAGTGAGTATCAGCCAAGGAGCAATTAGGAAGTTAATTATTTATACAGGTAATGATTTATGGCAAATTAGTAATGAATTAAATAAGCTGATTGATTATAAGAAAGGTCAATTGATTGATGAACAAGATATAGATTTATTAGTTAAAGCTAAAATAGATACAAATATTTTTAAAGCGATTGATGCTTTGGCTCAACGGGATAAAAAAACTGCTTTTCGTCTTTTACATGAGCATCTTAGTCAGGGTGATAACGAAATCTATTTGCTTTCTATGTTTATTTATCAATTACGAACATTACTTAGATTAAAAGATTTAACAGAAAAAGGAACTCCTTTTTATAATTTAGCCAAACAAAGCGGGCTCCATCCTTTTGTGGTTAGAAAAAGCGCTCAGCAATTAAAAAACTTTAGTTTGGACCAATTAAAAAGGATTTATCAATATTTGATGAAGATTGACTGGGAATTAAAAACAGGCCAGATAGATGGCCCGACTGCGTTAGATTTATTAATAGCAGAAATATAGATTGTTATTTTGTTTTACCAACTTGTTTAACTATTTGTTCAAATATTTCTGGATGTTTTTCAGCTAATAGAGCTAATATTTTTCTATCTATTTCAATATTAGCTTTTTTTAATTTATTAATAAACTGACTATAAGTTAAGCCGTGCATTCTAGAGGCGGCATTGATTTTAATGTTCCAGAGTCGACGAAAATTCCGCTTTTTTGTTTTACGGTCTCGATAAGCATAAGTCCAAGCATGTTTAAGGGCATCTTTAGCTAGGCGATATTTAGATTTACGCCCCCATTTGAATCCCTTAGCTTGTTTAATGATTTTTTTTCTTCGTTTGTGAGCGGTAGTACCTCGTTTAACTCTAGTCATATTAAAGATGTGGTAATATTTTTTTAATTCTTTTTCTATTAACTGAGGCTAATTGGCTTCCTTTCCTTTTTGCCCTGGTTTTGCTGCCTGATTCTTTAGCATTAAAATGGCCTTGATGAACAGGCCGGTGGATTATCTTTTTTCTTTTTGTAATTTTAATTCTTTTTAATAATGCTTTTCTTGTTTTAAGTTTGGTCATTGTTTTGTTATTACTACGCCTAATCCTCTGTGCTGTTTTTTAATCTCTTGTTCAATTTTTGTTTCTAAAGGAATTAATTCAATAAACTGGATTAACTTTTCTTTAGCAACTTGAATTAATCCTTTTTCTCGACCGCGTAGAATTAATTCTATTTTAACTTTGTGTCCTTGTTCTAGGAATTTTTCTGCTTGTTTAGCCTTAAATTCTAAATCGTGTTGTCCAATGCGGAAGCTGATTCTGACACCTTTAGTTTCTGTTCTTTTCTGTTTAGATCTTTGGGTTTTTTCTTCTTTTGATTTCTGATACTGATATTTGCCATGGTCCATAATTCGACAGACTGGTGGTCGCGCCTGAGGAGCTATTTCTATCAAATCAAGCCCTTTTTCATTAGCCATTTTAATTGCTTGACTAGTTTCAACAATGCCTAAATTATTGTTTTTTTCATCAATTAATCGGATAGGGCTGACTTTAATCCAGTGGTTGATACGGGTTCTAGGAACGAATTTTTTTTTGAAAAACCTTTTCTTGTAAATAGATTTCCTTTTATTTTATTAGTGGAGATGGGGGGATCGAACCCCCGTCTAAAAGTCATTGTTTAACAATTCTACAAGCTTAGCTCGATTTAATTTGAGGAATTAAGAACTGAAAAATCAAGCAAAAAATTCTTAACCCTTATCTCTAAAGTTTTGGCAAAAAAGCGAGATAATTTAATTGCCTATTCTGAAAAATTGACACCCGAGACTCCCTATCAGAAATCAAGAGATTGGATGGCTACCGAACTTAAGCAGTAGCAAAAGCTAAATTAGGTTTAGCAGTTGTTAGGTTTAAAAGTTTTACGAGATTTTAAGCTCGACTTGCTTATCAAAAAATGAACTCTCATCGATACCTGTCATCCCCTTTGTCTTAAAGCTCGGCCAATTCTTTTCTCAGCTTCTCTTTTTTTAATTGTTTCTCGTTTATCTGTTTTTCTTTTGCCTTGGCCTAAGCCAAATTCTAGCTTAACAATACTGTGCTTAGTATAGACCCGCAAAGGCACTAAAGTCAAGCCTTTTTGTTTGGTTTTCCCAACTAAAGCCTTGATTTCATCTTTATGAAGGAGTAATTTTCTAGAATTAGTTGGTTCATAATCCTTAGGCATATTTTTGGGTTGATAAGGAGAGATTTGGGCATTAACTAGCCAAGCTTCTTGGTTTTTAATAGTAACATAGGAACCTTTTAAGCTAATATGGCCATTTTTAACTGATTTAACTTCATGGCCGGCTAAAACTATGCCGGCTTCATAGGTTTCCAGAATTTTGTAATTAAATCTAGCTTGGCGATTAGTGGCTAGTGTAGGCATAGTTAATTTGACCTTTTTGGTTATTCACAATATTAGGCTTGACAGATTATATTAGTTTGCTATACTTATAGCATAAAAGGCTTTTAGTCGTAGTTTCTATACTACACCTGACAGAAGGCCTTTTTGTTTTGTTTATTTTTGCTCTGGGAATACGGACATTAAATATTTTTGGTTATTCCGTTTGTTCTCTTTAATTTGAACATAAAAAACACTTCCATCAGGCGCAATGCCGCTAAATTTATGCAAAATTTCTGATGGATTATTAGGATTATCTGTTGATGCTGGGTCAAGGCGCGAATATCTGATAAGCTCTATGGCGCAAGGATAATATCGTATGCGTCTTTTTCTATCCCGCCAGTTTTTCTGATGAAGATGTTGCCAGAATAAATCCAAGAATATTTTATCTTTTCTAAAATAGAATGACCTTATGTATGGTTTACGTTTTGTCTTTCGTTTAATCTGTCGATAAAGACTAAAGGCCTTTTTATATAAATCAGGATAGTTTTTGCCAGTCAGTATCCTAACTTTAGTTTTATATTGCTTCATATATAAATAGTAGCTGATTTTTAGGGATTAATAAAGACAAAAACCATCTGTCCCAGGCAGACGGTCAAATGTCTAGTGATGTGTGATGTTGTAAAAACTAGAAGTCTGATATTTTATTCCAATATTTGTAGAATGTATTATTTAGATTTCTTATTTTGCCTCTGATATTTTGTTTATCTATTTCGGGAAAGTTTCCAAAATAATATTTCCAGATTTCATTTTTAGTCGGATTATCTAGAAGAAATTTTACATGATTCCAGTGGAAACTTTGTAAAAATATCAAAACTTTAGGTTTTTTCTTTTTTTTATAATTATCTAGTATCCATTGAATATTTTTAGCCATAATCTTTTCGCGTAAATATATTTTTACCCACCAAGCCCAGTTTTTCTTTACGCAGGGATAAGTGTGATTCCATACTTCTATCCATTCTTTTGTCAGCTCACTTGGAGCATCTACCGGGTAAATTAAAATTTGATGATTTTTCTTCCAAAGACTTGCAATATTCTTCCACATTATAGTATCTGCTTTAACCCATGGATGAATTTTCAAAACTTTATCTGGGAATTTTTTAAGACGACTTTTTATCATACCCTTCGGTTTTTTTAAAGGTGAGTACTGATTAAATGGTAGATCGGGTGTTTTATTATTGTTCGGATATTCAAGAACTATTATATCTGGTTTATGTTTCAAAACTGCATTGGCTTGATGTAAGTCTAATTTATCAATTTCTTTACAATTAAATTGAAAATATGTTGGTTTCATGAAAAATTGTTTACTTTTAACAACAAATTTTGTATAAATTTATTATTTTCGAATTTCTCTATCATCTTATCACAAAAAAGTTATAATCGACAGATATATACTTGATAAAAATAACATAAATGATATAATAGAACTATATGAATTTAGAAAAGTTTCCAGAAAATATTAATAATACTAACGAGAAAGAACCACATATTGATTTGGATAAGCTTGCAATTCAAGAAAAAGGATTTATAGAGGGATTGCGCGGTAAGTCAAAATTAGTAGCTAAAACAATGGTCTTGTGCACTTTACTTGCTGGTACTGTTAGTTTATCTAAAGCAGAAGCAGGTGATGAGATAAAAAGACATACCATAAGTGAGAAGCAAAAAGGTGCTGACCAGAATAAATATTCTGGTGATGAGCGTATGCAAAGGCGAATAGAACAAGTGTTAAAGAAAAAGAAACAAAAGCAAGAAGAAAGAGAAAGATGGATTAAAAGGGCATCAGAGCTTGCTGGAAAAATGGGAATTGATTTTGATTCCAATAATCCTTCAATTAAATTAGAAGGATTCGTGCCAACTCATATTAATGAACATAATGTGCCTTTAGATTTATTAACTGATGATGAGAGAGAAAGCGTTGAAAAAGCGCGTAAAATTAAAAGATCGCCTGTAGATAGCGTGGAAGATGATGAGATAGAGGATAAAAATAAAAAGCAAGATCCTTCAGTGACCATAACAAAAGGGAACGAATATATGAAACCGTCAGATTTTTAATATCATGGAGACATTATTACAAATAAGGAAATTAATATCATCATCTAATCTTAAACAACAAGAACAGGATGAGCTTTATAATATTATTGGATATTCTCCTATGAATAATCTTTCTATAATTCTTGAATTGTTCAAAGAAGATAAAAAATGGGTAACATGGGTTTATAATAATTATAAGAAAAAACAAAATATTTTTATGGGGAATAAACAGGCTGATTTTAGCGAGATATTAAAAGAAGAAAAAGAATTTTTAGATGAAATTGATAAATCTATCTGATTTTTAGGGATTAATAAAGACAAGACCGTCTGCCTCAGGCAGACGGTTTTAATTATGCCATTGGTTTTGGGTTATTTTTCTAATTCTCTGAGTTGAGATTCTTCTTCTTGAATAATTTTCTGCCATAAATTTGCATCACTCTTTTTCAATGCTTCTTGTTTTATTTTGTGGTTATGGCTGATTTTTTCAATCCATTCCGGATTTTCAGAAAATAATTTAATCACAGGTTCCAGCTCTTCGTCTTTTGCTGACGAGAAAAGATCAACAAGCGCTTTTTGGTCTCGGCTCGACAGCTTTGAACCTTCTAATATTTGTTTAAGTTTTTCAAGACTATTCATATTAATTAATTTATTTTTTTTCCGTTCGGTCAAGCGCTTTTTTGTAATTAACGAATTTTTTAAGCAAGCCTCTTTGAACATCTTTATCAAGCGAGCCTAAACCTAAGCTTCCCAAGGCTGATTCCAGGTTTTCAATTGCAGCCCTTTTATTCTTTGCTGAGTCAAAGTAAGCTTGGATGCTATCCATAGTGGCTTGTCTCTCTCTAGCATTATCTTGGGCAGGACCAACTGATTCTACTTTTCCTTGTTTTATAGCTTCTTGTAATTTTTCGGGTATTTGTTTCAGCCCATTGACTAGATCCAACGCATTTTTTTCTCCTTCGGTTAATTCCTGGACTTCATGCGTCGCGCTCTCTTGATTTTTTCCAGAAACATTGTCTTGGGCTTTTTCCGCTTTGCAGCCTATAACAGCCAGAGAGGTGGCCACAGTCATAACAAGAGCTACTTTTTTAGCCTTGCCTCTAAATTTTTCTAAGATACTTTTTTCTTGATCGGCCATTCCATCCAAATCAGATTCTGTCTCTTGTTCAATGTTTGGTTTTTCAGAATTATCCTGATTTAATTCCTGAGGAATATTTTCAATACCCATTTCTAATTTATTCATAGTTTTATATTCTTATAAAATGATTATCTAATTTCCATATCTGAGTTTGATGGAGGCTGGCTTTCGGTGACAGCTGTGTCTTGCCAGCGATTAGTAATTTCTTTTTCGACTACGTTTTTATCCTTGCCATATTTAATTTTGGAAAGCTCTTTGATTTTTTGGGCGATTTCTGGATTATCTTTGGCTGGCGGATAGACCGAAAGATTAAACGGTTCAGAAGTTTCGTTGTTAATCATTAGTTTAACATATGCATTAAAGTTATCAATATTAATTAAATCATTAGTGTCAAAGATTGGTTCAAATTGTTTGACTAAAAACTCTGCATCTTCAGCGCCAATTCTAAAGGCAACCATTGAGCCAACATTGCCAAAAACAGCTTTACTAATTTCTTCAGGCAATTGTCCAATAAATTGATGCGCCATAGTTAAACAAAGCTTATACTTCCTTGCTTCAGAAAGAATTGTAGCAATACTATCAGTTGAAAAGTTTTGAAACTCATCCATATATAGATAAAAATCCTTGCGCTCTTCCTCAGGAATATCAACTCTTGAAAAAGCAGCCATTAATAACTTACCTACAATAATTAAACCTAATAAATGACTATTAATATCTCCCAATCGGCCTTTACTTAAATTAACCAAAAGAATCTTTTGTTCATCCATAAGTTGTCTAAAATCAATAGAACTTTCTGATTGCCCTATTATTGGTCTCATATAGTCATTAGCAATAAATACATTAAATTTAGAGGTAATATATGGAACCATATTTTGTAAAGAAGATTCACCACCTGTTTTTTCTGCTTCTTTTTCCCAAAAATCCTTAACCACTATATTCTTACATTTTACTAACAAACGAGTACGAAATTCTTTATCAGACATAACTTTAGGAACTTCCATTAATGTAAATTTCTCGCTTGGATCATCCATTAGTAATAAAAGAGCGTTACGGGTATATTGTTCAAATACCGGCCCACCTGATGCTTTCATATCGTATAATTTTTCAAAAATACTCATTAATTCATTAACAACAAAAGTTTTTTGTTCTGGATACTTTGCATTATAATCCACCATGTTTAAACCTAAAGGTCTTTCCATATCAGCTGGATCTATTAAAATAACATCTTCAGCTCTTTCCTTAGGTATTTGACCCATAACTGATTCTAAATCACTTCCATGAGGGTCTATAAAGCAAACTCCTTTGCCTTCTTTAATATCCTGAAGAATTATATTTTTTAAGAAATTAGATTTACCTACTCCAGTTTGTCCAATAACATATAAATGACGACGCCTGTCATCTTCTTGCATACGAATAACTGTTTCTACACCACGATAATCATTTTTTCCTAAAATGAGACCTTGCTTAGGCATATTAGCAGGTGGAGCCGCTTGTTCTGATTTAAGGAATTTAACTTTAGGCGTTTCAGTACTAGCCGTAGGAAAATGAAAAACGCTAGTTAATTCTTCAGTATTTAAAAGCATTGTTTGTTTTTTATTAAAAAGCCGAAAAGAAAAATTATAGATTAGTTTTTTTAAAGATCTATTTTTGAGTTTGATTGGTTTTAATTGATTTAGATCAGGCGCTTCAAATTGAACAAAAGCTGCTTCTAGATGATTTAGTAATTCCTCAGCCCTGTCTTTGTCTTTAGCTGAAACCAATAACTTGATATTTACATCAAAGCCCTTTTTAGCTGATTTTCCTTCTAAGGCTTTGATAATTTCTTCTTGGCCAGAAGTAATAGTTGGTTTTTCTTCTTCTGTTGTTTTTTCTTTTTTAGGAGATTTAACATCTTCTTGAAATCCTTTAATTAATTTAACTAATTCATTACTGCCTTTGGCTGATTTCGCTTGAGAAAAACTTTTTCCTTTTTGCATTTCTTGGGCAATTCCTCGGCTTAGGGCTTGCCACCTTACTTTAGTAGGTCTGAAGATAATTTGAACTGCTCCTCCTTCGCCATCTTCTTCTAATTTACTTAAAGTATTAGTGATTTCGTTAAGTGGGTCAGTTTCTAAATGTTGGTATGTTTTAAAAGGAAGAATATAGCTTTTAGTTAATTTTAAATAACTACCAGCTACTCCACCTTGAGGATTGAAAATATTATAATCTTCAGTTGGTTCAATGGAAGCTTCAGGATAAAACCCATGAATCTGTTTTTCAACAATTTCTTCGTAATTTTTAGGTACGGCCAGATAAAAGGCAATTTCTTCACCAATTTGTGGGGTAGCTATTTCAAAAACTAAATGAGGCTGGCCGTAAATAAAGGTATTTTCCTTGGCCTGAATATTACTTAAACTACTGTAGACCTGTTCCATAACTGAAATGATTTCTTTTTCGTTCTTGGGCGATTGTTCTTGATTTTTAGTTTTTTTAGGCAGAGTAATTAAAAACAGGCTCATATTTAAAGCCCGTCTTGTTTGCCCTTTGTTTTTAAGGCGATGGACAAAAAGGAGACTGCCTATAATGATAATAGACAGAATCAGGAGAGAAATTGTAGATAAAAATATTTGATTGATACTCACGAAATTATAGTTTTTTTAACTCTCCTTTTTGAATTAGCTTTTCACGCAATTCATCAACTAGAGTATCGTGGAATTCATCTAAAACATAAGCATTATCTAGATTTTTAGCTGTTTCAACAGCAAAATCAAGGCCCTTTTGAAAGGCTAGATCACAAAGCGCTTTAACTTGATTTTCTTTACTGGTATCTTTTAATTGTTTAACTCGTTGTTGAACCTTGCCTGGCGGTATATTTGGTCTTGGGGTAGTTTCTTTTTCTGGCTCTGATTCTTCATTTTTTTTAGACACAACTTCTTTATTTAACTCCATCTTTTTCTCTGCCAATTTTTTTTCTAATTCTAAAACTTCCTGTTCTTTTGAAACAGATTCATCTGGCAAAGAAGGTTTTTTTGAAAAATCCTCCTTTTTTAATTCAACTTTTTCGCTGAAAGCAGATGGATCGCCTTCAAGTGGCTCCTGATATTTATCTCTTATTTCAGACATAAAAAATTATTTTTCTAAACCTTCTTCTAAACTTGCCATTGTGCTTTTCATCTCTTCCTTAAATTCTTTAATTACGTCTTCAACTATTTCATCGTAATTATTAATTTTATCTTTTAAAAATTCACTAATTTTATCTGGATCATTTGTTTCTCGAACTTGATCAAATTCTTTTTTATCTTCTTCAGATAATAGTTCTAATACTTTAATAGTTATTCTTTTTAAAACTGACTCAGTCATGGTAGTTAAAAGTTCTATTTGTTTATCTTCTGGCAAACCTTCTAAACCAAGTTCTTTAATAATGTTTTGTTGAATATTTTTCTTGTTCATAATTGTTTTAGTTATTTTTTTATTAATTATTAATATTAAATTATTTATTTACTAGCTGCAACTCTCATAAATTGACTAATTGTCATTTGTTTTGCGCCTTCATTAGGATTAAGAGAACGAATATATTCTGCTAATTCAATATGTCGGCCAAATTCGCCAAAACCATAAATTCCATCATGAGGCAAATCTATATTTGTTGGCGTATTATGCCACATTTCCCATGCCTCAAATTTTGAAGGTAATTGCTCTAATAAATAATCTACTTTTACAGATTCAATAGCACTATATTCATCTGGAGTAAATCCAAGTGATTCAACTAATTTATTTTCAGCTTCATCTATTTGTATTTCAATATTTGCTTGGTTGCTCATTTCAGAAGCAATTCTTTCTTCTGCAGCTACGTCAACTTCTGTATCTGAAATTTCTGTTTTTCCTGATAAAATCTCATCAACTTTTTCAGAAGTTAATTCTTCTTTAGGATGTTCACTCATCCATTCTTCAATCTTATTATTATTATTTAAAATATTTGTTTTTTCGCTATCTACTAAACTGCTTGCTTCTTTCGACATTTCATCCATTTGCGCTGAATCTTCAAAAATACTTGAAAAATCAACTTTCTGACCAACTTTTAATTTATCAACATCTTCTAAACCAAATTTTTCAGAATTTTCAGCAACTTTATCTTTGACTGCGTCAATAAGATGAGTTTGAGTGGCTTTATCTAATCCAGAAAACTTTCCTCCATAATATTTTTCTAATTGATCTTCTGCCATTTTCCATACTGAATCACCTTTTCCAGCTGTTTCAGTAAATCCTTCTGTTTGCACTTGTTCAACTACTTTTTCAGTTACTTTTTCTGCTCCTTCACCACCCCAAATACCTCCAACTACACCGTTTAATGCTTTACCAACTAAGCCAGAACCAACTAATGTTCCTGCTGCGCCAGCTATAATATATCGTCGGGTTTTTTGTCCTTTCTTACTTCCTTCTAATTCAAATAATTTTTTATCTAATTTTTTATCATTATCTTTAATGCTTTTTTGTAACTCATTGGCCAACTCAGCTAATACTTCTTTACCTTCTTTTTTCTCTTGACTCCTTTTAATTAACGCTTCTAAGCCAACTGCTGTAGCTGCACCACCTAAAGCTCTTTGAGCCCACCTACCAGTTACCATCCCAGTAGCTAAAGCAGCTGCAGTAGCTCCTCCAGCAGCGCCAGCTGCTATTCCGCCAGCTATTAACCCACCAGAAATTAAAAGCTTTTTATATAAAGGCATTCTCCTATATTTTTCAACTATCTTGCCAGTAAAATTCTTTATTTTTTCTAATTTTCCTAATTCTCCCTTAGCTTCTAATTTCAAATCCATTTTTTGATCATACAATTTATTGGCTTCTTTGATAATCGTCTCTTTAACAATCTCTTCCATTTTTTCTTTCATTTTTTTATTTTTTTCTTCTTTCTTTGATTCTGGAAGAGATAATCCTTTCACTTCTTTAAGTGCTTTTTCATACATTTTCACCCGTTGATTTTTCAATGCTTCTAAATAAGCTGATTTCGCTTCTTCATAGCCTTCAAAGTCATTCTTAAGTTTTCCTTTATTTTCTTTAATGTATTTTTCTGCGTTTAAATCTATTTTAGCATACTCTTTTCTAACATCGTCTAAAATTAATTCTTTCTTTTTTTCTAAATCCTCATGTTTTTCTGCTTCTTTTTCTAATTCTCTTAATTTAGCTGTTTCTTCTTTAGAGAGTAAAACTCCTTCTTTTTGTTTTTTCTTTATATCTTTTTCAAATTTTAATTCATCAATTGTCCTCTGGGCATTATCTATTGTTTTTTCACTTATTTTCCTCCCTTCAGCCCCTACAGGACTAACAACCTTAATTAAAGGTTCTTCTTTTGTTTCTTGATTTGGTTGTTCAAATTTATTTGCCATAATGGTATCCTTTCATAATTATTAATTAATTTAATTTTACCATAAAAAAGCGATTATCAACAAGCATAATTTTATACTTGAGGGAAATGAGTAAATAAGCTAGAATAAAAGCATGCTTCGTGGGGAAATAGAAAAATTAATTAAAGACATTGTTAAAAAAGATGTTCATTTAGAGCATCCGGCTAATCTTGAATTTGGCGATTTTTCAACTAATGTGGCCATGCAAACTAAGATTGATCCTCAAAAGATTATCAGTAAATTAAAAGATAATCAACTATTTGAAAAGATAGAAGTTGTCGGTCCCGCCCGCCCGCATCGCTACGCGAAGCGTAGCGGGCAGGGCTTTATAAACTTCTTTTTATCTAAAAATGCTTTAACTGAAGAAGTTTCTGAGATTTTAAGCAAACGAGATGATTATGGGAGTTTAGATGTTGGTCAGGATAAAAAAGTCCAAGTTGAATTTATTTCAGCTAATCCGACTGGTCCTTTAACCGTGGGTAACGCCCGAGGCGGACCCCTTGGTGATGTTTTAGCTAATATTTTGAATAAAGCAGGTTTTAAATGTGAAAAAGCTTTTTATGTTAATGATGCTGGTATGCAGATTTTGACTCTGGGCCATTCTGTTTTAAAAGATGATCAAGCAAAATATCAGGGTGAATATATTGATCAATTAAATAAAAAAATCAAAGAAAAAGACCCATTTAAAGCGGGCCAATTAGCCGCTAAACATATTATTAAAGACTTAATCCAGAAAACTACTGATAAACTAGGGGTTAAATATGACGAATGGATTTTTGAATCAGATTTGCACCAATTAAAAAAAGTTGATCAAGCCTTGAGTTTTTTAAAGAAAAAAGGTTTAATCTATGAGAAAGATGAGGCTGAATGGTTTAAGTCAAAACAGTTTGGAGATGAACGAGATAGGGTCATGATTAAGAAGGATGGGAATAATACATACTTAGCCGGTGATATTGCTTTGCATCGGTATAAGTTTGAGGATAAAAAATTTGATCAAGTGATTAATATTTGGGGAGCTGATCATCATGGAGATGTCCCAGGCTTAATGGCTGGCGTAGAGGCAATTGGCCATAAGGATAAATTAAAAGTTATTCTTTTACAGTTTGTAACTATTTTAGACAAAGGTGAAAAACAAAAAATGTCTAAAAGAGCCGGGCTTTATGTAGAAATGGATGAATTACTTGATAAGGTTGGTCCGGACGCAGTCAGATTTTTCTTTTTACAAAAATCAGCTGATACTCATTTGAATTTTGATTTAGCTTTAGCCCAAGAGCAATCAGCTAAAAATCCAGTCTATTATATCCAATATGCTCATGCCCGAATTTGTAGTATTCTACGAAAGGCAGAGTTGAAAGGTAACAACAAAGATTTAGATTCATTAAATCATCCAACCGAATTAAATCTTATCCGTCAGTTAATTAAATTTCCAGAAATGATAGAGGATATCGCTAGGGATTATCAAGTTCAGCGTTTGCCCTATTATTCTTTAGAACTGGCTCATAGTTTTCATAAGTTTTATGAACAGTGTCGAGTTTTGGATAAAGATAAAAAAATAGCTCAAGCTAGAATTAATTTAGTTAAAACTACTCAAATTATTTTAAAAAACACTTTAGGGTTAATGGGCATTAATGCCCCAGAGAAAATGTAATATGGATTTAGCTAAAAACGAAGAGAAAATATTAAAATTTTGGAAGAAGAATAAGATTTTTGAACAAAGCTTGAAAAAGAACAAAAACAAGAAGAGTTTTGTTTTTTTTGAGGGGCCACCTACGGCTAATGGTCGACCAGGCATACATCATGTCGAATCTAGGGCTTTTAAAGATATTATCCCGCGCTATAAGACGATGAGCGGTTTTTTTGTTGACCGCAAAGCTGGCTGGGATACTCACGGTTTGCCAGTTGAACTGGAGGTGGAAAAACAGCTTGGTTTTAAAAACAAAGAAGATATCGAAAAATATGGTATTGCTAAATTTAATCAAAAATGCAAACAAAGCGTTTGGAAATATAAAGACGAATGGGAAAAACTAACTGATAGAATTGCTTTTTGGCTTGATTTGAAAGACCCTTATATTACCTATGAAGATCAGTACATTGAGAGTGTTTGGTATATTCTTAAAAAAGTTTGGGATCGGGGATTACTTTATAAAGGGTTTAAGGTGATTCATTATTGCCCTCGGTGCGAGACTGGGCTTTCAGCTCATGAAGTATCTCAAGGGTATAAAAAAGTTAAAGATAATTCTGTTTATCTAAGCTTTAAGGTTACTAAAGGGAACAACAAGGTTAAGAAAAACGATAATATTTTAGCTTGGACAACTACACCTTGGACTTTACCTGGCAATGTTGCTTTGGCTGTGGGTGAAAAAATCGATTATGTAAAAATAAGGTATCAAGACAAAAAATATATTTTAGCCAAAAGCAGATTAGAAATAATTGATGGAAACTATAAGATAGAGTCCGAATTCGAAGGCAAAGATTTAATGGGTGTGGAGTATCAACCTTTGTTTGAAGTTGAATCAGTTCAAAAAAGTGGTAAAAAATCTTACTATGTTACTCCAGCAGATTTTGTCAGTGCTGAAGATGGAACTGGAATCGTCCATACAGCTGTTATGTATGGCGAAGAAGATTATGAATTAGGTAAAAAATTGGATTTGCCCATGGTTCATACGGTTACTGAAAAAGGATTTTTTACAAAAGATTTAGCTAAATATAATTTATTGGATAAATTCGTTAAAGGCAAAGAAGCAGAGAATAGGATTATTGCTTATTTAAAAAAGAATAATTTGTTATTTAAACAAGAGGAATATGAGCATGATTATCCCTTTTGCTGGCGTTGTGATACCCCTTTACTCTATTACGCTAAAGATTCTTGGTTTATTAAAATGTCAAAACTTCGTAAGAATTTGGTGGATAATAATCAAAAAATATTTTGGGAACCAGCTCACATTAAAAAAGGAAGATTTGGAGAATTTATTAAAGAAGCTCGAGATTGGGCTTTGTCTCGAGAAAGATATTGGGGGACGCCTTTGCCTATCTGGCAATGTCAAAAATGCGGTCAGTTTAAATGTATCGGCAGTGTTAAAGAATTAGGTAAAAAAATAGAAGACTTACACCGTCCATACATTGATGAGGTTAAATTTAAATGTAAGTGCGGTGGTCAGATGATCCGGGATAAAAGTGTTATTGATTGTTGGTTTGACTCAGGGGCAATGTTTCTTGCTCAATGGCATTACCCTTTTGGAGCTAATAGTAAGAAGAAATTTAAAGAACATTATCCAGCTGATTATATCTGTGAAGCAGTTGATCAAACTAGAGGTTGGTTTTATTCACTTTTAGCCATCGCCACTTTAATGGAGTATCTGGGTGAAATTAAACAAGGTCATTGTTTTGATAATGTAATTTGTTTAGGTCATGTTTTAGATAAAAAAGGAAAGAAAATGTCAAAATCCTTGGGTAATGTAGTTAATCCTTGGGAAATGTGCGATAAGTTCGGGGCTGATACTTTGCGTTGGTATCTTTATACAGTCAATCAGGCTGGTGAGCCAAAGAAGTTTGATGTCAAAGATGTGGCTGATAAAAATAGAAGGTTTTTTGGAACTTTATTTAATTCTTTTGTTTTTTTTCAAACTTATCAGAATAAAGACTTTAAATATAAGCTATCAAAACCAAATCATCTTTTGGATAAATGGATCGTTTCCCGATACCATTCTTTAAACGATGCAGTAATTAATAATTTAGAAAAATACGATGTTGTTTCAGCCGCTCGTTTAATCGAAGATTTTGTTGATGATTTTTCAAATTGGTATATCCGTCGTTCAAGAAGGAGATTCCAAGAAGCATCTCAAACCTTTTACCAAATCCTATTTAATCTATCTAAACTAATTGCTCCTTTCACCCCTTTTATTAGTGAAGAAATTTATCGAGGATTAAGGACGAATAAGGATACTCAATCAGTTCATCTTTGTGATTATCCAAAACCAAACAAAAAATTAATTGATAAAGCCCTTGAATCTAAAATGGAGAATATTAGGAAGATTGTTGCCTCGGCTCTAGCTAAAAGAGCTCAAGCCGGTATCAAGGTTAGACAGCCGCTTTCTGAACTAGCTATAAATAATAAACAATTAATTAAAGATAAGGATTTGATTGAATTAGTTAAAGATGAAATTAATGTTAAAAAAGTTGTTTTTGGTAAAAGTATTAAATTAAATACCAAACTTACCAAAGAATTAAAACAAGAAGGATTAGTTAGAGACTTGATTCGTTCTATTCAAGGATTAAGAAAACAAGCTGGCTTAAAACCAGGCCAGCCAATTATTCTTTATTACCAAACTAATACTGATTTAGGTAAAATAATTAAAGATCAAATGCAGGAAATTAAATCTGAAACTAAGAGCCAAAAACTAGCATTAAAGCCGAAAACCAGCCAAAAATATTTGATTGAAAAAGAAATTGATTTAGATAAGAATAAGATTTGGTTGGGGATTGAATAAAGTATGCTTTTAAAAACTCAAGGTATTATTATCAAAAAAGCAAACTTAGGCGAAGCTGATCGCTTGCTGACTATCTACACCGAAGATTTCGGTAAAATTTTAGTAAAAGCTAAATCAGTTAGAAAAAACCAAGCTAAACTTAAAGGACATCTTGAACTTTTTCTTCATAATCATTTAATGATTGCGCCTGGTCGGGGGTTGGATATTATCACTGGCGCCGAAACCATTGAAGGATTTTCTTATCTTCATCAAGATTTATCTTCATTAGCGGCCAGCTATTATTTATCTGAATTAATTGATAAATTAATTTCTGATTCAGAAAAAGATATTAATATTTGGCCGTTATTGTTAAATAGCCTTCAAGAATTTAACCGGCCCAACCAGCCGATCAAGACTATTATTAACAATTTTGAAAACAGATTGTTAGAATTCTTAGGCTATGGTTGTGAGCAAAAAGATCCAGTTTGTTTTATTGAATCTTTTCTAAAAGAAGAATTAAATTCAAAATATTTTTTACAAAGAGTTAATCATCTGGTAAAATAGAACTATGCCCCGTTAGAAATTATATGAAACTAAAAAAACTTAAAGAAAAACTATATAAACCTGAAACTGAATTTGAAGAAAGATTGGAAAAACCAGAAGTTTTTCAACCGGAACGAAAGAGGAAAAAAGTTTTGTCAGAGGAATGGTCTGGCAGTAAAAAAAGAAGGTTCAGACTTTTGACGGTCAGAGAGAAAAAAACTTTAAAAAGTATCGGTTTTATAGCCGGAGTTATTTTTTTAATCATCATTGTTATTTTTACGTGGCGTGGTTTTACTTCTTTTGATAAAGATAAAGTTAGATTAGAAATTGCATGGCCAGAAAGGGTAGTCAGCGGCGAAGAGATAAAATATATAGTTAAGTATAAGAATAATACTAGGTTGGCCTTGAATAATCTTCAGTTAGTTTTTCATTATCCAGAAGGATCAATTCCATTTGACGATAATGATTTAGTCCAGGCCATGGATCTGCCAGATATTGAGCCAGATCAGGAAAATCAGGTTGAACTATCAGCTAGAATTATTGGGTTGAAAGGAGAGGAAAAAGAAGCTTGGCTGGAATTAAGTTATCAACCGGGCAATTTAAGTTCTCGCTACACTAATCAAGCCGAATTTTCCAGTAATATAATTTCCGTTCCTTTATTGCTTGATTTTGATCTGCCTGAGAAATTAGTTGATGGTCAGTCTTTTGACTTCTCTTTAAAATATCTTAATCAAGCAGAAGTTTCTTTTGATGACCTTGAAATTCGGATTGATTATCCAACCGGTTTTAATCTTCAATCAAGCGAATCGTCTCTTTCAGAACGAGACGGCGCTTGGTCCATTGACAGTTTAATGGCTGGCCAGGAGGATAAAATTTTTATTCGGGGTAATATTGAGGGCGAGCGAGGCGAAGTAAAGCTATTTAAAGCCCAAATAGGTCTTGTTGATGATGATCAATTTATTCCTTATGCTGAAACGGTTAAGGCGCTTCAGATTTCCCTTTCACCTTTGTCTGTTGTTCAGACAGTCAATGAGTCAACTGACTATATAGCTGAAACTGGCCAGCAGCTAGATTACCAAATTAATTTTGAAAATACTACTGATATTGGTATTAAAAATGTAGTCATCACTTCAAAGCTGGAAGGAGCTGTACTTGATTTCGCCAGCCTGGAATCAGAGAGCGGTTCTTTTGATGGTTTAACTCAAACTATTACCTGGAAAGCTAGTAATTTACCGGCCTTAGAATTTCTTGGAGCGCGACAAAAAGGTCAGCTTAATTTTTCAATTAAAATTAAGGATCTTTTGCCCATAAGCAATTACTCAGATAAGAATTTTAAAATAATTAATACAGTTAAAATAGATTCTTCAGAAATACCTCTTTCTTTAGAAAGAATCCAAATTGGCGGCCAGAGTCAGTCAATCACTAAGTTAGCTAGCCAATTAACTCTTCAGGCTCAGGGCTACTATAACGACGACACTTTTTTAAACAGCGGGGCCATCCCGCCTAAGGTTGGACAAACGACTACTTATACGATAAAGTGGCGTTTAGTTAATACAGCTAATGATTTAAGCAAGGTAAGAGTGGTTGCCTTTTTACCGCCTCATGTTAAGTGGCTTAATCAAATTAGCCCTAGCAGTGGTAATTTGAAATACAATTTTCAGACCGGTCAATTAATCTGGCAAGTTGGAGATTTATCGTCTGCTACGGGCGTACTTTTACCGGTTAAACAAATAGCTTTTCAAATATCAATAACGCCTAGCTTAGCTGATTTAGGCAATCTAGTAGAATTAATCGGGCAATCTAAAGTAACTGGATTAGATAATTTTGTTGATTTAGAGTTAATTGATACAGACGAGCCAATTGATACAGATTTACCCGATGACCCAGCCATTATTAGCGAAGACAGCATTATTGTTGATTAAATTATGCCCCAAGACTTAATGCAAAAAATTATCTCTCTTTGTAAGCGGCGTGGATTTATTTATCCAGGTTCGGAGATTTATGGTGGTCTGGCTAATACTTATGATTACGGCCCATTAGGAGCTGAATTAAAGAATAACATTAAGGCAGCTTGGTGGAAGTATTTTGTTCAGGGCAGAGAGGATATGGTCGGTATTGATGGAGGAGTAATATTAAAAGAAGATGTTTGGAATGCCAGTGGCCATGTTAAAAATTTTAAAGATCCTTTAGTGGAGTGTAAGAAATGTCATAAGAGATTTAGACCGGACAAATTGGAGAGTGAAACAAAATGTCCTGAGTGTGGAGGGGTATTTACTGAGGAAAAGCTTTTTAGCGGACTATTTAAAACGACCATTGGTCCAGTTGAGGAAGAAGGAGTAATGACATATTTAAGACCTGAAACCGCCCAAAATATTTTTGTTAATTTTAAAAATGTGTTAAATTCTACAGTTGTTAAAATCCCGTTCGGGATCGGGCAAATGGGTAAGTCCTTTCGAAACGAAATCACTACTGGTAATTTTATTTTCCGGACTATTGAATTTGAAATAATGGAATTGGAGTATTTTATTTCACCTAATGATAGCTGGAAAAATATTTTTGAGGAATGGCGTAATTATATACATAAATTTACAGAAATAATTGGCCTTGATGATAGAAAACTTCATGATGTTGAGATTCCCAAAGAAGATTTGGCCCATTATTCTAAAAGAACAATTGATATGTACTACGAGTATCCTTTTGGCAAAGATGAATTATGGGCAGTTGCCTATCGAACTGATCATGATTTGTCCAGCCACCAAAAAGCCTCAGGCCAAAGTATGGAATACACTGATGCAAAGACAGGTAAAAAATATATTCCTCATGTGATTGAGCCAACCTTCGGCTTTGATCGCACTCTTTTAGCAGTTTTAGTTGAGGCTTATCAGGAAGAAGAAGTTAAGGGAGAGAAAAGAGTTGTTTTGAAACTTCATCCTGATATGGCGCCCTATAAAGTTGCTGTTTTCCCATTGTTAAGGAATAAACCAGAGTTAGTCAAAAAGGCTCGAGAGGCCTATGATAAACTAAAACGTGAATTTATGACTGAGTTTGATGATCATGGCAATATCGGTAAACGTTACCGCCGCCAGGACGAAATCGGCACTCCTTATTGTGTTACGGTGGACTTTGATTCTTTAGAAAAAGACGATGTTACGGTTAGAGACAGAGATAGTATGAAGCAAACAAGGGTTAAAATTAAAGAATTAGCTGATTATTTAAAAGATAAATTATAATGTATAAAAAAACTACGCTTAAAAACGGATTAAGAATTATTACCGTCCCCGGCAAGGAAACCAAAACGGTAACTGTTTTGGTTTTGGTTGGTACTGGTTCTAAGTATGAAACAAAAGATATTAATGGTTTATCTCATTTTCTAGAGCATATGTTTTTTAAAGGAACCAAAAAGCACCCCAATACTTTAAAAGTAATAGAGCCTTTGGATAAAGTTGGCGGTCATTACAATGCTTTTACTTCTGAAGAGGCTACTGGTTATTGGGCTAAGGTTGATGCTAATCATTTAGATTTAGTTTTAGATTGGGTATCTGATATTTATTTAAATTCAAAAATAGAACAAGTTGAAATTGATAGAGAAAAAGGGACCATTCTTCAAGAACTTAATATGTATTTGGATACACCAATGAGATATGTAGGTGATCTTTGGACTAGTCTTTTGTACGGTGATCAACCAGCTGGTTGGTCTGTCATTGGGACAGAAGACGTACTCAAAAAAGTCAAAAGGCAGCAGTTTGTAAAATATCTTCAGGAACATTATTCTTCTAAGAACACCATTATTGCCGTAGCGGGTAAAATTGATCATACTCCGGTCATTAATAAAGTTAAAAAATATTTTAAATCAATTAATACCAGTGAAGTGAAGGATAAATTGTCAGTTAAAGAGAAACAGGGTAGGCCTCAATCTTTAATTCATTACAAAAAAACTGATCAAACTCATCTTTGTCTAGGTGCTAGAGCTTATGATATTTTTCATCCTGACAAATATGCCTTAGGATTATTGGGAGTAATTTTAGGAGGCAATATGAGTTCTCGCTTATGGATTTCTGTTAGAGAAAGACAAGGTCTTGCCTATTATGTTAGCACTGGGATTGATCTTGATACTGATGCTGGTTTTTTGGTTACTCGGGCTGGTGTTGATAATCAGAGAGTAGATAAGGCAATTAAAATAATCCTTGATGAGTACAAGAAGATTGCTCAGAAAAAAATCAGTCCAGCTGAATTAAGGAAAGCCAAAGATTACACTAAAGGGACTGCCCTAATTGGATTAGAAGCATCTGATGAGCAAGCTTCTTTCTATACATTTCAAGAGTTACTAACTGGCGAGATTTTGACTCCAGAGCAGAAGTTTGCTAAAATTGAAGCAGTAACCGTAAATGATATTCAGCGGGTGGCTCAAGACATTTTTAGGCCAGATAAGCTTAATTTAGCTCTAATTGGGCCATTTAAAGATAAAACAAAATTTGAGAAAATATTAAAAATATGAATCAAGCTGAAACTATTAATATCTCTACTTCTACTATTTTTCGAATCATCCTTATTTTACTAGGCCTAGTTTTTCTGTATTTGGTTAGAGACATTCTAATAATTGTTTTTGTAGCGGTTATTATCGCTTCAGCAATTAATGGGCCGGTCAGTTGGCTGCAGCGGCACAAAGTGCCCCGTATTCTAGGAGTAATATTTATTTACCTAGCTCTTTTTCTAATTTTGGCCACAGTAATCACCTTAGTTTTCCCTCCTTTGGCAGAGCAGACTAAACAATTAGCTGCTAATTTTCCACAAGTTTTAGAAAAAGTAAGTTCAAGCGTTCAAAAATGGTGGGGCGGGTATGAATTAGAAGATAATTTACAGGTTTTATTAGGTAAAATTAGCGGTAATCTAAGCCAGGCCGCTTCAAGTGTTTTCGTAACGACCATCGGTATTTTTGGCGGATTATTCTCATCTTTATTTGTTTTAGCTATTTCTTTTTATTTAGCAGTCCAAGAAAAAGGCGTTAAAAGATTTTTAGTTTCTTTGACGCCAGACGATCATCAGCGTTATCTGGCTGATTTAATCGAACGCATTCAGGTTAAAATCGGAGGCTGGTTAAGGGGCCAGTTAATGCTTATGCTTATTATTGGTCTTTTAACCTATCTTGGCCTTTCTTTATTAGGCGTTAAATACGCTCTTACTTTGGCTTTAATCGCCGGACTTTTAGAAATTATCCCTTATATCGGTCCAATTTTAGCAGCTTTACCGGCCGTTGGATTAGCTTTTTTGCAATTACCCTTTTTAGCTCTATTAGTCCTCATCTTATATATCGTTATCCAACAATTAGAAAACTATGTTATTGTTCCGCAGGTGATGAAAAAAACAGTGGGCTTGAATCCAATTGTTATTATTATTGTAATGTTAATTGGAGCTAAATTAGCCGGGATTTTAGGCATTATTTTATCTGTTCCTTTAGCAGCCGCAATGGCCGAATTCTTAAAAGATTTCCAAAAGCAAACAGTTTAGGCCAGTTTAGTTTCAAGAGATTAATTCTAGCCGTCCTTGTCAAAAGGGGCGGTTTTTGTATACAATTAAGTCATGTCTAAGCTATATGTTATTGCGACGCCGATTGGCCATCTTGAGGATATTTCGTTTCGGGCTTTGAGAATTTTGAAAGAAGCAGATTTAATTCTTTGTGAAGATACGCGGGTAACTAGAAAATTATTAAATCATTATCAAATTTCTAAACCAACTATTAGCTATCATCAGCATAGCCGATTAACTAAACTGAAATATATTTCAGGACAATTAGAACAAGATAAAAAATTAGCTTTGGTTTCAGATGCCGGCACACCTTTAATTAGTGATCCCGGGGCAAAGTTAATTAGTTATTTGATTGAAAGACTTTCTAATTTGAAAATTATTCCTGTGCCTGGTCCTTCAGCTTTAGCAACAATTTTAAGTATTGCTGGATTTCCAGTTGATAGATTTACTTTTTTAGGTTTTCCACCTAATAAGAAGAAAAGGAAGAAATTTTTTCAAGGGGTGATTAATTCTAAGTACCCAGTTATTTTCTATGAATCACCCCACCGGATTATTAAGAGCCTAGAAGAATTAGACGAGCTACGAGCTACGAAATACGAGCTGCGAATTGTGGTTGGCCGGGAATTAACCAAGAAATTTGAAACTATTTATCGCGGCAATGTTAAACAAGTAATTGAACAAATAAAAAAAGACAAAATCAAAGGAGAATTTGTCGTTGTGGTTAAATAACATGAAAAAGAAATTCTATATCACTACTCCAATATATTATACTAATCAGGCGCCTCATATTGGTACAGCTTATACCACCATTGCGGCCGATGTTTTAGCGCGTTATCACAGGCAAAAAGGCGATGATGTTTTATTTCTAACCGGTACTGACGAGCATGGGGAAAAGATTGCTTGTGCGGCCGAAAAGGCAGGCAAGTCGCCTCAGGAGTTTGTTGATGGAATTGTAGAAAAATTTAAAAAAAATTGGAAAACACTTAATATTTCTAATGACGACTTTATTAGAACTACTGGATTAAGACATAAAAAAGGCGTAGCAAAATTCTTATTGAAATTAGAAAAAAGTAATAAAATTTACCAAGATGAATATAGAGGACTATATTGTACCGGTTGTGAAAAATTTATTACTAAAAAAGAATTAATTGATGGCAAATGTCCTGATCATCAAAAAGAGCCAGAATTAATTTCAGAAACAAATTATTTCTTCAAATTTACTGATTTCCTGCCTCAAGTAAAAAAACTTATTAAAGACAATAAAATATTAATTGAGCCAAAAGAGCGGAAAAAAGAAGTTCTTTCATTAATAAATCAGGATTTAGGTAACTTTTCTATTTCTCGACAAAATGTAACTTGGGGTATTCCTCTGCCTTTTGATCAAAAACAGAATGTTTGGGTGTGGGTGGAGGCTTTGCAAAACTATGTCACTGCTATTGGTTATGAGGATAACAAAAAAAAATTTAATCAATATTGGCCAGCTGATCTTCATTTGGTAGCTAAAGATATTGTTAAGTTCCATGCTATTTTCTGGCCTGCTCTATTATTAGCGGTTGGACTAAAACCACCTAAAAGAATTTTTGTTCATGGGTTTTTAACATCTGATGGTCAAAAAATGAGTAAGAGTTTAGGCAATGCTATTGATCCAATTCATCTAGCCGATAAGTATGGCCTAGATTCGTTAAGATATTTTCTTTTGCGAGAGTTTGCCTTTGGTCAGGATGGTGATTTTAGTATTAAAAGATTAGAAGAAAGATACAATGCCGATTTGGCCAATGGTTTAGGAAATCTGGTTAGTCGAATCTTAACCTTATCAGCCAAAGCAAATATAAAGAATACATCTTCTAATGAATTGTCTTCAGAAATTAAATCAACTCAGGCCAAATATCATCAAGCCATAAAACAAATTAAATTTCATGAAGCATTAGAATCAATCTGGCGATTAATTGGTGTTTGCGACGAATATATTGAAAAGAATAAACCTTGGCAGTTGGTTAAGGATAATCAAAAGAAATTTAGCCAAGTTATTTCCAGTTTATTAAACACCATCAAAGAAATTACCGTTTTATTAGAACCATTCATGCCTGATACTTCAAAAAAAATCTTAAGTCAGCTCAAAGGAAATAAAAAAGCCGAGGCGCTTTTTCCTCGGTTGTAAATAACAGTTTAAGGCTATAGAATATTTAAAGTCTTCTCTTGGTTATCTCTTGGAGGTGCTTTTTTATTTCTTCCCAATTTATATCTTTAAGCATAATTGGTAGGGGTTCGTTATCCGCTTCAATAAAATAAGTCAGACTTTTAAAGATATGCATTTTATTATATTTAATATTCTGATATTTTTGATCAAACAATTTCAAGAGTTCAATTAAGGGATATTCTTTTAAGATAAAGAATAAATCAATAAAATCCTTTTTACTGCCACGAGAAGAAATAGCGTTTAATTTCATGCAAGCAATATCACGTTTATCAGCTAATTTAATTTTTTGCCAGTCTATTAAAGGAAAAAGTAATTTATATGGATAGTTCAAAAAACTCAATTTAACCCCCGATAAAATTAAATTAAGACTATTCTTTTCTTCTGATTCAATAATGACCTTGCCGAGTTGATTTAATTCTCTTTTAAGTTTTTCAGTATTAAAATCTTTTTGATTAAACCAGTCCAGGTCGATTGATTTTCTGTGGTTTAATTGTAACGCTAGGGCAGTACCGCCGGCTAAATAAAAATCACTAAGAAATTCTTTTGGAGATATTTCTTGTAATAAGGATTTAGTTTTTTGATTAAGTATTTTTTGGCGCATGATTTATATATCGAAAACAAATTTCCAGAAGTTTTGACTTTTTTTATCAAAGTAATTGATTTTTTGAGCTACTTTTTTAATTTTTTTTAATCCATACTCTTTTTTAATAGCTTTATAATCTTCTACATCTCCATATTGTAAAACCCGCTTGATAACAAAATCAGCATGTTTTTCATAATTTAATTTTTTAAACTCTACGTCCCAGAACAGCCTTTTATTTACTTTTGCCATATCTTTATTGTGCCACAAAAGTTGTTAATTTGCAATTCTTAAACAAAAAAGCCGAGGCACTTTTCCCTCGGTTATAATCCATTAGCGCGCCTAATAGCGCTTTTAATTTTTTTTGGATTAGGTAGCTGGGTAAAAATAAATTCATTTCCAGCTCCGGCTGTTTGGATTTTTAAATCGCCAAAGCCAATCAGTTCTGGGATAATACCATAAACTTTTATGGAAATATCTTGAATTCTGTGTAATTCTAGTTCATCTACTCGGTGTCTAAAAAATCCTGTTTGTTGATTTTCAACTATTCTTTTGTTAGTAATAATAACAGTGTTTAAAGCATAAAGCATGATGCTGTAGAATAGCAGATGCCAAAGGATTAGAAAGTAAACTGAAGTTAAAAACCAAAAAAGAGGCAGGGTGGCTTGATTAAAATAAGGGTGGATGATGAGAGGCACTAAGGTGAGGATGGAAATAATGAGGAAGGGGACAAATAAGACAAACCAGTGTTTTCTAGTCAAAAGAACTATTTTTTCATCTGGCAATTGGTTTTCAAAACTATTTTTTGAAAAGGTAAAAATAGACATAATTAAAGAGGGGTCATAGGAAGAATATTTGACCAATCAATTTGAGTATAAGTATAAATAGAGATGACAAATAAAATAAATGAGCCAACAAAAAATACCAGAGCTAGAGTTTTGGGTTTAGTGCCGTATCCAAATCTAACAAAATGATAAATAGTGGAAAAGGTATACCACAAATAAAAGACAAGCACAAATGAAAAGGCAATTAAAGGAATAATAGAAGGATTATTTAAATAAGTCATTTAATATATTATACCACAATTCTTTACTTGAAAACACCTCCTTAATAAGCTATGATGAGTAAATATGAAAAAACCTCTATTAATCGATACCCACGCCCATATTAATTTTAATGGTTATAAGGACGATGGAGGCAAAATAATTAATCGGGCGCTGGAGCATGGTGTTTGGGTCATTAATGTTGGGGCTCAATATTCAAGCAGTGTCCGAGCAGTTAAATACGCCAATAAATATGAGCAAGGGGTTTATGCGATCGTAGGCTTGCATCCCAGTCATGTAATATCCAATGAAAATCCCGACTCTGAAGACGTCGGGAAAAGAGAATTTGAAGAATTCAATCAGGGAAAATACAGAAAATTATTAGAGGATAAAAAAACAGTTGCTTTAGGAGAAATCGGTTTAGATTATTATGATAAAATTACTGATCAGGAAAAAGAAAAACAGCAGCAAGCATTTTTAGAACAATTAGAATTAGCTCAACAAATGAATAAACCAGTAGCGATTCATTGTCGTAAGGCTTATGAAGATTTAATTGGTTTATTAACGATGTTTAATTCTGGCTGCGCTAGCTGCCCTCATGCTTGCGCGCCAGCTGGATTAAAAGGCGTAGTTCATTGTTTTGTTGGCCGCTGGGCTCAAGCCGAAAAGCTATTAGCTATGGACTTTTATCTTAGTTTTACCGGATTGATAACTTATGTCCATGATTATGATAAAGTTATTGAGAAGGCGCCCTTAGAGAATATTTTAATTGAAACCGACTCGCCCTATTTAGCGCCCGAACCGCATCGCGGTAAAAGAAACGAACCTTTATATGTAAAATATGTGGCTCAAAGAATCGCTCAAATTAAAAAAATTAAATTTGCCAAAGTAGCCGAACAAACAACTAAGAATGCCAAAGAGTTGTTTGGGATATAAGCAAAAATTTGCGAACTTGCCAAATTTCTCTAATATGGTATGCTACAAAATATAAGCTAAATCGTGTTAAGATTAGATAAACAAAAAATGACTAAGCAAAGTATTGCCACAACCTTGAAAAAATACCAGAAAAGCTCGGAAAATAAACGCCGGGAATTTTTGCGCGCCTTTGAAGAAAAGATGATTTATCGTACAACCAAAACGGAAAATCCTCAAACTACCCATAAAATGGTGCGTGATGTTTTGAATAAATTCGCATCCAAAATATCTAGAGATGTTCCGCGTGAGCATCAACCTGTTGGTAAATGTTTTAATCTTGTCTTGGTATCCTGGCAATAGCTTTCCATTAATTGCGGAATTAGATAAAATTTTGGCGGAGTATACTTTGAAACAACTACTTCAATCTTGCGGAATTTTCCGCCAGTTTTAGGGAATATCCAAGCAAAACCAATTTCGTGAAGTTTTTTGATAAAGTCAGATGCTATAGCAACCCTTCCTCTTTTATGTTTTTTTTAACACAAAATCCCACGCCCTTTTAATTCCTTCTATCTCTAACGGAATTAGTTTTGAACGCGGGATAGATTACTCCATCGATTAATGCCAATGTTGTAAATAGGCAAATGATGGCAAGCGTTACAATCCTGTAATTACTCGGTGTTGTGTCCCCCAAACTTTCAAGATATTTTTGAAAGAATATTTTTGTTATAACAAGACCTCCCTTCTTTTAACTCTTTATTTCTTTCAGTCTTTTCCATACTGCGTCCATGTACCGTCTGTAATCCTCATCTGACTGTTGCATTCTTTTTTCCTCGGCCCTTGAATGTTTCATAAAATCCTTTGTAATCTGTCTTATCTTGGCCATTTCTGCTTCATAGGCTTTGGCTCCTTCATTGATTTTTTTTATGTCTTCTTCGGTGAGTTCTGGGTCATTGATGAAATCATTGATAATATCATCATTTGTTTTAGTATCCATGACAGATTCTCCTTGTTTGTTGTTCTGGTATATATATTCTCTATTTTGTTAAAAAACTTCTATATCATTAAAAGCATAACATTCATTTTTTAGAACTTCAAGGTTAAGATATTAGAATTAAAAAATTAGCTATTTAAATAAAACTTCTTGACATCAAAATAACTATCGTATACACTATAGTTATATGAAAACAGTAATTAATGTCAAGGCGGATCAAGAAGTTAAAATAAAGGCAAAAAAAATTGCTCAAGATTTAGGCTTATCTTTGAGCGCAGTCATTAATGCCTATCTTAAGCAGTTTATTAGGAATAAAAGTGTTTATTTTAGCTCTACGCCCAATATGTCTAAAGAATTAGAAGATATTTTGGGTAAAATTGAGGGGGATATTAAACGAGGGAAAAATTTGTCTCGTTCTATTTCTGATAGTAAGAATTTAAAGAAATATTTATCTTCCTTATGCTAATTCGCTTTCATAAAAATTTTAAAAAACAGTATCGGAAATTAACGGAAAAACAGAAGAAGAAAATTCAAGAAAGATTAAAAATATTTTTGAAAGATCCATTCACTCCGGTTTTAAAGAATCACCCTCTTAAAGGAAAGTATTTGGATTATCGGAGTATCAATATTACGGGCGATCTAAGGGCGATTTATAAATACATTAATCCCGAGGAATGCATTTTTGTTGTTTTGGGCAGACATAGAGATTTATATAAATAAAATCATTACAAGGTGATTGTGGCAACTAGGCCGCTTTTTTGTTTTTAATAAGCTTGAAAAAATGACCAATATTCGGTATATTCAATATATATGCCTAAATATAATCCTAGTAAAATTGAAAAAAAGTGGCAGAAGAAATGGCAAGAACAAGACTTGTATAAAGCCGTTGACTTTGATAAAAGACCGAAGAAATACATAATGGTAGAATTCCCTTACCCTTCTGGTGATGGTTTACATATGGGTCATTTGCGCAGCTATTGTTCTTTAGATGCTTTGGCCCGTAAGAAAAGAATGGAAGGATTCAATGTGCTTTTCCCCATGGGCTGGGATGCCTTTGGTTTGCCTACAGAGAATTATGCTATTAAAACAGGTATTCATCCGGCCAAAGTAACTAAGGATAATATCGCAACCTTTAAGAAGCAGATGAAATCTATTGGCCTCTCCTTTGATTGGAGCAGGGAAATTGATTCAACTGATCCTAAATACTACAAATGGTCCCAATGGATTTTTATCCAGTTTTTTAAGAAAGGTTTGGCCTACCAGTCAAAGATGCCCATTAATTGGTGCCCGAGCTGTAAAATCGGCTTAGCCAATGAAGAAGTGATCGGCGGCAAATGTGAGCGTTGTGGGGCAGAAACCAGTAGAAAAACATTAAAGCAATGGATGTTAAAAATCACAGCTTATGCGGATAGGTTGATTGATGATTTGGAGAAAGTTGACTATGTAGAAAAAATTAAGAGACAGCAGATTAATTGGATAGGCCGGAGCTATGGAACTGAAATAGATTTTAAAGTAGTTGGCTCGGAAGACGTAATCAATGTGTTTACCACTCGGGCTGATACTTCCTTTGGTATTACCGCTATGGTTATTGCTCCAGAGCATTCTCTATTAGAAAAACTGATTACTAAAGAGAATAAGAGTAAGGTTAAAGCTTACGTAGCCGCTTCTAAAAAGAAGAGTGAATTTGAAAGAACTCAGCTAGATAAAGAAAAAACAGGAGTATTTAGTGGTTCTTACTGTATTAACCCAGTTAACAATGAAAAAGTGCCCATTTGGATTTCGGATTATGTGGTAGCTACTTATGGCGGTGGAGCAGTAATGATTGTACCAGCCCATGATAAAAGAGATTACCAGTTTGCAGAGAAATACGATTTAGAAATTAGAGAAGTTATCTCAGGCGGTAATGTTTCAAAACAATCATATATTGATTATGGTACTTTGGTTAATTCTGGACAATTCAGCGGTTTAGATTCAAAAACAGCCATTGAGAAAATTACTGTCTGGTTAATCAAGAACAAGGTTGGTAAAAAAACAGTTAATTACAAATTAAGGGATTGGGTTTTTTCTCGCCAGCATTACTGGGGAGAACCTATTCCGATTATTCATTGCCAGAAATGCGGCGTTCGGTCAGTTCCAGAGAAGGATTTACCAGTTAAGCTTCCCTATGTTAAGAAATATGAGCCAACAGGCACAGGCGAATCTCCTTTAGCAGATATTAAGGAATGGGTTAATGTTAAGTGTCCTGAATGTAACGGTCCAGCTAAAAGAGAAACAGATACTATGCCTAATTGGGCTGGTTCTTCTTGGTATTTTTTAAGATATATTGATTCTAAAAATGATAAAAAGTTTGCTGCTCCAGAAAAATTAGAGTATTGGCTACCTGTAGATTTATACAATGGCGGTATGGAGCATACAACTCTCCATTTGCTCTATTCCAGATTCTGGCATAAGTTTTTGTACGATTTAGGTCATGTCCCCACAATTGAACCCTACCAGCGTCGCTATTCCCATGGTGTAGTCTTAGCTGAAGATGGTCGGAAGATGAGCAAGAGTTTTGGTAATGTTATTAAACCAAAAAATGTTGTAGACCAGTACGGGGCTGACACTTTGAGAGTTTACGAAATGTTTGTGGGCCCGTTTGACCAGATGATTTCCTGGAGTACTGAGGGAGTTCATGGTTGTTTTAGATTCTTAAACAAGGTTTTAGCCTTGTTTAATGATGAAAGTAAGATAACAGGAAAGAATGATAAGGGATTAATTACTAAGTTGCATCAGGTAGTTAAGAAAGTAGATGAGGATTTGGATAGTATGAAGTTTAACACTGCTATAGCTGCTATGATGGAGTTTGTTAATATCTGGTCAGAGAATAATAGAGTTTTGTCTAAAAAGGACGCCCAGATTTTTCTATCTATTTTATCCCCTTTTGCGCCTCATTTAGCTGAGGAATTGTGGAGCAGTTTAGACAATAAGCAAAGTATTTTTAAGCAGCCATGGCCCGAATACGACAAAAAGCTAATCAAACAAGAAATTTGGCAATTGATTATTCAGATTAATGGCAAGGTCAGGGATAAAGTAGAAGTTAAACAAGGTATTTCTGAAAAACAAGTTAAAGAATTAGCCTTAGCTCAAGAAAAAGTTCAGAAATGGTTGAATAACAAAAAACCAAAAAAGATTATCTACATTCCTAATCGCTTGGTTAATTTAGTGGTATAAAATATGGAAGTTATCAGGTTTAATTTGTCTGGGCAATGGAATGATATTGAGCAGAATATTATTGAAATAGCAGTTGGCGTAATCAAGCGAGGCGGTAGTTTTGTTTATCCGACTGATACGGTTTATGGATTAGGCGTAGATGCTCTACGAATTGATAGCATTGAGCGTCTTTTTAAAATAAAAAAAAGGCCGGCTACTAAACCAGTACCAATAATGATTCGTGATATTGAAATGGCTAAACAAATTGCTTTTGTTAATAAAAAACAAGAAGCGGTTTTAAAAAAAGTTTGGCCTGGGCCAGTAACGGTAGTTTTAGAAAAAAGACGGATTATTCCAGAAGTTTTAACAGCTAAACAAAGGACAATCGGTTTAAGAATTCCTGATTGTCAGTTTACTCAAGCTTTGATGGAAAACTTGGTTGAACCGATTACAGTAACTTCAGCAAATCTTTCTGGTCAGCCACCTTTAATTTCTTCAAGGGAAGTGATAAAAAATTTCGAAAAAGCTTATCCTCGACCAGACCTAATTTTGGATGCGGGTGATTTACCAGCCAGTCCTCCTTCAACTGTATTAGATCTGACTAGTTCTCAGCCTAAAATTCTTAGAGTTGGTCCAGTCAGTGGTAAGGATTTAATGAAGATATTGAGTTGATTTGGTGCCGGTGGTGGGAGTCGAACCCACAAGGACTAAAGTCCATGCGATTTTGAATCGCACGCGTCTGCCAATTCCGCCACACCGGCCTATACTTATTTTCTCTTAAAACCCTTTTGTTGTCAATTAAAAGGAATTAGAGTATAATAAGGATATATGGCTCAAATAATTGGATTAGTCAATCAAAAAGGAGGGGTTTCCAAGACAACTACAGGAATAAATTTATCAACTTACTTAGCTGTTATGGGCAAGTATGTTCTTTTGGTTGATATCGACCCACAAGCTAACGCTACTTCTGGTATTGGCCTTGATCCTCAGGCAGTTCCTTTGAATCTTTATCATTCTTTAATTGGTGGTCTTTTACCTGAAGAAGTAATTCGTAAAACTGGTCTTTTTGGTTGTGATATTATTCCAGCCGCTTCGGATTTAGCTGGGGCAACTATAGAATTAGTTAGTGTATCTAATAGGGAATTTAGATTGTATGAACTGCTTCGTCAAGTCAGAACTAATTATGACTATATCCTGATTGATTGCCCGCCTAGTTTAGGCCTTTTGACTATTAATGGTTTGGTAGCGGCCGATGAAGTAATTATTCCAGTTCAATGCGAGTATTATGCTTTAGAAGGCTTAGGACAACTTTTAAAAACTATTGAATTAGTTAAAGAAAATCTAGGTAGCCCTCTAAAGGTTAAAGGCGCCTTATTAACTATGTATGATCGCCGTAATCGACTTTCCAGACAAGTGCGCAAGGAAATGGAGAGAAATTTTGCTGGTTATGTGTTTGAAACAATTATCCCTCGTTGTGTTAAATTAGCTGAAGCGCCTAGTTTTGGTCAGTCAATTATTCAATATAATCCTCGTTCTAAAGGAGCTAGAGCTTATCGGCAATTAGCTCAAGAAATTATTAATTTAGATAAATGAAAAATATGAAAACATCTTTAGGTAAAGGGCTTCAATCTTTAATTCCTAAGAAGGAATCTAAAATAGAAAGTTTGATAAAACGTCAATCGCAAACATCCAGTTGGGGCAAACCAAAAAAGGAAAGTATTTTTAATATAGAGATTGATAAAATTAGACCTAACCCTGATCAGCCTCGTCGTGATTTGCCTGACAAAGGATTAAAAGAATTATCTGAGTCAATCAAAGAACATGGTATTCTTCAACCATTAATTGTTACTAAGGTTGAAAAATCAACTGAAAGAGGCCAGGATGTTGAATATGAATTAGTGGCTGGCGAGAGAAGATGGCGAGCCTCTCGGATGGCTGGGTTGCCGCATGTACCAGTAATTATTCGAGATAGTTCAGCTAATGAAAAATTAGAATTAGCTTTGGTTGAAAATATTCAACGAGAAAATCTTAATCCTATGGAAACTGCTATAGCTTTTAAACAGCTTCAAGATAATTTTAAATTGACTCATAAAAAAATTGGTCAAAAAGTAGGCAAAAGCCGAACGACGATAACTAATATGATACGACTTTTGACTTTGCCAGCTAAAGTACAAAAAGCAATGATGGTTGGTAAAATCAGTGAAGGGCATGGTAGGGCTGTCTTAATGGCAAGGCCGTCTGCTCAAGACGCTCTTTTTCGAGCAATTATTAAGAACAATTTGAGTATCCGTCAGGCCGAAGAAAGAGCCAGAAAGGTAGCTATAGAAAACAAGGCGTATTCTCATGGACCCAAAAACCCGTTTTTGAAGAAAATAGAAAAAGACCTGGGAAAGGTCTTGGGTCGGCGAGTAAGCATTCTTAAAAGAGGTGATACTAATTATATTAATATCGAATTTGCTGATCAAAAAGAATTAGAGAAACTTACCGCATATTTGATGAAAATTTAATTTTTCTTATGCCAAGCTTTAATTCTTGATTTAGCTTGGTTAGTTTTAACAAATTTAAGCCAATCTCTATTTGGCTTTTTGTTTTTTTGGGTCATAATTTCAACCATTTGACCATTTTGTAATGATACTGATAAAGAACAAAGTTTGCCGTCAATCTTAGCGCCGCTGCATTGGTGTCCGACGTCAGTGTGAATTTGGTAGGCGAAATCAATCGGCGTTGCTCCTTCGGGCAAATCAATTATATCGCCTTTAGGAGTAAAAACAAATATGCGTTTTTTTAAAAAATCAATCTTTAAAGAGTCAACAAATTCTTTAGAGGATGAAAATTCCTCTTTTTGCCATTCTTGAAGTTGTTTAACCCAATTAAGTTCTTTTTTGAATTCTTTTTCTTTGGCTGGTTTTTGTCTTAGTATTTTTTCCTTAATATACACTTTAAGGCCTTTGTGTTCGCTATAATACCAATGAGCCGCAATGCCTCGTTCAGCTTCTTCATGTATCTCTGGAGTGCGAATTTGGAATTCAACAATCTTGCCTTCTTGGCAAAATACGGTGGTATGCAGTGATTGATAACCATTGGGCTTAGGAATAGCGATATAGTCTTTAATACAGCCAATTAAAGGCTTCCATTTTTTATGGATTGCTCCTAAGGCAGCATAACAGCTTTCAATATCCGGGACAATAATCCGTAAAGCGACTAAGTCATAAATTTTATGCCAATCCATATCAAAACGGAGAAGTTTCCTATACAAACTGTAGTAGTGTTTAGTCCGGGCATGAATTTCAATTATCCGGATATTTTTTTTAGTTAAGATTTTCTTAACTAAAGGAATTACCTTTTTAATATCTCTTTCTCCTTGGATATATTTGTCCTTAACCTGTTTAACAATATTATTATATTCCTTGGGGTAGGCATAAGAAAAAGCTAAGTCTTCTATTTGTCCTTTAATTTCACCAATGCCCAGTCGATTAGCTAAAGGGGCATAAATTTCTAGAGTTTCTAAAGCAATTCTTTTTTGTTTTTCTTCGGGGAAGACATAAAGAGTTCTTAGCCCGTGGAGACGATTGACTAATTTAATTAAGATAACCCTAATGTCTTGAGCCATGGCTAAAAATAGTTTGCGCAGGTTTTCTGAACTGCGTTCGGTTTGTCGATGTTCTATTTTACCAATGTTGGTTACTCCTTCAACCAAGAAGGTAATTTCCTGACCAAAGTTTTTTTTAAACTCTTCTTTTTTTACATTAGCTCTTTCTAGTATTTCGTGGAGGATAGCCGTAGCGATACTGGCTGAATCTAGTTTCATTCTGGCTAGATCTAAAGCGATTTCCAGACAATGATCAAGGTAGCTTTGGCCGGAAAGACGCATTAGTCCTTGATATCTTTCTTGAGCAAAAATATAAGCCTTTTTAATAAGATCAAAGTCCAAACTTGGATTAATCTTTTTTAATTTTTCCAGAAACTCTTTTATTTCCATGTGATTGTTTGTAATTACATTCTTTGTTGCTGCATTTAATTTGGTTGCCCTTTTTAACTAGAATAGAATTACACTCAGGACATTTTTCGTTAATTGGTTCGTCCCATAGGGCATATTTGCATTTAGGATATCGAGAGCAAGAGTAGAATATTTTGCCCTTTTTTGTTCTCCTTTTGGCTATTTGTCCTTGATTGCATTCTGGGCAAGTTGTCCCAGTGGAGTTAATAATTGGTTCAGTGTGTCTACAGTCAGGGAAGGCAGAGCAAGCATAGAATTTACCAAAGCGTCCCAATTTAATGACCATGGGGCTGCCGCATTTGGGACATTTTTTGTCAGTTGGCTGGTCAAGATTTTTCTTTTTTACTTCCTCATATTTCTTATCAAGGTTTTCCTGAAAGGGTTGATAAAACTCTTTAAGGATCGCTAGCCAGTTCTGTCGGCCCTGGGCGATTTTATCTAAGTCTTTTTCTAAGTAAGCAGTGAATTTAATATCAACAATTTTAGGGAAGTTTTCTTTAAGCAAATCAGTAACAATAAAGCCGATTTCAGTGGGTATAAATCTTTTTTGGTCATTTTTTTCTGTATAGCCGCGTTCTTGAATGGTGCTGATAATCGGCGCGTAAGTTGAGGGTCGGCCAATGCCATATTCTTCTAAAGTTTTGACTAAAGAGGCTTCAGTGTAGCGGGCGGGCGGTTTGGTGAAATGTTGTTCGGAAAATAGTTTGATTAATTTTAATACTTCTCCTTTAGTTAGTAAAGGCAGTTCGACTTCTTGAAATTTGGTTGGGTAAATTTTTAAAAAGCCGTCAAATTTTAGAATCTGACCAGTTGCTTTAAAAATACAAGTATTCGCTTCAATTTCAAGACTAGTGGAATCAAAGCGGGCTGGGGCCATTTGGCAGGCAATCGCCCGGCGCCAGATTAAATCATACAATTTGCGTTGTCTTTGATCTAAACGTTGCTTAATCTGATCCGGTTGAGCATCAATTTGAGTGGGTCGAATTGTCTCATGAGCTTCTTGAGCCCCTTTGCTTTTTGTTTTGTAGATTCTTGGCTGAGTCAAATTATATTCGGAGCCGAATTTGCTTTTAATAAATTGATGCAAAGCGATTAGGGCCTGATCAGATAAATTTAAGGAATCAGTCCGGTGGTAAGTGATAAGGCCGGCTTCATAAAGCTGCTGGGCAATAACCATGGTTTGTTTAGCTGAAAAGTAAAGCTTGCGGGCTGCATCTTGTTGCAGGGTGCTGGTGGTGAAGGGCGGACTGGGATATTTTTGAACTTCTTTTTTTTTGATATCAGAAATTTTGTATTGGGCCTGTTTTAAATCTGTTAAGATCTTATCTGCTTCTTGTTTGGTTTTAATGTCCAACTTAGATAACCTTTTGTTATCTATTTTTATCAATTTAGCATCAAACTCTTGTTTCTTGAAGAGCGAAGCGACGATTGTCCAGTATTCTTCTGGTTTAAATTTTTCTATTTCTCTTTCTCGGTCAACAATTAATTTGACCGTTACTGATTGAACCCGACCAGCTGATAATCCTTTGACTACTTTTTTCCATAGAAATGGTGATAATTTGTAACCAACCAGTCTGTCTAAAATGCGTCGAGCTTGTTGAGCATTAATCAAGTTTGTATCAAGCTGACGCGGATTTTTTAAAGCTTGTTCAATTGCGCTTTTTGTTATTTCATGGAAAACAATTCGTTGAGAATTTTCTTTATCTAATTTTAAAATTTGGGCAATATGCCAAGCAATTGCTTCTCCCTCTCTATCTGAGTCAGTGCCTAAAATGATCAACTTAGCTTTTTTTGCCGCATCCTTTAATTCTTTAACTGCTTTTCTGGCTTTAGTCGGGATGACGTATTTAGGTTTAAAATTATCATCAAGATCAACTCCTAGTTGATTTTTAGGAAGATCTCGAACATGGCCATAAGAGGATAAGACTTTGTATTCTTTGTCTAGGAATTTTGAGATTGTTTTTGATTTAGTAGGTGATTCAACAATAATTAGATTCATATATTTAAGTTAAGTTCTTGGAGGATGTCATTAGCTTGGCTAACCAATTTAGCCCCCATTTTGATAAGATTATTAGGGCCAATTGAATTTTGAGAAAGAATGTGCCCAGGAATAGCAAAAATCTCTCTATTTTGCTCTAAAGCGTCCTTGGCAGTAATTAAAGCGCCGCTTCTGACTGGCGCTTCAATAACCAGAATGCCTGGACTTAAGCCAGCGACAATTCGGTTGCGTTGAGGGAAGTTTTGAGCCAAAGGAGCCGTGCCCATAGGAAATTCGCTGATTAACGCTCCGTTTTGGCTAATCTGCTCAGCTAAACTTTTATTAACAGCAGGATAAATACTAGATTTATCTACGCCCGAGCCCAAGACGGCGATAGTTTGTCCTTTAGCTTTAAGAGCAGCCTGATGGGCTAAAGCATCAATGCCTTTAGCCAGGCCGCTGATAATAACTAATCCGGCTTTGACTAAATCAGTTGTAATTAAAGGAGTGATCTGGCGACCATAGCTGGAAAGTCTTCTGGTTCCAACAATACTTAGGCTTGGTTGGTCAATTTTTTGAAGAGCGCCTCGGATATATAAGACAGCCGGTGGAGCATAAATTTCTTTAAGTAATTTAGGGTAATTTTTATCTTGGATGGTGATTAAATTAATCTGGTGTTTAGCTAGCTTTTCCATTTCCCAATCAGGATTAATTTGAGGCCGTTGTTTTCTAATCTGCTCAATAGTGGATTTGTTTAAACCAGCTTGGCTAAATTCATTTATTCCAGCTGACCAAGCATTTTCTAAAGACTTAAAATGAGCCAGCAGTTTTTTAAAGCCAATTGGGCCGATTAAACCAATTAAATTAAAAGCGTTAAAATATTTAGATTGAGGATTAATGAATTTATTCATTTAAGGCGGTTATAATTATTTGGGCAGCTTTCTCTATTATTTGTTCAATAATATCTTTTTCCTCCGATGTAAAATTTTTCAAAACAAATTTTTCAGTATTTATTATTCTTTCTTTAGGGCCATCTATTGGTTTAATGCCAATTCTCATTCTAACAAAGTCCTTAGCGCCTAATTGGTCTATGATTGATTGGACGCCATTGTGTCCGGCCGCTCCCCGGCCTTTTTGGATCTTAATCTCTCCCAGAAGTAAATCAATCTCATCGTGAATGATTATAATATCCTCAATCGGGATTTTGTAATATTTGACCATCTTTTGGACTGCTTGACCGGAGTTGTTCATCAGGGTTTGCGGTTTAGCCAAAATGATTTTTTGATTTTTAATTATTTTTTTAGAAATTTTAGCATTGAAAATTGATTGAAAATTGATTGAAAACTGAAAATTAACAGCGATTTCATCTATTATCAAAAATCCTAGATTATGTCTAGTTTTTTGATATTTTGTTCCTGGATTACCCAGACCGACAATTAATTTCATGTTGTTGTTTTCGCTCTCACTTTAAATTTTCCTCGCGCTTTACCCTAAAGGGCTCCGATGCGTCTCGGAAAATTCAAAGTGATCGCTATACTTACGCGAAGAAAACAAGTTTTTGGAATCGTAGGCGTGGGCGCGCTGCTCGAGCGGAGCGAGAGGAGGGCTAAGCGATTTCAAAAATTTAGTTTTCGGAGCGTAAAGTTTAGAGTGTTCGTTTTTGTTATCTATTGCTAATTATGTCTTTAATATATTTTTGTATTTCATTATAATTTTCTTGGCCTGCTTTAGGATAGACTACGGAAGCTTTTTGTTGGCCAAAATTCACCATGCCGCCGGTTAATAAGCCGGTTTCTTTTTTATCAATAACCAGACTATTTATTTGATCAATTTTTAATTCCCGGCTTATTTGATAAAGCCTTCTTATCTCTAATAGACTTAAATTAGTTTCAATATTGCTTCTAAGAGTATGAAAGATTTTTAAATAAGTGGGTAAGTCCCAAAGAGGGTTAAGCGTTAAGACTTTTTGTTTAAGAAGCTGGATAACTTGTTGTTGGCGGGCCATACGGTCAAAGTCGCCATTAGGCGAGGTGTAGCGAGTGCGGATGTATCTCAGGGCTTGTTCTCCATCTAAATAACGCCAGCCAGTGACCAGATTAAAAGTTTGATAGGAATAATTGGGTCCGGGAAAATAAGGGTCATGGATATCTTGAGGGACAAAAACATTAAGGCCATCAACTAGTTTAATGATTTCTTGAGCAACCACTAAGTCAATTAAAACATGATGATCTATTGGCAAGCCAGTAATTTCTTCTACTTTTTTCTTAAGGCCATCCATGCCAACTAGATGATAGAGAGAGTTAATCTTAGTCAGACGACCAGAACCAGGGGTTTTAACCAGCAAATCGCGCGGTAAAGAAATTAGAACCGCTTTCCCGCCAGAGGCGGGTCCGCCTTTGGCGGATTCTCCGCTCGGCTCTAAATGAATTAGGATAATAGTGTCGGTTAAATCTTGACCGGAATAACCTTGGCCGGGTCTGCCTAAAGCTAGAATATTAATTTGATCCAGACTATTCTTTATACTATTTAAATCAAGAGGAAGAATTGACTTGATAATGTTTTTTTTCTTGGGTTGGGTTGGGTCTGAAGATATCTCCATAGAGCTGGCCGGGATTAATAATTGGACAAATAGGAAAAGGCCGGCTAGGACCAATAAGCTTAAACCAGTGATTTTTAATGATTTAATAAGCTCTTTTTTTTGCTTTTGCTTTTTTAATTGATAGTCAAATAGCCCTTTTTTGACTAGGTGATTGATTTGTTGATCTTGAGTCATTATCTATAATTATAACAGATTTGATTTTTTTTGAGAAATTAGTTAGTATTATGGTATGAGAAAACTTATCGTTTTTATTTGGGAAATAACTAAGATAGTAGTTATTTCTTTAGCTATTATTATTCCCATCCGCTATTATTTAATTCAGCCATTTTTTGTAAGAGGCGCTTCTATGGAGCCGAATTTTAACAGTGGCCAATATTTAGTCATTGATGAAATCAGCTATCGTTTTAATCAACCAGCAAGAGGAGAAACAATTGTTTTCAAATATCCCCTAGATACATCTCAGTACTATATTAAAAGAATTGTTGGTTTGCCTAATGAAACAGTAGAGGTTAAGGGTGGACAAGTAATTATTTATAATGAGGAATTTCCTCAAGGAATGATTTTAGATGAATCTTCTTATTTGCCTCAAGATATTTCTACTCGGGGGATAATTAAGATTGAACTAACTCAAGGAGAATATTTTGTTTTAGGAGATAATCGTCAGGCTAGTTCTGATTCTCGTCAATGGGGTCCTCTTTCAGAGGGGAATATTATCGGTCGAGTATGGTTGCGAGCCTGGCCTTTTGATGTAGCAGCAGTATATTAAATCTATGCCTACTAAATCACAGCCCAAAATTAAAAGGTCATTTCAAACCGCTAAGGGAATGCGGGATATTTTACCTGAAGACCAGGCCTATTGGGAAAAGATTAGGAAAGTAATTAGAAACTTGACCAGAACTTATGGATTCAAGCGGATAGATACGCCTATTCTTGAAGATAAGGACTTATTTGTAAAGGGAATAGGCGCTTATACTGATATTGTTGAAAAAGAAATGTATACCTTAAGAACTAAGGGTGGCGAAAAATTGGCCCTACGCCCCGAATTTACTCCAGCCATTATGAGGGCTTATCTGGAAAACGGTTTGTCTAGTCTGCCGCATCCAGTAATGCTCTACAGCCTCGGTCCTATTTTTCGCTATGAAAGAGCTCAAAAGGGGCGCTATCGACAATCTTATCAGGCTAATTTTGAGATTATTGGAGAGAATGATCCAATCCTTGACGCTAAGTTAATCCAACTATTTTTCTCTATTAGTAAAGAAATAGGTCTTAAGGAGATAATTACTCAGATTAATAGTATTGGTTGTTCCCGGTGCCGGCCAGCTTATCGGAGAAAAGTGGTAAGTTTTTATCGCAGTAGGAAAAAACAACTTTGCGTTGATTGCCAAAGGCGTCTTCAGCAAAATCCTTTAAGGTTGTTGGATTGCAAGGAGAGTAAATGTATGCAGATAGCTGCTCAAGCGCCTCAAACTATTGATTATTTGTGTGAAGATTGTAACGGTCATTTTAAGAATGTTTTGGAGTATTTAGATGAATTAGAAATTCCCTATATTTTAAATCCATATTTAGTTCGAGGATTAGACTATTATACTAAAACTGTTTTTGAATTTTGGCCGGAAGAAGAAGAGGGGCGACAGATTGCTCTGGGCGGCGGCGGTCGTTATGATAATTTGATTAAGCTTTTAGGCGGCAAAGATACACCGTCGGTTGGCTTTGCCATGGGGCTGGACAGGATGATTAATTTAATGAAGGCGAGAGAAATTAAAGTTGCTTCTAAGAATCGACCCCTTATTTTTCTAGTTCAGTTAGGTGAGCTTAGTAAAAAAAGGTCATTGGGATTATTCGAAGAATTGCGTCGAGCCGGATTGGAAACAGCCAGCTCTTTTAGTCGAGATACTATCAAATCTCAGCTTAGAATAGCCAATAAGCGGCAAGCCCGGCTGGCATTAATCTTGGGACAAAAAGAAGCGCTGGATGAAACAATTATTATCAGAGATATGGTTTCTGGCAGTCAGGAAGTTGTGCCTTTGGCTAAAGTGGTTAAAGAAGTAAAAAAAAGACTTAAGAATAATTAATATGGAAGAATGTATTTTTTGTAAAATTGCTAATCATCAACAAAAAACTGATATTGTTTTTGAGAATGAGCAAATAATTGTTTTTAAGGATATGCATCCTCAAGCGAAAGTTCATCTTTTAATTGTTCCTAAAAAACACATTGAATCGATTAACTATTTGGAAGAAGAAGATAGAGAGTTAATAAATCAAATGATTTTTTTAGCTAAAAGTTTGGCTAAAAAACAAGGCATAGCTGTGAAAGGTTATCGTTTATTTTTCAATGTTGGTCGAGGCGGCGGTCAAATTATTGACCATCTTCATTTACATTTAATGGGAGGAGGTGGTTTAAGCGATGGATGATTCATCAAAACAAGAAAAGCTGAGTTTAAAATCTCGTAAAAAGTGGCTTTGGATTGGTATTGTGATTGCTTTACTTAATCCGGTGTTTTCTGGATTAGTTATCGGAATCGCTTTTTGGACTGAACCAGAGTTAAAAAAAGAGGCTAAAATTATTTTAGCCATTGCGGTTGTTTGGGGGATAATTTTCTATTATCTATCTAGTTGGCTAGTTGGCCAAGGCTATTTACCTATTTAAAATTCAATGAAAAGAAGTTTTATTTACGCATTATCCACTTTAGTTGGAAGTATTATCGGGGTAGGCCTTTATAGCTTGCCTTACATCACCGCTCGGGTTGGCATTTGGGTAATGCTTTTTTATTTTCTTGTTTTAAGCCTAGTTAGTATTTTAATTGGGCTTATTTATGGCGAAGTGATTTTACGGACAAAAGGATTGCATCGTTTGCCTGGCTATGCAGAGAAATATTTAGGGCTTGGGGCAAAAAGGATTACCTTT
>NYYU01000040.1 GCA_002685955.1 Parcubacteria group bacterium | reverse complement strand
TTAAACCAGATATAGTATTTACCCATCATATAGGTGATTTGAATATAGATCATCAGATAACCTTTAAGGCTGTCATGGCTGCATGTAGGCCTATAATTAATGAGAGCGTGAAGGAGATTTATTCATTTGAAATACCATCTTCTACTGAATGGAATGCGCCTTCTTCATTGACATATTTTATGCCGGATTATTTTGTGGACGTAAATAAAAGTTTAGATATTAAAATCAATGCGTTAAAAGAATATGAAACAGAATTAAGAGATTTTCCTCACCCCCGTTCTTTAAAGGCAGTAGAACTTAATGCTAAGTACTGGGGAGTAAAGATGGGATTTGAGGCAGCCGAGGCGTTTAAGACTATCAGGATAAGAATATAGTGCGGCAAAGCTGCCCGCCCGGAAGACTTGGTCGGACGGGGCAGGCACACTGATCTGGATAGTATGCTGACCGCTAAAACTCCTCAAGCAAAAGAAATGTGGGGTGATGGTGAACATCGATATATTCTTAAAAAGGGGACATTGTAAGGTATGTTGATTTTAGGTATCCATGATGGACATTGCGCTTCTGCCTGCCTGCTAAGTGATGAAAAAATAATTGCCTGGGTGCAGGAAGAGAGATTTACAAGGGAAAAGAATATTATTGATTTCCCAAGAAAATCTATAGAGTCTTGCCTTGAGATAGCGGGAGTTAAAGGGGAAGAAATTGATGCAGTGGCAATCGCCACGGTTTCTTTTGATCCTAATGTAATTCGGGTAAAACGCGAGTCAAGTTTTTCCATAGAAGATTGGATTAAAGAACAAGATGAATATTGGTATCCAATCTTCTATGAAAATAAACCACCAGGTAGCTTTTATCTCAATTTGAAGAAAAATGAAAAATTTGCAAAACTTAGCACACATTATCCTATTGAGGAGATAGATTGCACTCTCCCTGTTCCTGAAAGATCAAGACAATTTGGAGAAATGCGAAGAGAATTCACAGCTTCATTTTTGGGAGTTGATTTAGAAAAAGTAAAACTTATCGACCATCATACCTGTCATGCTATGTATGCCTTTTATGCATCACCGATTCGAAATAAAAAAGTTGCGATATTAACGAATGATGGAGGTGGGGATGGGGCGAATGGGACAGTATGGTTGAAAGATGCAGGTTTGCCTCTTATGGAAATTAACAGGAATAACTGTTCTAATCTTGGTAGGGTCTATAGATATATTACTCTGTTATTAGGCATGAAAACAGCGGAGCATGAATATAAGGTTATGGGGCTTGCTCCCTATGCTACCGTACGGGAAGTGGAAAAAAGTTGGTCTGCCTTTAAGGATATGTTCAAAATAAAAAATAATTTAATTGTTCCAAAATTAAAGACTAAAGATCTCTATTTTCATTTTAAAAAAGTATTAACCGGACATCGTTTTGATGGAATTGCAGGAGCGGTTCAGAGAATGGTGGAAAAGATCACTCTGGACTGGTTTGAAGAAATTTCAAAAAACTTTGGTATTTCTCATTTTTGTTACAGCGGCGGGGTGGCAATGAATGTAAAGCTCAATGGGCTTTTGGCAATGCAACCTTTTGTTAAATCCCTTCAGGTCCCTCCTTCAGGTGGTGATGAGTCGTTATCCCTGGGAGCTTCTTATGCATTGCTTGAAAAGCATTTTGTTGATAACGGCAAGGACCCAGACAATATTCCTCCGATAGAATCGATTTATCTTGGCCCGGATATTGATAGTGATGATCTTGAACAATCTTGTGAAGAAGCAGAAAAAAGTGATGATTTTGGAGTAATTAATAATGTAACTCCACAAATAATTGCTGGGAAACTTGCTAAAGGAGAAGTAATTGCCCGGTGTTCAGGTAGAATGGAATTTGGGCAGCGGGCGCTTGGTAACAGGTCTATCTTTGCTGATCCAAGAGACGCCACGATTGTTGATAGAATCAATCAAAAAATTAAATACAGAGATTTCTGGATGCCTTTTGCTCCCATGGTGCTGGATACCGATTTTGAACGGTATTTTGACAAACCTGATTTTTCAGATTCAAGGTTCATGATGGTAGCTCTTCCAGCAACAGTCGAAGGAATAAAATCAATCTCAGGAGGGTTGCACGATTTTGATAAAACAGGAAGGCCACAGGTTCTAACTCCGGGACAAAATAGTACTGTTTATGAAATGCTTATAGCTTTTAAAGAATTAACAGGTGTAGGAGGAGTAATAAACACCAGTTTTAATCTTCATGGCGAACCTATTGTATGCTCGCCTGTAGATGCTCTTCATACCTTAAAGAACAGTTTTCTTGACGGTGTATGGATGGATGACATTTTAATATACAGAAAGAAAAGATGAAGAATTAAATGAACATATTGATAAATAGTCTGTGCAAGGGGGTAAGATAAATGAATTTTGGGAAGATTGATCAATGGATATTGTTTGGTGGAGAACCACTATTAACCGGATTATCATTAAAGTTGAAAGAACAGAGATTTAAAGTTTTTGTAGTTACAAGCGATAGGCATTCCAGTGGATTTATTTCAAACTCTGAAAAAATTACCCTTTTAAATGCTGGATATAATGAAGCTGGAAGATTAAAGAGCCATATGTTTTACAAAGGTAAATTTGTGGATAAGGTACTGGTTGAGAAAGTTAGTTCATAGATAAGAGAAAAAGATGGAAAAGATGGAAAAGATGGAAAAGATATACCCTATAGACATTGCTGGGATAAAAAATTTAGGGATCAAAAAATGGATGGATGATTATTATATACCGGTTACGGGAAAAGAGTACTACTCTATTTATGAAAGAGTGTTAAATGCTTATTTATCTGCGTTAAATACATACAAAAGTGATGTAGTCTCATTGATAGTTATCTCTAATATTACTATACCCATTCATGTTTCACTATATATCTTGGAGTTATTAAGATTTATTCGATTGAAAGATAAAGGATATGATTACATAATGGGACAGAAAAAAGAAAAAATTCCATCAGACATTTCAACATATGAATTTACAGGTCTTTCTAATATGAATTTGATTGGTAAAGGAATATCCGAGCTGACACCACAAGAGAGAGCTAAAAATATTTTGAGAACGATTAAGTATAATATTTCGCCAAGACATTTGATAAATAAAAACTTTTTAAAAAATATTTCAAAACCATACTATTTTATAGGGGATAGAACACAGCATGAGGTAGTGGCTTTTTGTAGAGAAAATGGAATTGCTCCAATATGTTTACCATCAATGATATTTGCAAAGAAAGGTTCGGTGGAAATAAATAATGATTCTCAATATGTTGAGATGATGGACTATATTATGATATTTTTAGATTTAGTTAGAAAACAGCATCCAATAATAGACAATTCAGCTTTTGAATTACTGAGAAAGAATGTTGAAGAATGTTTTAGAAATAGTTTGTTTTATTTCCGTCAAAATATACGTGTTTTTGGTAAACATAAACCCAAAAACCTGTTAGTTACTGGGTTGGGGAACCAAATACATAGACTTTTTTGTTCGGCATGGAGATATGCTGGAGGTAGAGTAATAGGGTTTTCACATGGAGGTAATTATAGCCATTGTTATTCACCTAGAACACCACAAATAGAGCTTTCTTTGGTAGAGCAACTTATTGTAACATCTAAAGGGCATGAAGAAATAATCAAGCAGTCAGCAAAAGACTTTATGCCTGATTATAAAATGCCTAATATAGGACATGTAAAAAATAATATTTATAAGCCATTATTTGGTAGATTACAAAGCGTTCCACCTGTAAATAAAATTAAAATAATTATGGTAGTAGGTACAGTGGGAAACAAATATTATCAAGAAGATACTGAATATCATACTTATTCTTTTCTTTATAACGAAATTCAGATGATTAAAATTTTAAAGAAAGCTGGTTATTATACTATATACAAACCACGTCCGGAAACAATGCATGAAACGTATGGTATTTTTGAAATGTATGCTGATGATGTTTTAAAAGAAAAACTTGAGGATGTGTACAAAAATGCAGATTGTCTTGTTTTTTCATCTCCATATAGTACTGCCTTTGGGTTTTCATTACTTACGAATAGGCCTATAGTTCTGTTGAATGTAAAAGGATACCTCTGGTACTCAAGGGCATTTGAATTAATAAAGAAAAGATGCCGTATAGTGGAGGCATATCCTGCTGATGGAAGAATTGCCTTTGATGAGAAGGAATTTATCGATGCTGTAGAATCATCGCCAAGTAATGTTAATTATGATGTTTTATATGAGTTTGCTTTTTAGTGAAAGCCACTCCTTACCATCTTTTATATCTATTAAGGATGTATGAAATAAGGTTTATTCTCAGGAAGTTTTTGGCTCATTTGTTTTAGAAGTCCGGATAGAATCAAATGAAAAGTAAAACAAAATACGTGCGGCGTCAGTTCGTCAATAATATAAAACGACATGTCTCAATCTGGAAGAGGTTTTAAGTAAAATATTTTATTTATGCCTGGAATCAAAGTTCTTAACAATCGAGAGCTATTTCCTTTTATACAGGGTGAAACAATTGACCTTTGCATACCTAACGCCGATGAAGATGTTATAGGGAATGGTCTCATTGGTTTAATGATACAGAGACAACTCGCTATCTTAATCATGGCGTATTTCCTAATAAGACTGATGACTAAAGGGCATATTTAGAGCAAGTAAGAAGAAACAAAGATAGGATATTTTTATTAATCAGGCCCAAAAAAGCAGATTATTATGTTGGAGTAGCTTCTCTTTCACTCATTAACTTTGAAACGCAGAGGTGTTATTTGTCTCATGTTATAAGTAAAAGAGTTGAAAAAAATGAGTCAATTCTTTATTCATTAGAAGCATGACCTGCTCCCCAAAAACTAATTCAGTTGTAAATGGTTTGATTTTTAATGAGTTAGGGATATCAAATTACCTCATGTTTAGGGTATATTTCCCGTCTTATAAACCGATATGATAAATAAAAGAAATAAAGCGAATAATAAAAGGCAATATGTTATTCAGGGTAAGCGGGATTTGGAAAATGATAAGTTAGATTATGCAATTAAATATATGGAACATAACAAGGCGTTTCGGTACTTGTTAGAAAGTGAAGGGAGTGGGAAAAAAGAGGAATTACTAAATGAGTTTATTAGACGTTACCGTGCATACCGATCAAGATGGAGAGGTAATCCAGGATACGCTATAGAAAATAAACTTGGTAATTCATATTACCAGGCAACCAATTGTCCTCCCTTAAATATTGATATAGAAATAGCAGCAATTTGCGATTTGGCTTGTCCATTTTGCTATCGGCAGGCGATAGTAACTCCTGACAAACTAATGGATAAAAAGTTAGCCTATCGCATAATTGATCAATGTAAAGAATTCGACGTGTATTCTATAAAGTTCAATTGGCGTGGTGAGCCCCTTTTACATCCTAACTTGCCTGATTTCATCGATTATGCAAAAAAAAAGGGTATATTGGAAACAGTCATTAATACTAATGCTGTTACCCTTACGGAATCAAAGAGCAAAGCTTTAATTGAAGCAGGTCTTGATATTATGATATATTCTTTTGATGGAGCAACAAAAGATACATACAAAATAATGCGTCCCGGACGCTTTAAAGAAAATTGCTTTGAAAAGGTATATGGGAATATTCGCCGCTTTGCTGAGATTCGAGACACTATGAGGTCTCCATTCCCAAGGACTAAGATTCAGATGGTACTTACAGAAGAAACATACTATGAGCAGGATGAGTATTTTGAAATATTTTCAGATTGTGTGGATGATGTTGCCATAAAGGCGTACACAGAAAGAGGCGGCAATCTTTCTGATGTTGACCCTTTAGTGCGAGAGCGATTAGTTGCATTTTGTAAAGATAGAGGTTTGCCAATGGATACTCCTTACTGGAAGGATATGAAAGGCCATCTCTTTGTTTCTAAAGGAAGTCGACTTCCTTGTGAGCAGATTTATCAGAGGATGATAGTATCTTACAATGGAATGGTTTATATGTGTTGTTACGATTGGGGATGTCAGTATCCTATTGGATGCCTAGATATAAGTGCACTGAAAGAAGGAGGGAAATCTTTTAATGAGGTCCTTCAGAAAATAAAAACCCGAAAAAAGGGGTATGAAGGTATGAGCAATGCAAAGATGTGTAAGCCCTTTGTCAAACTTACAAAACATAATCAGCATATAAAAGAGATCTGGGCTGGTGAGATATTAGGTGCAGTGCGTCAATTGCACGTTAAAGGTAAACTAGGGTATGTTCCAATCTGTAAAAAGTGTCAGTTTAAAGAAACTTACCAGTGGGAGAAATTGAATAACCAGGTAGTGTGATGGTTGAAGTTATAGCTGAAATTACTAATACACATCAAGGAAAGCCTGAAATTGCTCTTCAACTAGCCGAGTCTGCCGTGCAGGCCGGGGGCTGATTCGGTAAAATTTCAGATTTATTATACTCATCGCAAATTTTAGTGGCTAAAATCAGACTTTACCCTAATCACAATTATGGAGGATTAATGAAGAATTTGTCTGGATTAATGAGTTCTTATCACTATTTGAGTTTACGGAGAACTTTACAAGGTGAGTTGATAACTACAACAAAGATTACCCTCATTCTTTTTTAAACTATTCTACTCCGTCTTAGTAGAGAAAGAACAATCACTGCTTACAAATGTTTTTAATATTGCTTAGTGGGGAGCAGTACACAAGCTCAATTAGCAAGTGTAACAGCAAAATAAAGGTAATAATTCATAAACGTGAAAATTGTAATCTTTAGCACCAAAACCAAGCACCATACCTATTTTATTAACAAGTTAAACGAACAGTTTAACATAGTCGGTGTGTTATATGAACGGTTTCGATTGAAAAAAGATTATCCAACCGGTCCTGTATTTGAGCGAGAAATGAATCAATATGAAGAAAAGTTCTTTGATCCTGCTGAGGGAGGCGTCTCTTCGAAGCTATCAGATGATATCGGTGAGAAGGTTGTTGAAGTTTACAGAGTTAATCAAACTGGTGTTGATGAATATGTAAAAGCACTTGAGCCAGATATAGGGATTACTTTCGGAGTTGGTCCGGTTAAACCTCACGTATTTAATGTCCCCAAGTGGGGAACAATAAATATTCACAGAGGTGTTTCTCAGGAATACCGTGGACTGGATTCTGACCTATGGGCGATTTATCATAATCAGTACGACAAAATTGGTGTAACAATCCATTATGTTGACGATGATCTGGATACAGGAGGTATTTTGGCCCAGGAGTACATCAAAATAGGACATGATAATAAGATATACCATTTAAGATACATAGGGACAGTTGTAGCAACAAGGCTTGTTCTATCAATTTTAGCCGATTTTAAAAAAAAGAAAGCCAGTCTTGAAAGCCACCGTCAAGAAAAAGAAGGTTCTTATTACTCGGCTATTCCGCTGGAAAAAGAGTACGTGGCCTGTAACAATTTTATTGAATATACAAAGGGCCTTCATAATGCGTGAAAATAAATCAGCTGCCAAAATTCTTTTGTATCACGGTGTTACAGCATCTGCATCAAAAGGTATAGAAAATTTCTCAAAAAAACATATACCCATAGATGAATTTGAGTCTCAAATGGCTTACCTTAAAGAGAATGCGACGCCATTAACACTGAGAGACATGGTGAAATATTTAAAAGAAGACAAATCTATACCGTCGAATAGTGTTGCTGTAACATTTGATGATACCTATAAAAATGTACATGACGTTGCACTTCCGAAATTAAAAAAGTATCAAATACCAGCCACCTTTTTTATTTCGACAGGATTTGTGGGTAATAACGTGCGATTTTGGACGGATCAGATCGAGCACTTCATTAACATTACACCAAAAGAATATATTGAGCTTAAGTTGAATAATGGTTTGGCTGGTTTCTCAGTGAGAGGTCAAATGCAAAAGCAGAAAGCTGTTATCGACATTAAAGCTGAATTAAAGAAAATGTCACCAGAAAGACGGGCAGCGGCTTTACTGTCATTGCAGGCAAGCACAGAAGTAAATGATAACGGTAATGATGTGCCAAATTATGCCAACCTCACAACAACAGATCTTGGTAATCTTGATGCCCTGCCTTTATTTGAGGTTGGAGGCCATACTGTTAATCATGAGATTCTTACCTTTCTTAATGATGATGAATTAAACAATGAAATATATAATTGTAAGAAATATTTAGAAGATTATCTTTGTAGATCTATTGATCTTTTTGCATACCCGGAGGGAGAAAAAGAACATATTAGTGAACATGTAATAAGTGTGCTTAAGAATATGGATATTAGTATTTGTCCTACTGCGATTAATGGTTTAAACTATCCTGGTACTGATTCTTTCAAACTTAAACGGATTATGGTGGGTTTCATGGGAGAAAGGTTCCCGTATCAAGAATATTATGAAAGACATAAGTGTTAATGGTATAAATTTTCACAATTTAGAAAAAACATGGATTGTTGCAGAAATTGGCGTAAACCATGAAGGTGACTTTGACACTGCGGCCAAACTAATAAAACTTGCGGCAAAGTGTGGCGTAAATGCCGTAAAATTCCAGACATTTAGAATAGAGCATTATATTTCTAAGGTTCAATCAGAGCGTTATGAAAGGACAAAAAAATATCAACTCTCTTATGAACAGTTTAGGGAATTGGCAGTTATTGCAAGTGAAAGTGGCGTGATCTTATTTTCAACACCCTTCCATTTTGATGATGTAGATTTTCTGGATGAATTTGTTCCTCTTTTTAAAGTGTCATCAGGCGATTTAACCTATCTCAGTTTAATACGATATATTGCTTCAAAAAACAAACCTATGATTATTTCTACCGGTTTGGGAACAAAGAAGGAAATTCAAGCGGTCTTAAATACGATTTTAGATTTGCGGCCAGATGCAGGAATAAAGGGAGAACTCATTTTACTACACTGCGTTACCGCATACCCTACGCCTGTTGATAAAGCGAATCTTAAAAGGATCGTTTGGCTCCGGGAAACATTTGATCTTCCTGTCGGTTATTCAGACCATACTTTAGGTATCAAGGCGTGTGAACTGGCTGTAGCATCAGGTGCAAAAGTACTGGAAAAACACTTTACATACAGAAAGGAGAATCAGGCCTTTCATGACCATGCCATCTCTGCAGACTCGGAGGATATGAGTCAACTGGTTAAAATGGTTCGTCAAGCAGAAGCTTATATGGGATGCAAAAAAACATTGCATGGGAATTCGGATGAAAAAATGCGTTCGCATATGCGTCGGTCTATAGGGGCAGCAGTGAATGTACCAGCCGGAAAGCCTGTTCAGATAGAATGGTTAACTTATTTAAGACCGTCATGGGGATTGTCCCCTGATCAGATTGATAAGGTTGTTGGTAAAAGGCTTATTCGTGGTGTGCAAGCGGGAGACTTAATACGTTTAGAAGACATTGAGGATTAAGCAGTTCGCTTCTTTAAACTGATTATCAAATGAAAAAAGTATATGTTTGTGGATCCGTAGCATCAGGCAAGGGACTTCTGAGGCCTTTACTGATGGTCATCCAAAAATAATTAATTGTTCTTTTCAAAGTTTTGAAAGATTTAGAAAATGTGTCAAGTTGAAATAATTGCCGAAGTTGCTAATGCACATCAAGGGAAACCTGAAATTGCTCTTCAACTAGCCGAGTCTGCCGTACAGGCCGGGGCTGATTCGGTAAAATTCCAGATTTATTATGCTGAAGAATTCATAGTAAAGACACACTCCCGATTTGATCACTTCAAAAAGCAATCATTTACCGAAGATGTTTGGAATGATTTATTGGCGAGAGTTAAAATGCTAGGGGCCAAAATATATGCGGATGTTTTTGGTATAAACGCTTTAAAGACAGCAAAGAATAATAACATTGATGGTTATAAGGTCCATTCCTCTGATCTATGTAACACAAAGTTATTAAATATATTATCACAGCAAGAAAAGAAAGTCTTTTTTGCAACTGGAGGATCTACTTTCCTTGAAATATCTTATGCTTTGAATGTTGTCAATTCAATTAGAAATGCAAAAGAGATAATCCTCCTTCATGGATTTCAAGCTTACCCGACAAAAATTGATGATACATGTCTTTCCAGGCTTAGGTTACTTAAGCAAATATATGGCAATATTGTTTCATTAGGGTATATGGACCACGTTGATGGTGATGATATTTTCTCAACGATACTTCCACTTATGGCAATTCCATACGGAATAAAATATTTGGAGAAGCACGTAACATTAGATCGATCAGCTAGAGGTGTGGATTACTACTCATCTCTTAATCCTGATGAGTTTTCAAGATTTGTACGCAATGTTAGGGTGGCAGAGACCGCAATCGGAATGAATCCTGAAAAATTCTCAGAGTCTGAGAGGACTTATAGAGCACAAACTAAGAAAAAATGGGTAGCGATAAAGGGGTTAAAGCCTTATGAAATATTACAAGAATCTGATATCGAGATGAAACGTGCAGATTTAAATGCAGATACACCCGAATTTGAAAAAATAGTTGGAAGAAGAATTATTTCGTCACTTGAGGAGGATGAGCCTTTAACAAACAAGCACACTGATCATAAGGTTATGGCAGTCATTGTTGCGCGTTTGCAATCTTCACGATTACCGCAGAAGGCCATCCTGGATATAAATGGTTTGCCCGCAATTTGTCATCTTTTTGACCGTGTACAACTTGCGTTAAAAAAAGGGTATATAGATCGAGTAGCTTTTTGCACAACAAACGAAAGCGAAGATGAGGTGCTTTTTAAGCTTGCGGTCTCGTATTCGTTTAGGACATATCGAGGTGATACAGAGAATGTTTTATCTCGAATGATGTTGGCCGTTGAGGGTAATCCTGACTTCGATGTGATTTTGCGAATAACGGGAGATGATATTCTTGTAGATCCTGAATACATTTCTAAGTCGATAGAATGCCATCTGGCAAATAATGCGGAATATACTGATGCCAAGCAACTGCCGAGTGGTACCGAGGTGGAGGTGTTTAGTGCAGACACTTTGAGGTTTTTGTACAAGATGAGTAAAGACTGTAATGGCAGTGAATATCTTACGAGATATATTACAGATAATAAAGACCAGTTTAAGACTGCATCCTTAGTTGTGCCAACTAAACACAATAGAGATTACAGATTAACTCTTGATGCAGAGGAGGACTATAATCTCATTAAAGACTTACTTGCTTATATGCATAACTGTGGCAAGGGACATGATTATACAATGAATGATATTGTTAATTATTTTGAAAAGTATCCTGAAAAGCTTGAGATTAATTCAAAAGTTAAGCAGAGGAAAGAACATGTCCAGGTAATTACAGAGATTGACTGGAGCAGGAAATGAAAACGAGTATTGAAAGTCCGCTTGTTTCTGTGTATATGACAAACCATAATTATGGAAAGTATATTGCAAAATCTATAGATTCAGTATTGAACCAAACGTTTAGTGATTATGAGTTGATCATCATAGATGATGGATCAACTGACAATTCAAAAGAGGTTATTGGGAAATATGAAAATACCTCAAAAGTAACCACAATATATCAAGAAAATAAGGGCCTAAATGTTACTAATAATATAGCCATAAAACTTTCTAAGGGTAAGTATATCATGCGTCTCGATGCTGATGATTACTTGGATGAAAACGCTCTCATGATTATGAGCAATGGACTAAATAATAGTAAATGCGGACTGATATTTTCTGACTACTATCTGGTAGATGAGTTTGGAAGCGTTATTTCATTGGTAAGAAGGCACGATTTCAAGAACGATGTTACACTTTATGATCAACCGGCACATGGGGCATGTACCATGATTAGAAAAGAGTTTCTGTTAGAAGCTGATTGTTATTCGGAAGAGTTCCAGTGTCAAGATGGATTTGAACTTTGGTTAAAATTTATTAAAAAGTTTGAGGTGAGTAATATAAATTTACCATTATTTTATTATCGACAACACTCTCAGAACCTCACAAAAAAGCAAGATAGGGTATTATCTACTAGGCATAGGATTATCAAAAAGCATGTATCTCATAAAGATGTTTCAAAAAAGAACCATATTTGTATTATGCCGGTAAGGGGAATGGATTTGCTTGAACCTATAGCGCTAAAAAAGTTAGGTGATAAAACAATAATAGATATAGCTATAGAAACCATTTTGGCGTCCGAAAACATTTCTAACATAGTTGTTTCGTCACCAGATATCAGGATTATAAATTATTTAAAGAAGCAATCCTATGAAATAATAGTAGATTACAGGCCTAAGGAATTGGCGCAGCTTAATACCCATATCGAAGGTACGATTGAGTATATAGTTAGAAACTATAAAGAGAAAATTAACGTGCCGGATACCATTACAATTTATCATATAGAATATCCTTTGAGAAAGACTATGTATGTTGATAAACTCATCAATACTCTTTATTTCTTTGAGGTGGATTCTGTCATTGGTGTTATGCCTGAGAGCTCTCTAATTTATAAACATGAGGGTAATGGGCTTGTGCCCATAAACGGGAGAGACCATACCCTCACACTTGAAAGAGAATTCCTTTATAGAAGAACTCCAGGGCTAATTACAGTTGATTATTCATTTTTTAGAAAACAAAAGAAAATCATAGGCGGAAAAGTTGGCCACATTGTAGTAGATGAGGAGGCAACAATAAATGTTGCTTCTGACTTGGGATGGAGGCTTTCAGAACTACTTTATAAAAACAAGAAGATGGGATAGACATGATAAAATGGGTTAAAGTGGTTAAAGGCTTCATTATTTATTCATAAATTTATAATCTTCAGTATCAAAAAGTTAAATACATATGGAAAAGCTTCAATGGACTAAAAGATTAAATCAGGAAAAGGCAGAAAATATTTATCTAAAACACCTGGGACAACCATATAAAGAATACCGGCAGTTATGGGAAAAGGCTGGCTGTAATTATTTGCCTGACTTCCCTATTCATATTGATATAGAAGTCATAGATGCGTGCAATTTGCGTTGTATTTACTGTTTTCGGAATGAAGACATGCAAAATAGATTGGGGTATAAAGTTAATACAGGTATGGAGTTTCCTATGAAGCTTTATATAAAGGTTTTATCCGAAGGACAAAGACATGGACTAAGGGCCATAAACCTTGGTTTTTCAGGAGAATGTCTTATGAGAAAGGATTTGTGTGAGATGATTAATCTTGCGTATAAAAATGGTGTTTTGGATATTAGATTGATTACAAATGGGACCTTATTAACGAAAGACATGGTTGGAGACTTACTGGATAGTCATGCCACTTTTATAGGCATATCTATAGATGCGGGAACACCTGAAAAATACATAGCCTTAAAAGGCATAGACTACTTCAATAGGTTGCGCAGTATTGTAAAATATATTAATCAGAAAAAAGTAGATTTAAAAAAAGATCTTCCCCTGATCAGGGTGAGCTACTATCATTCAGAGGAGGATATAGGTGATAAAGAGAAGTTTTTAAAGGAATTTCAAGAATATGTTGATTTTATAGATTTTAAGGAGCTTGTAAACATTAATAACAAGAGAAATGAAAATATAAGAATGGACTGTAGAATGCCTTTTCAAAGGCTTGCTGTTTTTGCAAATGGTGATGTTTCCGCCTGTTGTTCTATTTTTTTTAGTAAAAAGCTGATAATCGGTAATTTATACAAAATGAGTCTTAAAGAAATCTGGGATTCTGAAGAAATACAATCGATAAGAAGGGGATTAATCAAAGAAGATCCTGTGGCTATATGTAAAGAATGCCTCGGGTCCGTTAGTTCTTCGTTATAGATGAAGAGAAAAGCTTTAAACAGTCTAGATTTTGCAAATAATCTGATTTTAATTCCAGCTAGAAGTGGGTCAACCAGGGCAAGAAACAAAAACATAAGATTGCTAGGGGGGAAACCCTTAATAGCTTATGCAATAGAAGAAGCTTTAAGGTCAAAGAGCGGACGTGTAATTGTATCCACTAACTCCAGTCAAATTGCGGACATTTCCCTGCAATATGGAGCGGAAGTTCCTTTTCTTAGACCTGAAGAATTATCTACTGAAACAGCATCAACTTTGTCCGCACTCCTTCACGCATTGATATGGTTTAAAGAAAATGAAGGCTGGATTCCGAAAATGGTTGCTTTTCGACCACCAACAAGTCCATTCATAAAACACAAAACAATCCAGGATATGTTTAAGATATTATTAGGCAAACCTCAGATCAATTCAGTTACTACTATTATGAAGCCTAAAACACATCCATTTACGATTGTTCGTAAACGCCATGATGGAATTATAGAGAATGGGATTATTACTTTAGAAGATAAGAATGTTAACGATATCGAGCGTAGCCAGGATTGGCCTGAAGTTTGGGAAGAGAGTCCAGCCTGTAGAGTAATTAAGAAACGATATCTTGAGAATTTTCTGGATAATGATAAAAACCATTACAATATTTCTAAAAGAATCTATGATGTGGATAATTGTATTGGTTATGAAGTTTCAAAGATTGAAGGATTTGATATTGATGAAGAGGAGGATTTCACAATAGCCCAGTTGCTGTTAAATACTACCCAAAATCAACAATCTGAAAAAGTATATTCTTAAGTAATGCGCAAGGTTATGTCTGGAAAGTGTTATGGATGCTACAATTACAATTGCCTAAGTAGTTAATAAATATATAAGGGGTTCTTATGTGTGGATTTACTGGTGTTTATAATGAGGATATTCTGAATATAAAGTATTCTAAAGAGGAACTATGTCACTTATTGCATCATAGAGGGCCTGACTATTCTGCTATGATGATTAAAGATAAGTTCTTATTTGCGCACAACAGACTTGCGATTATTGATCTTAGTAGCAAAGCGAACCAACCTTATATCTCTGAGGATACTGGTACTATCCTGCTATTTAATGGTGAAGTATTTAACTATAAGGAGCTTAAAAGAAAATATAAGGATATACATTGGAAAACTTCTTCAGATACAGAGGTGATCATAAAATTGTATGATTCATTAGGACCAAGATTTGTCTCAGAACTAAATGGAATTTTTGCTTTTGCTATATTCGATAAAAGAAATCACAAATTATTGTTTTACAGAGATCGTGTTGGTGTAAAGCCTTTTTATTACAAAATTACAAGTGATAATATTTATTTTTCATCTGAAATAAAGGGCATTTTGTACTTTCTTAATAAATACGATATGAATTATTGTGCACTATATGATTACGTAGAACATGGGTTGTTGTGCCATAATGAAAACACCTTTATTGATGGTATTTATAGTCTGGCTCCCGGAACATATCTTGAAGTACAATTGGATGGTTTTAAGTACTTAATACACACCTACTGGGATATAAGTTTTACTGACCTGAGTTATAAATCAGAATCAGAGATCTATGAAGAAACACTCTTTCTTCTTCAGGAATCAGTACGCTTAAACCTGGTTGGTGATGTTGAAATAGGGCTCAGTCTCAGTAGTGGACTTGATTCTACTCTTTTGTTTTATTTGCTTAATGAGCAAGGTGCAGACCGTTTAAGGTCCTTTACCTTTGGGTTTAAGGACAAAAAGTACGATGAAGTTAGTCGGGTTTATGATAACAACTTGTTGGATTTGCATGATCATCATCCTGTTTATTTAGATTCAAATAATATGGTTGAAATTCTTAAAGAGGCAATATATTTTTTTGAAGCACCTCTTGGTGGGCTGGGTACACTTTCAGCTTATAATATGATGAAAAGTGTTAGAGATACAGGTATAAAAGTGATGCTTGCAGGAGAGGGTGCTGATGATGTTTTTGCTGGTTATCAATATTATTACGCAGCTTTATTCAAGGACCTGGAGTATGATGTAGATCTGTTAAATAAAGAGTTAGAGTGTTATAACAGGTTCCATAATAAGAATGTATGCTATAATTCAGAAGAATACAGAGAATTTGTTAATACTTTGTCTGGAGAGAGTGTTATTGCTCCAGACGGTACAATGCTTAATAGTGATACTTACTGTTCAGATGATCTGCTTGAATTAGTACGGCATAAAAATAGAGATGATAAAAAAAAGGGGTCAATGTATTTAAGCACGTTAAAATCCGTAATGTACAAAGATTTAAAAGAGAAAAAGCTCCCAAAACTTCTTTTTTTCCAAGATCGTGCATCAATGGCTAATAGTGTGGAGACAAGGGTGCCTTATTTAGACCATAGATTAATAGAAATAATGTACACATTGCCTTCACAATATAAGATGAGAAACGGCCAAACAAAGTATCTTGCCAGAAAAATATTACAAAAACATTTTGGAGTAACCTTAAACACAGATGTTAAACACTATGTAGCTACTCCGCAACGAGAATGGCTAAAATCAAATCTAAATGATGAAGTAACGGATATATTAAAAAATGGCTACTTGATGAAAAATGGATTTATTAAAATGGAAACCTTTTTGGCGGACTATAAACAATACAAACAAAGCAGAGAGTTAGGCAATTCTTTTTTTGTTTGGAAAATGCTGAATCTGGAATTTTTGCTGAGTAGTTATTTTTAATGGCTCTTTTAAAAAATGGCGGGTTTTTGGTTTTTTCAACTCCAAATACTGATAGCTTTGAATGGGCTGTCGCAGGGACAAATCATGTACAAATTTTACCCCCTGGACATGTAAATTTATTTAATTTAAGAAGTATTAAATACTACTTAATAGATTTGGTTTTGAAATTATAGAAACCCAAACCCCCAATGGATCTTTAGATGTAAGCTACATCGATAAGTATATTAAAACAATAAAAATTATGAGTTGCAGTTAGGTCAATTTTTAGAGAAAAGTCTAAAAAATGAAAACTTTAAGAATGAATTTGAGAAACTACTTTCACATACCAACAAAGCTGGGAATATACTTGTAGTGGCTAGAAAGTTTGATTAAAATTTGTTTCAATCTTACTAACATTAAAGCTAGATTATACAATTAAATATTATCTAGAGTTTTAAAAACAATTTCTTCAAGTTTTGGTTCATTAACGGAGTATGTACTACTAAAAGGCCGCTTAAAAAGGGAGAGTCGTTAAATAAGATGGCCATACTTGATCTTGAATCTATTAAATAAGAAAAGAAACTTATCCTGTCATTTTTCAAGAACGATAAAGTGTCCTATGCTGCGGCCTGGGTAGTATGACATCGCATGGCATGAGCTTTCTCTATCACATATATCCCTGATATGCTATTCATTTTTTTTGTAGGAAATTTTCTGGAGATCGACGCAAATGCTCCTCTCGCTTTTTTTATAAAAAAGAATATTCCAGATGCAAGGATTAAATTTATTCTTTTTTCCAAAGATGTAGACGAACTTCTCACCATGAATCGCAATCATAAATCTGCGATAGACTCTTGTGGAAAGACCTATTTGTACTGTGGGAGAAAGAAATGGTCTTTGCGGTTATTGGGAAAAATTAAATTTCTTTTTTTTAAAATGAAGCTTACTTTATGGGTGGTGCTATCAAAGAAGCCCACTCTTTTCTACAAGAGGACATACAATAAAGGAATCATGCCCGTTTTGTTTGTTCTTACGGCTATTCGAGGAGGGAAGGCCTATGTCCTTCATGGGAATAAGGCAGTTGATACTGTGCGTTTTAAGGCGTCTATTGATAAAAACATCAAAGCCAGGCCACCATTGAATATCCTGAATAATATTTTCCCGCAATGGGATAGTGGCCTCATACTTTATCACGACCAACAGTCTTATCTCGTTAGCAGTTATTATGGGGAGAGTCGTGATTGTCTCAGTAAAATCAGAATAATAGGTGTCCCAGGATTATGTAGAGAGTGGGAAGATTTTATTCGTGAACAAACCGTAATAGAGCGCGAAAAATTGTTCCGCCTTGGAGAGAAGGAAATGGCCATGGTCTTTTCCATTATTGGAAGCAAAGACTATTCTTCAAACTTTCTCAAATCCCCGCTGTCGATGGAGCGTTCTCTTACGAAAATTCTCCGTGTGATCGGTAGGGAAGTGCCACAGGCAAAAGTTCTCTTTAGACCGCATCCACGTGCTCTCAAAGATCACTATATGATTAATTCCTTTATTGCTGTTCCTGAAGTAGATGTTGAGCTGACATTTATTCACCTAGAGATACTGGCGCAATTGTCCTCAAGATTAATCTTGCTTAGTCCTTCGGATGTGATGTCTTCCGTATATTCAGGTCGAATGCTAGATTGCAGCGACTATTCAGATGCAGACCGTGAGTATTTACAAGGAAAATCTGTCGGTGATGGGTGGGGGATAGTTTGGGTTGACCCCCAGTGTGATGACTTTGAAGCTACTTTTTCGAGCATGATGCTTGATGACGAGATGTTCGATCAAGCCGCTTCATCAGAACTGCGTAACGATTTTCTGCGAAAGAATCGGCTCGATAGAAATGCAGCCATGAAATTGTTTGGTTAAATTGAGTGTATGCGATATCAAGATTGTAGGTGCTCACTATTTCTCTGCTTCTCTTAAGATAATAGGTTAATGCATGAAAATTATGAGCTTTGTATTGCAAGATGATACGGTAAAGAAAACGCTAATGTCCTTGAAAGAGGATCCTCACATTTTTGATAGGATAAAATCGCTAAGTTAAAAAATATACCGGTTTATTTTATGCAATCCTAATAACATGGATGATAACCTTCTAAGAGGCCTCCAAGATATAGGTTAGACTATCTAAAATATTCTGTAGAAGGACTAGATATTGACTAGTAATATTCATTATTGTAAATTACCGTTTTCTTATTAAATCCGAGATCGAACTGAAAGTAATAGCTCATGAGAATATTTTTTATTTATCCTAATTCTTCTGGTTATGGCAGGGTGCCAACTGGTCCTGCAGTAATTATTGCAATTTTACAGAATGAAGGCCATGACGTAAAATTATTTGATACTACGTTTATAATGCAAAGTGATAATTCAGATAGTAAATCCAGGGAAAAGTTAAATTTGGTATTGCAAACAGAAACAAGTCATCTTTATGACCCGCATACAAAAAAGGATATTTTGGATATGTTAACTGATCAGGTCAATAAATTCTCTCCTGACTTAATAATGATTAGTATTCTTGAGGATAATTATGAGTGGGCTAATTGTTTATTGAGACAGGTAAAGAAAAGCTTTAATAATATACCTGTCCTTGCCGGTGGAACCACGCCCTCTGTTGCACCCGAGGTAGTCATTGAAAATCCTAATATCGATTTTCTTGTTCAGGGAGAAGGTGAAATTGCAATTAAGGAATTCTGCGGCAAGTTTG
>NYYU01000039.1 GCA_002685955.1 Parcubacteria group bacterium | reverse complement strand
ATTGAAAGAGTAGCGCAACAACTAACGTCTGAGGAAAGAAAGTCGTTGCCTGATATGCCTAGTGTAATCAGTAAAATTGAGAGTCGTGTTGCGATTGAGCTCGGAGCACTTGCGAGCCATCTTTCGCTAGATGAATGCTTGCAGTATTTAGCGAGGGTTAAATCGTTGGTAGTATCTGGCGAAGAATTGGGCAAATTGCCGCAGGTTGTTGCTCGATACGAAGCGGATAATTTAGATCAGATTTATGCAACAGCTGAACGCCTCGTAAGAGCAAGGTTTCTATCTCATGGAGATGCAGGATCAGATGTTGTAGATGAACCAACAAGACCCGATGGATTTGTACAAGTCGGATCATTCCACGTTGGAGCAGATGGGCAGATGGATTCTGTAAGTAATACAGGAGCAGTGGATGCAAAAATCGTTGGTCCGGAAAAAGCATCGGAGGAATCTACCATAAAAAGAAACGAGATGATGGAGCTATTTATAGGCTCGGCTAAGCTGCTTGAAGATGATGGTTTTGGAGATTTTTCTGGGATATGCGATGAGCATTTGGATGACGATGGCAAGAAACGGTTTGCTGCAATAGTGGATGAAGTGGGGCGGAACTCTATGGTGTTGTATCAGGAAGAGGGACCGGAAACACAAATGACTTTAGATGATTGTTTGGCATTCGTCGAAAGAAGAAGGAAAATTACTTTGTCCACGGATGCTTTAGCAGAATTGCCGAGCGAAGTGGTTGATCCGTATGTTGCAAGACAAGAAAGAATAATTGCATTAGAAGAACAGACAATGCGTGCCTTCTTTTCACCGAGTCCGGAAAAAGCACCGGAAGCACCGACCATAAGAAGAAAAGAGGTCATCGATCTGATGTCTGATGTTTCCGAGGGATTTGCTTCTCCAGCAAAAAAAGCACAATTTGCTGCGTTGTGTAATAGGCATTTAGAAGGAGATAGCATGGATTGGATGCAGGAAATCGCAAAAGACGTGATAAATAACGCTGCGGTACTTTTTACAGAAGGAAATCCTGATGACAGAATGAATTTGGAAGCATGCCTTGAATTTGCAAAAAGAAATGCAGAAATAATGATTCCTTTGAATGCCCTTTCGGAACTGCCGCGGGAAGTAGCTGATGCTTATATTGCGAATAATCAAGCAGTAATTGATGCGTGTGATGAGGCAATAAAAGAGCGCTTTGCAGAACTTGCAAGAGCGGCAGCGGCGCAAGCAGCAAGTACCGGATCTACTCCGGCAGGGGGAAGGGTTGTTGCTTCTACTGGGCCGATAAGAATCGAAGCTTCGTCGAATACGATTACACGCGAAAAATTTTTGCAAATAAGTAAGGAACCTAATGTTCCCACTGAACTTTTGAATAGAATTTTTGAGGCGATAGATGGAAGCGGAAGGAGCAGAATGACCAGAGCGCGATTTAAAAAAGCTTGCCAAGGAGTTAAAGAAAAAATTTCGGCAGATTTGAAAAGAATACCTGCTCACCTCAGTCTGGATGATTGTCTTCGATTGATAGATAAGTACGAAAAATGGGGCACAAATACGAAAAAAAAATACTTAGCATGTTGCGATGTATCACTTAGAAGAAACTCTGAACAGTTCGATCACGGGACCTTCGAGCAAATGAGGAAGACTGTCAAAGCAATGTTTGAGGTTACGAAACGAGCTGAAAAAGATAGTCAGCCAGCGGAAGTAATTACGGAGTCTGGCGAGCCGACTGTAGGTCATGATGTTTTATCAAAAATATATGAAGACAGGTATGACAACCAATTAAGCAGCGCTGCAACGCCACTTCAATTAGTAGGGGAAATGACTTCGACTCTTCCGGACGATGAAGGTGATGCCATTATGGAAGCGGTGAGACAGCATGAAAATGCTACAGACGCAGTAATTCAAGGGCTTCCTGCCAAACTTACAGAAGCAGATTGCATAGGGGCAATAGAGATAATTAGAAATTTAGAACTAACCGGAGCTCTTGCTGGAATTAAGCATGTTGCCATTGGAGATATATTACGGAAAAGCGTTGATGCTGCGTGCGACTTCATGGCAGGTCAGGTCAGAGAACGGTTCAGAGAAATAGGTCCAACAATAAGTTCAGTTAAATTAACTGATTTCTTTCGAAGAAGAAGAGAACAATATTCAGATGCAGAAGAGCCTGCAGCAGAGAAGGTTCAGCAACTAATGGAACAGTTATCTGATGACGAGGCAGTTGCTGTAATGGCAGAAGTCGAAACACGGGGGGAAATAGTAAATCAAATATTGTCGAATTTGCCTGATAGAATTACTTTAGCTGAATGTTTGAATAGGATTAATTTACTTCGAGCAGTACAGCCAACAGGTGTCTTGCTGGAAGGTAAATACACAGAGATACGCGAAGCACTAGGAGCAGGTTCGCGAGCTACTTACGATCAGCTTGAAGTTGAAGTGCGCGAGGCTTTTGAGGCGCTAAAAATGGGCACAATTTCCAAAGACGATCTGAGCAGGATTTATGGTGAAGCACTTATGATGTATGTGCCTATTCAATCTGATGTTGATGAAGTAAAGCAAATTATCGTCGATCAACCTGCTAATATTAAAAGTGCTTACGAAAGAGCGTGCACTGTAATGCAGGACGGCGTGGAAAGATTGTTTCAAAGACTCCCTGGACAAATTACCCAGGAGCATATTGATCAAGTAGTTGGTGCATTTAGAATGGGCCAAACCAAAATTAATGAAAACAACCAGTTCTTCCCAGAAGAACTTGTGACAAGGCTTAGGCTGTGCACAGATAACACTATCACTGGATTTGAATGCAGAGCGAGGGCGGCTTTGATACATGCTGGCATATGCAGGGATGCGAAGAATATAGGTGCAGATGAACCTACAATAGAGTCCGATGATATTAGCCAGATACTTGGTGATTGTTTAAATGCTCCAATGGAGCTTACGCCACCTTCTCCTCAGGACATGAAATACATAGATCGAATTGTTGCAGAGCGCAAGCGACAAGTTGTTTCTTTGTATGCAAGTTTGCCTGAAAGACTTAATTTGGAATTGTGCCTGAGAACTCTCGCTATGTTCCAGACAATAGGACCGGTAGAAATTTACAATATTGTGGGAGCAGATCAGGCGCAAGTTTTAATATCAGACAGGAATGGTAGATATGCAAAAGCAATACAAGTAATTCGTCAGAGGTTTCCACAACCAGAAGCGGCAAAACGAACAATCGCAAAGAAAGAATTCTCCAACTTGACCGATAAAGCCCGCGTTGGTTATGGTTTAAATCAGGCAGAACACGAGCAAGCATTTGAAGTGCTAACGCAAAAAGTGCCTGGATTTGCAAGCTCGTGTACTGCAGCAAATCGGGATCTACAAGATGGATATGATGTTCTTCCGGATCCTGTTACCAAGGATCAATGCTTAGAATTCCTTAAATTACTCGAAGCTGCATCCAGGCCGATCATTGGTAACGCCGATCACCTACCAAAGGAACTGGCCGATAAAATAAAGAAAGTTTATGATGATAATAGGGCTGCACTTAAAAAAGCTGTTGATGATTTCTTTGCGCCTGTTCCTGCAGAGTCGGCAGAAGATGGAAGAATTACAGCAATGCCGGAACAGGTCTTTTTGCAACACTTCACAATCGCAATGGATAATTGCTCGCAGGAACACGAGCAATTGCTTGAACGACTTACTAATCAATTATCTGAACAACAGGCCGATAAAATAAGTCAACTTCTCGAGCAAGATATAAATGAAATGGTGCGGCATTGCTCGAACGATGGGCAAGCATTTACCGAAGTACAGTGCTATGAATTATTAGATTGGATGCGTAGTCGTTTATTGAAGCAGGAAAATACTACTTATAAACAGGCATCCCCCAAATGGAAAAAAGATTGGAAACAGTATGCGAATGGAGTGATGGATCAGGTTACCACAATAACAGATAACTGGTTTGCAGGTCCGGGCGGAGCTCGGGAATCACTCGAAATTGCAGAAGCAGACGGACCTGTTTGCATACTTAAAAGTGAGTTCATTTCTATTTGGCATCAGGAATTTACTCCTCCGGAAGGAGGAATTAATGCTGATGGCTTAAGTACAGCTGACACCAAAGACTCCGATGTTCAAAAGTGCGTCGAAACTTTGAGGTTAACAGTAGAAGTCCAAATGCAGATTGTAGAAGATATGCCGCCGTTTATTACAGTTGCGAGATTCTGCAAATTCATTGATGAAATACAGGGTGCGATAGTTTCACTTGACTCGAAAGCAAAGCAAGTGAACCGTCCGGCAATAAACAAAATTGTGGCACATTACCAAGCGCATTTGGCTACTTTTAGGCACAGAATGCGAGCTAGATTTTGGATAGAACAAGAGAGCGGTGGATTGGCGATTGGATCTGCAAGATTCGGAAAAAGCCTTCCAGATGGGCTGCAGGCTTCTGCTGGAGAGGAACCAGAAGGGCAAATACCCCTTCTTAGCTTTAATTCCCTATTTGATAACTGTGTAACTGCTTCCCGCAAAGCGGTCCCGCCTCCTTCCATGGAACAATTGCCACAAGGCTCCAGGGAAGAATGGGAGAGTTTTACGTTAGGATTTAAAACTTATTCTAATCAATGTGTTAGTAATATCGGAGACTGGCTTGGTTATTCTGAATGCAAAAAATTAATCAGACAGCTTCGCGAAAGATGCCTAAAAGTTCGTGCGGTAAACGTTATGAAAGTAGTACCAAGGAAATTTGCAAAACTAATTGATGATAGACAAATATATGCTATCAATGAAGTCGAGAGGCGATTGCCGGAGTTATTCGGCGATCAAAAAGAATCTTCCGAATCGGCTGAAACACAAGAGCCTTTTAGAACAAGCAAAGTTTTACTTATTCAGTTAATGAAACAAACTGAGTCTGAATATAAGAGTAGTGCCATAACAAGGACTCAAGGTCAGCTATTTGCTGATGCAGACGAACCTGTTCAGAAACAAATAATTGCAGCTCGAGATAAATCGATTGGCGCTGTTGAGGATTTAAGAGACGAGCTTCCAGTATTGGTTAGTTTGTCGGAATGCAACGAGTATCTTTTGCATCATAGAAACCATATGAGGTTAACGCATTATGTAGAAGGGCCTCCTTTGCCGGATGAGATAGCACAGAGTAGCGATGACTCCGAAAACGAGATGCTTGATAAGATTATTGCAAAACTCCCTGATATTTTCGAAGCAGACAAACTTGAATCAAAGAGCGAACCCAAGGGTACTGTTTCCATACAGGAGTTTAACACACTTCTCTCTTCTGTTGATGCTGATTCACATAAGAAACATGCTCAAACACTTGGCAAAGCACTTGAAAGGTTAAGTCCAGCATTACAAGAAGAAGCTAATGTTGTATCTGATTCAAAAATTGCTGCAATACAAAAGTTTCGTGAAAATACTTGGGCAGAGAGACTGACTTTTGCTGTGTGTAAACATTACTGTCGATATGCGGCAATGGGATTCCCTCCCAGAGATTTTGGAAATCAATTGCCACCGAATTTCTGCAAGTTGCTTAGAAGAATAGATAGAGATATGTATGGGGAAATAGAAAAAGGGCTACCAGAGTTGTTTAGAAAGCATGCCAAGGTTGAATCGGCAGACACTGCGCAAGCAGTAAGTCTGGATGTAACTCTGCTTTCCAACGATGAAATCGAAGCACTTATAAATCCTCCAACAATATCCAAAACAGAGTTCAAAAGAATGATTGCAGGAGTTGCAGGAATGGCTGATTCCGTTATGTCAGTTCCGAAGGCGAGCGATCTTACTGATGAAGAAAAGCAAACCCACGCAAGAAGGACCGCAGAAGAACTAGACAAAGTACTTTCCGATTATCCAAACCATCTAACAGAAGCACAGTGCATAGAAATGATTAACAGACTGCACAATGCGACAGCAATAATTTTACAAGAATTTACTATCGATGGAGCTTAAAACCCGCCAACTCATGGGCAAACAAAACGACTGGCTCGCAAGAGTCGGGGGGATACGCTTTAGGGAAAAATTTGCTCCTAAAGTTGATGGTGTCGAAAACAAGACTGTGAATAGAACATTGTTCGAAAAATTTATGATGCATTTGGAAAGCGAAGTAAATTATCATCTTCCACTTCCGGAGATTTCTGAAAGTGAAGCACATATTAGTAATTACGTCAGAGAAATGAGAGATACTAGAGGCGAGTTTATTAACGGTATAATTGGCAACTATCCCGATGGAAATATTACTTATGATCAGTGCAGAGAAATCCTTGAGCTTGTAGAAGGCCTTCCGAATTCAACCGAACGAACAATGAATGAGCATCCTATATTCGGAGTATTGGATAGACAGGATGAATGGGTGGCAGAGCAAGCGCGCGAGAGGCTTCCGATATTGTTTGGTATCGATACAGAGCTGGATGAAGAATCACGTCCTGTTGGAACAGTGGATGCCAGCAGAATTCCGCGGATAATAACTCTGGTGAGCGAACAAGTGTGGTGCGAATTGACAGAACCCGTTTTAAGTGATCTTTCTGCAAAGGGAATCGGTCAATATGAAACTGTGATGGAGGCTAAGCAGAGAAAAATGCCTGGCAATGAGAGAGTTACATACAGCCAGGCAGTGAGAATAGTACGCGAAACACGAGATGCAGCGGAAAGAGCTCTTGCTGATCTCGGAGATCAGATTGATCCAAAGCTTGCTCCGCTTCTGAAGGGTAGAGAATCCAGGATGTGTGCTGATGCTATTCGTTTGCTCGGGGGGCACGAGGGATATGAGCCAGAGAAAGAAGTTCAGGATTATCCTGGAACGACAACCAAGACAGAGTTTATGATGTTGGCAGTTTCATCATCAGATTCGATACCGAAAGTCGAGACCACTTACGCTGCAGAGGAAGATCATCAAGTGGTTGATGCCGAGGTTTCCAAGCAAACAGCAGAACGCCGGGAAGAAGATAGGGCAATTTTTGCTGGGTATTTAGAAGACATAACTTATGCGCAGTGTATCGAAATACTGAATAAATTGGTTGGATGTAGAAAGAGCACGGATAGAACAAATCTAAAAAGCCCTGTTTTTGCAGCAATAGATGCACGAGATGCTGTAGCAAATATTGAAGTAAGGAGAAGACTTCCGGAATTGTTTGTAAGTGTCACGTGTGATGAGTTCTACAGTTTTTATAGTCAATTAGCTAGAGGGGCACCGGAATTGAAAGTTGTGTTTGCCGATCAGGAGGAAGAGACGAGAGTTTCTGCAAAAGCCAGAGAATTGCTTCAGGAACGGGGTGGCGTTCATATTAAAGGAATATTGAGTGCTTATGACAAACCTTTGACCTTAGCAGATTGCAGAGATATTAGCGTTAAGATTAGAGCGCTTCCAAAACTTGTAGAATTATTAGGATCGGATCATTCGATATTCGCTGCGTTAGACGTACAGAATGCATGGACAAGTGATGAGTTGGATAAGAGGTTACCGGAGTTGTTTGTGAGCCAAGAAGACGCTTCGCAAGAGAAAGGTTCTGAAAAAGGTATTAATAAACAAGAACTGTTTGATTTACTTGTTGAAGTTGAAGATTTAATAAAGAGCGGCGCGGAAGGGAAGGCTGTGTTCAAAGAGATAAATGGTCTTTCCGCAAGCGCCAAAAAAGCAATTGCTGCTGCAAAAGGTGAAGCTGTAGCAAGAAAGGGCGAACAAATGGAACAGCTTAAAGATAGGATTACAGAGACCGATTTCAGGCAATTCTTGGTAGATAAAGATGGTTGGGCTTTTCGTTACACAAGTGTTGAGTGTGATGCGTCGAAGGAAGTTCTCGAAAGGGCGAATAGACTTGGGGAAGAAGTAGTTAGGATAACACTAGCGCGCATTCCAGAATTGTTTGCAGATGCCGCAGATTCTAAAGCAGAAAAATCAACCGGACCTACAATTCACAAAAATGAATTGATACTACTTCTTTCAACTTTTGGTTCCGTTGCAAGAGTGGAGCATTCCGCAAGAGCTGAATCTGAAGAATTAACCGCAGAGGTCCTTGCGGAATGTGAAAGGCTAACTTTGCAGCGAGAGACACCAGTCGCTGCAGTTTTCGTTAGATTACCGGACAGGTTAACACTTGCCGAGTGTTGCAATGCTCTGATACAAGTAAGAGTTCAAGCTGGTTTGCACGTAGATTTGACTAATATTGATCATTCGATTTTTTCTGCGATGGATCGGGAAGAAGAATGGTCTTGCAACCAAGCTATCGAATACTTATCCGGAAAAATGCAGGATGCAAACCCAAGTGACACAATAGATGCACGGCCTCCAATGTTTGTTAACTCCGAAAGTTCTGAATTATTCTGCAAGTTATCAGGATGCAAAACCATGAAAGAGCATTTGGATGGGCTAGAGGAAGTGTTTATCGATGAACTTGGAAAGAGCGACGGCGCTCTTTATCATCAGAAATTTATTGATGATTTGCATAATTTCGGTTCAGGAGTAGCAAGTGTTATTAAATCTTGGAGTGAAGTTGGCACGTATGCGGAAATCTTTTTGGCCAGATTAGAAGTATTTTGCGATACGTTTCCAGAGCCCAATGGAGCGAGGTTAAAAGAGATTTTAATCGAAGGATATAGGCAGTGTTTCGATAAATCGGCTCAGAAAATAGAAGAAGTGTACCCTATCGAAGGCACGCCATGTTTGCAGTCAAGAACCCACTTTATGGTTGGGGATGAGGAAATACTTATCCCTTCCGAGGTTACAAGTGGTCTTTTGGTTCCACCTTCAGAAACAGACGAACTTAGCCCTCTTCTTGAAAAAGAAGTGACAACAGCCGAGGCTTCGGATTCTGTTAAAGCTGCAGCGCAGAAATACGGAGATTCGACTCAGGCGGTTATGACAATTCTTACAACCGAAAACCTTAGCTATTGCAGGTTCTTGAATCTGATTGCAGATCTGGATCATATACAAGATGAATATGCTGCAGACGTTTCGTTTTTAAGCAAGCGAGTGCAGAATTTATTTTCACGCATGAACGATCCAATAATTGAGCATCTTTACACACAGGGTCGAGCTTGGTTTGTAGATGAGCAAGCGCGAAGGATGGAGGGGCAGGAATCCGGATCGATTACACGCGAGAGAATCTGGGAAATTCTTAGATCTGCCAACCGAAGAGCGGACAGGATAGTTGCAACAGAAAGCAGTAAGATTGTGTCTTCTGGCGATGGCTTGGATTTCGAAAGAATAATGAAAGATGCGGTATTTCGGATTTGCCCAGCTGTAGTCAATCATCCGGCCCAACTACGTGAATTCGGGTTCTGGCTAGTCGGTCGAATTGAAGCAATAGGGGCGATGAATCCAGATTCACAACTTGCAAGTAGAATCAGCAAACTCAAGCAGATCAATGAAAATGAATTGGACGGTGCATTCAGGGAGATTTTTGAGATATTATTAGCCTCAGCAGATGCCAAAAAAGACCTGGATGATTTGGAGTTTGCACTTCAAATATTACCAGCTATTGAAGATTACGCAATTTCGACATTAGAAGTTAGTAGAGCCGTGAATCCTAAAAGATTATGCAAAGAATTATGCGATGATCTTGATAATAGATTCAAATCGACTGGCCCAAAATCTAGGAAGCGTAAAGGCGGAAAAAGGAAAAAGAATTCAGGTAATGGCCAAAGTCGTGTAAATGGAATTCCGATAAAAGTAGTGACTCCTTTCCTTACTAGGCTTCGAGCCGAACTTGAAAAATTTATGGATGAATGGATGTCGGAACAGATACAAACGCACGCGCCCTTGAATGCAATTGTCAGTTTTATGCAGGAATGTCATTTTCAATTTCAATTCTGGCTGAGCGCGGAAAATGAATATACAGCTGAACTTGACCAACAAATGCGTACAATCTTGGGTGACTCTCTTGATGAAGTAATAACCAAGTATTGCAATTATTTTTCCGGAGAAAAATACCAAGGGCAAAGGCCATTTGCTGCGGCAAATCCAAAAAAGCCGTCTGGAGATTCAGATGAGCCCAAGCAGAAAACGTATCCGGTTCCAGCTGTTATTACAAAGACAAGAACTTTGGAAGATGCATGGAGGGAAATAGAGGAAAGGAATGCAGTGCTTCTCCAGCAGCGGGAACTGAATACAGTGAATCAAGTGAGAGGTTTTGCAGTAAGCATATGGAATAACTTCAGAGATCAGTGTGCTCAGCTCGAAAACTTCAATGTAAGAGATGAAGACGAAAGAGACCGTGTTACAAGCAATGCGCTCAGGTGCGTTAGGGCACTCGAGACTGCAATGGTCGATGTTGTCCGGCAGGAATGCAAAACAAGAGATTTGAGTGAACCACTTTCATTGCGTCCTGTAGAAGAAGCTGCCTTGAGTATTAACCCAACAGATTTTTCATTGCCTCCGGAAATTGCCAAGTGTTTTGGGGAAGCAATTATCTCAGGATATGGATCAGCATCGGATGAAGTTCAGGAAATTGATACTGAACATATCCCAATTCTTATCGCTTCCCAGAAAGAGTTAATCGATCGTGGAGTTAACGAGCTTAAAGCAGGAATGACATGCACGTTCCTTGGAAACATGTTTACAGGAGTGGAAACAAAACAAGTAAAACTTAATGACAGAGAATGTAGTGCTGTAAGAGGAAAAGATTTCTCCGTTGAATGGGCAAGGCAAGTAGGCGGTGCGGTTGATAGATCCGTTGATAACTTTGTATCAATACGCCGGCCCAGAAAGGGCGCAGGTCCGGAAGAATATGTAAAAGGATTATTTAATAGTGGGATTCAAAATGCAATATTCCAAAGAGCTAGAGGAATAGTGGAAGAATCTTTGCAAAGGCTTAGAAATGGACCAAGTGACAGTGTCATCGGAGATCTTGCAAGAGTGCTGCCCGATCTTACGCAGGGCGAGCGGGAAACGCCGATTACAACAGATGAATTGGTAGGTTTTGCAAGAGTAGATCTTTTGGGAGACAGAAAACCCGGGGATAGTTTGTTCCCGCAGGAAATCCCGGCTATAGAACAGTACTGCAGAAACAGGAACTTGGACCCGAACAGGGATATAGAAGAACAACTCAAAGAAGATATGGCGGGGCTAAATCAGCTTGCCGCCAGATTCGACCACGAGTTCCATGCGGACCTTCACTTCCGACGCGAAGGGGGAGGGGAACAGCTTCTAAAGCTTGCAGTTCAAATAGGAGCACGAATGGTACTAGCCAGAAAAACTGCCGACAAGACAAATGAAAAGAGACTGCGTGAGCAAGCAATGGATGCGCTCTTGCAGATTACTCACCTTAAAGATCTTGCATTGGTAATAGAAGCTAATTCACAGTGGATGAAAGAGTGGCCGGTTAAACACTCAAAACCGGATGACCAACTGGGATACTGGGAACTGCGTTATGCGCACGAACAATCCGAAGCATACTTACAGAGGTGCAGAATATTTGGAAGCGAAGCCCCGGGATTTGCAGCAGCATGCGCATATGCGGAAGATGTAAGAGAAGCACGCGAGCAAGGAGTGGTTATAATAGAAGGATTAGAACCAGAAACTTCTCCGGCAGATGATGATCAGAGTGAAGCAAAGAAGAAAAGAAGAACAAGGAGATCTCTCACTCAGGAAACAAAGAAAGTCAAAGCATATGTGGCAAGAAAGGCGGGAAGACACGGCCAACTTGCTCACGGTGAAGCAACTGTAGAGTCCAGTGATCTGTCTCCTGAACTTGGCGAGCTTGTTGCAAGTCTTCGTCAAGATGATGCAGAGAGAGTTCAATTGGAAACACTCCTCAGATCTCTGCCGGATCACACTCGAACTATTGAAAAATTAACTGCAGCAATAGAAGGTGCACAAGTTCAAAAATCACAAGCAGATGAACTTCTTGCAGAACTTTCGTCAGATGGTTCGGGCGAACAAATAACTCAAGAGAGTTTAGTTGCCGAAGCAAATTCAATAATGGCAAGAACGAAGGGATTTAGAAGGAGGGTATTCAAAGATAAGGAAATATCTACTGATGGACGCGATGAAGAAGATGCTAAGAATGTGGAAGCGTCCAAGAAGTTGGACCAATTAGCAAGAGGTGGAGTAACTGATCCTCCAATTCTAAGTAATGCCACAAATATTATGAATAATTCTGCAGCCAGAAGAGATGCGCATGCGCAAAGAATAGTTGAATTAACTACTCTGGAGTCAGCTTTGGATGAGTGCGAACTGGTTGCCATTGAATGCTTGGATCACTTCCAAGTGGACTATCCGTCTGGACCAATGTCCGCAGATGGAGAAATCGACGATCAAGTTTCTGTTTTGCATGCAGAGTCGGATGCATGTCTCGATCGACTGGAACAGTTCAAGAAACTTACAGCAGCAAGTGCAGATAAGGCTGAAATTGAAAGTACTTCAAAAAGGCTAGGAGAAGAGATCGGTAGAGATAAGGCAAAGCTAAAGGAATTAGGCAAAGAACAAAAGAGGCTCGATGATGCGCAAGCCAGCCTTGATGAAATTCGAGCAAAACTTGCCGCAGTGATGCAGGCATACGAGTCACCTCCTACTCCCGAACAAGAAGATGCTTAAAGCAAACGATTTCCACGAGGCAATAGATGAAGCATCCAGGAGATTGGTTGCAATTCATCCAGATCAATTAGGTTCAATTGCATCCTTAGGTGCAAACATGCATTACCTTATGAAGCGGTTGGTTGGATCAGGTGGTGGTAATGGTGGAAATGGAAATGGGGGAATGGAGGATATATCAGAATTATTCGATATATGCACAAGCATTAATACAAGTCCGGAATGGGATCTGGAACCAGAGATCGCTGAATCAGTTGAGAAAGAAAGGTTTAAAGTTTTTGTAGAGTTGGTTGCACTCTTTTACGAAAGGAAAGTGGAAAAAGATATGGATCATCAGATGGAATACAGAGAAGAGAGGAGCATGGTTCTTAAGATTGCAAGATGGCTACCGGAATTTAGAAAAAATCCTCCAGCCGGTATGATAGGCCCGGAGTGGCTGGAAGAAAATCTGCCCGAAGACTTTTGGTGGGAGATTGTATGGTTTGTTTATGATATTGAGCAGGATGAAATGAATTGGAGCAGGTTCAGCTCTATTCTTCCAAAAGACGTTAAACAAAAGTTTGATGAAGAATTAACTCCGATGGATTTACCATTGAAAATTGAAAGCAACGAAGATTGGTTAAGGATTGCTACGCAAGTTTACAAGCGTCTTGGATATCCTTCACTCGGTGCTTTTCTGGAGCCTTTGGAAATGGAAAAACACTACGCCAGGTCTAGGGCAGTTCAACTTCTGTGGGATTATGGAATGCAAATTCTTGTGGAAAAGGATCCCAAGTCAGCCTTTCAAGAAGAAAATTAACCGATTATTCAGGGAATCCTCCGTTGGCAGCTCTTCTGTAGATATACTTCATCATCTTTGATCGCTTCTGTACCCAAGGTATATTTTTCGGAGTTGTGATCCAATCAAGAGTTTTACCTAGTCTTCTTGCTTCATCATCCATAATCTTGCGAATGTTAGCTTTGCTATCTATCTGTGTAACCACATCGGCTTTTGGAAATGAAGTTCCAACATCGTTGGTGGGCGAATCTACCGGAGGCGGCACATACTGAACGTTTCGTCTCGCAAGAGGATGTGGTCGGTTTTGAACGAGTCTAACAGGGCTATTTCTATCTGTTACGTTGCGTCTGTCGATTTCTTGCTTGGCAAAATCCAGAGTGTCACCTCTGTTCTTAATTTTTAATCCTCGGCCTTCCATAATATCTTTTATCAGTTGATTGAAGTTCACTCTAGATCCATCCACACCATACAATTCCTGAAGCCAAACAAGCTGAGGTTTTATGCCAATACCTTCGTCATCATCTATAGTAGTACTTCCGACTACGTTGCATTGAGGATAGTTATGTGCGGAAGTGATGCAAATGTCTCCGGGATTTCTGTTTCCTTCGTTATATGCATCAATCATTCCCGATCTTTCCAGATCATTAAATCCATGAGGGGAGTGAACAACTGCAACGCCGCCCTCTGTCATCATAACGGTTCCGGGGAGTACATCCAGAAGCTCTCTGGAAGGCCTGTCGTAGAAATCTTCTCTTTCTGGATTATTGGTCCTGGTCATCTGAAAAATGGGGAAAAAGGACTCTAATTTATGCCATTTAGGGTTGATTTGTCAATATATATTAAGTAAAATTCTATACTTTATGGCAAGTGCCAGTGAAACCTCTCCGGCTAGCGCAAAAGTCCTCCCAAAGGACTGGCTTTTGGGTCAGTTGGAACTCCGATATCAAGCCATGGGTGTGGACCACAGGTCAGACAAGGTAAAGCATCCTCTCTTTGACGAAATCAGAAGCAGAATCGAAGCACTTATAGAACAGCACGGTGATCTTGAAAACAGGCAAGCCCTTGGAGAATTATGCAAAGAAATCAGGGACATGCTTGATCAATTAGATCATGTTCCGAAAGGTATGGACACAGCAATTAAAGATATTAAAAAAGTTCTGGTTGAAATCCGAAAACATATAGAGGAAGTTGTAATGCGTTGGAAACAGAAGAGGCCGGTTAACAGAAACAAAGTAACTCAAGATGGTATTCGAGCTTGCCAGGTTCTTAGAGAAGATTTCTGTCCGGAACTTCCTCCGCTAGAACTTCTCGCTAAGGGATATATTCCCGCAGGCGAACTAAAAGCTTACAGAGCTTTGTATGCAGAGCTTGGAGAAGTTGCTCTTGCCGACTACTGGTCCGAAGTATTCCGCGACAAGTTTGAATTTAACGACCGCGACATTCAAAATCTTCGCGAGCATATTGGTGAATTCCAACATTACACAGGAGACCCTCTCGAATATGTACCGGTTCCTATTTTGCAGGAAGATAAACACAGAGCTCTAAGAGATTTGCTTTTCAATAAACGAAGAGATTATTACTACACAAATTACTACAAAGATCATGACGATGTTTCTCTTGTACTTGAACAATTGGCGAAGGCCAGACAGGGGATTCAGGATTCAGGTGCTGATTCAGATGAGAGAAAAATTCGAGCACAATTTGTTGGAGAACTTGAAGAGTATTTCTTGAAAGCCGAGAACTTAGCTCAGCCTGCGAGACTGAAAGATAAGATTGGAGAAGGAAAAGATTATCCTGCGCAACACCAGCGAATCAGCATGGTGGAAATCGAAAGACAAAGACAACTTCTTCTCGCGGACGATGTTGGAGCAGGAAAAACAGGAAGCTGTATTGCCGCTTTCGAGTATCTCCGCGAACAAGGCAAGGCAAACAAGGCACTCATTCTTTGCCCGCCTAGCGTACTTGGAGAATGGGAAAAGCGCTTAAGCGATGGCGAAGGTTACTTCACGGAAAAACCGAATGTAGCTGTTATTCATCCGAATCACAGAAAAGAACGTTGGAAGGAATGGAGGCGAGCATTCGAAGAATCTGAGTATGTTCTGATGAGCTATTCAATGGCTCGTCATAATACGCCTATTGGAGATAAAAGTTTGTTGGAGAAGGAGGGCGCTGGTACTTTGAACGATCAAGAAGAGCAAGATCTGGCCGAAGGACGGGCTTTTGCAGCAGCTCTTGGTGTGGAATTCGGGGATAGCGTTCCAAACGAAGAGCTCGCAAAAAGAGTTGGTGCGGACTTTATGACTATGGATGAGTCGCATTACTTAAGAAAGCCGGGCGGAGCAGACCACGAGAGAGCATTCAGAATTTCACAATGCGATACAGTCAAAGAAGGATACATGGTGCTTGCAACAGCTACGCCGATCTACAACACAATCGACGATGTTGCCGCATCGCTCAGATTCTTGAATGCAGGACAAGACAGATCGAAGACTCCGGGAGTGCCTGGAGGTAAAGAGACAGTAGACTTCTCGAATATCGGGTCAATCAGAGATGCTATAAGAGGCAAGCATACAAGGCTTGTTAGAAACCTTCTGTCCCTTAGGATGCTTAGGCGCGAAACAGAAGACAGCTTGCCAGTCGGCTTTGCACCTAATATGCAAGAGCCGCACTATGCAGAGTTGAGCGAATACAAACGTGCTTTGTACGAAGCCATTAGAGAAGATCCATTCTTTGATGCTACCGAAAAGATCCATGAGCTTTGGAAGCAAAGTGCAATGAGCCCAGAGAAGGAACAGCAGCTTGTCGACGTTATCGTGGAGGACATAAAACAGGCTCGTGATTCAGGAATAAGCCCAGTGCGCATTGCATTCGGAATGACTGGAGATGCAAAGGGAATGACAAGAGACTTTGGTACGGATGATGAGAGAGCACGTCTTGCTACAGATAAAATTAGAGGTAGCAATGATCCAAAGACTAGTAATACCGATGCTTATATTGTTGGAAGAATTAGAAAGAGACTT
>NYYU01000038.1 GCA_002685955.1 Parcubacteria group bacterium | reverse complement strand
TCAAATAGTAAAAAAATTAATATTAAATTATCAAATATGGATATGAAAATAATTTTAAATAAAATTGATAAATTACCAAATATAAAAAATAAAATTTTACTTAATCGAGATCATACTAAATCAATAATTTTGCCTTCTTTTACAAAAAAAATATTTAACTCTGTCTCAAAGATTTAATGAAAAATATAGCTGTCATTGGTGCCGGAATTTCAGGTTTGTATCTTGCAAACTTATTAGAAAAAGAAATAGATTTTGAATATAAAATTTATGAAAAACGTTCAAAATTTAATCTAGAAGAAGGTTATGGAATTCAGCTTTCTGTAAACAGTATTAAACTGCTTAATAAAATAGGATTTAAAAATTTATCGGTACACGATCTATCATATCCCAAAAGAGTAAATTTTGTTGATGCAAAAAATAATAATAAGATTTGTGATATTGATATAAATAAATTTAATGATGAAAGTAACTATTATACAACTTTAAAAAGATCTACTTTAATAAAATTTTTGTTAGATGATATTCCAGATAGTAAAATAAATCATAATATTGAGTTAAAAAAAGTTGAATATGGAGAAAAATTGAACGCCCATTTTTCCAATAATACAATTGAAAATTTTGATTATATTATTGTGTCTGATGGTGTTTTTTCTAATTCAAAATCGATTATTGCTGAAAAACATATAGCTCCAAAGTTTTTTAAATCAGTGGCTTTAAGAGGAAATATAAAAAACTATGATAATCCTGATGTCTCGATATTTATGGGTTCAAATTTTCATTTTGTAATTTATCCAGTTAATCAGAATAAAGATTATAATTTTATCTCTATAATTAGAAAAAATTTATCTAAAGAACAACTTGCTGATGAAAAATTATTTGAAAATAATGATTTTTTACAATCACTTCTTGGCACCATTAATCAAAATTCATTTTTAGATATAAAAAGTAATTTAGAAAATATTAAAGCTTTTCCAATTTTTGTAAGTGAAAAATTAGAGATTATTAATAAAAAAAATATATTTTTTGTTGGAGATGCTTTATTTTCTTTTCCACCTTCATTTGCTCAAGGTGCTTCGCAATCTATAGAAACATCAAATGATTTATTTCAAAATATAAAAAATAATAATGATATATTTTATAAAGAACGAATTAATAAAATTAATTCAGTAAATTGGAGATCAAAACTAAATCATTTTGCTTTTCATCTAAAAAATCCTCTATCTATTTTTATAAGGAATATTTGTCTAAAATATCTAACAAAAAATGAAAAATTTTTAGAAAATTATTTAGGTAAAATCTATAGAGATTAATTTGAAGTTCTTAATCTTTGTCTAAGTTCATCAATTGGTTTTAATGAATTTCCAGATTGATAATGCCAAAAAGTCCAGCCATTACAACTCTCAGCACCAATGATTTTAGCTGCAATTTTGTGTATAGAACCTTCTGATTCTTGATATTTTATACTTCCATCTACCATAATTTTTGCATTTACCCTTTTCTTTTGGTCATATATCTCGGTACCAGGTTTTATTACACCCATTTCAACAAGTGATCCAAATGGTATTCTAGGTTTTGATTTGTTGTTCTGCAAAGTGTCTAAAAGCTCATCTTCAATAACTTTTACATTCTTAATTCTTTTCTTGGCTGCTTCAAAATATTTTTTTTCCTTTTCTATTCCAAAATAATTTCTGCCTAATTTTTTTGATACTACAGCTGTAGTTCCCGAACCCAAAAATGGATCTAAAACCAAATCGTTTTTATTTGAAGAGGCAAGAATAATTCTATGAAGTAACGATTCAGGTTTTTGTGTTGAGTGAACCTTTTTTCCATTGTTTTTTAATCTCTCACTTCCATTACAAATTGGCAAATTCCATGTGGATCGCATTTGAAGATCATCGTTTAAGCATTTAAGCGACTGATAGTTGAAAGTGTATTTCGATTTTTCACTTTTTGAGGCCCAAATTATTGTTTCGTGAGCATTGGTAAATCTAGTTCCTCTAAAATTTGGCATTGGATTATTTTTGTTCCAGATCACATCATTTAATATCCAAAATCCAAGATCTTGCATTTTACTGCCAACCCTAAATATATTATGATAACTTCCTATCACCCAAATAGCACCATCTTTTTTCAATATTCGTTTGCATTCATAAAGCCATTTTGTTGTAAATTCATCATAGCTTTTGAAATTTTTAAACTTATCCCACTCGTCGTTAACAGCATCTACTTTTGATGCATCTGGTCTAATTAATTTCTTTTTTAATTGTAAATTGTAAGGAGGGTCGGCAAAGATTAAATCGAAACTTTCATTTGGAATTTTTTTTAATTCCTTGAGACTATCACCATTGATAATTGTATTTATTAATTTCGAGTTAATCATTTTATAAATAACAATTAGACTCCAGCCTAGAGTCTCAGTCAACCTACGATTGAATTAATTTGAGTCTTCTTGTTATCTTGGTTTATTAAGACTCAATATATTGTGTATTGGTTTAAAGGTTTTTCTATGAAATTTTGTTATGCCGTATTTTTTAATAGCCACCATATGATCTTTTGTTCCATATCCAGCATTTTTTGCCCAGCTATATTTTTTAAAGTTTTTTGAAAAATTGGCAATCAAACGATCTCTCGAAACTTTTGCAATAATTGAGGCTGCAGATATTTCGGAAATTTTTTGATCTCCTTTAATTATACTTTTCAGTTTATAATTTTTCATTTTAGGAACTTTATTTCCATCAATTAAAACCAATGTAGGTTTTTTTTTTAATTTTTTAATTGCTCTTTTCATGGCCAGCAAACTAGCATTTAAAATATTAAGTTTTTCTATTTCCTTTAAAGATGCAGAGCCAATTGCCCAACAAGAATTTCTTTTAATATATTTTTCTAAATATTCACGGCTTATTTTGGATATTTTTTTTGAGTCTTTTAGTTTTTTTTTATCAATATTGTTATTTAATATAACTGCCGCAGCATAAACGGGACCAATTAAACTTCCTCTTCCAACTTCATCTACACCTGCTAAAATCTTTTTCATTAAAGAATAATGAAATGATAAACAAGCAAACCGATTATAAGTCCTTTAATAAAAGACAACCATAACAAGGCATAATCGGACATATTCAGTTTTTCTTTAAACCAATTTATGTATTTTTTATGCAATTCAATCATTTTAATAATTTATAATATTAAATTTAGTTGATCAATTTTTTTTCTTATTTCTTTTAAATCCGTCCATGAATATTTTTTATTTTCAGGCTGTCTTAAAAGATAAGCAGGATGAAAAGTAATCATGCAAAGGTATGTTTTGTTATTAATAATTATTTCTTTCCACAAGCCTCTTTCTTTTGTAATTTTTATTTTTGAACCAAATAAAGATTCCATTGCTGAGCTACCCATTAATATTAATATTTTTGGATCAATAATTGAAATGTGTTTTCTTAAAAAATTCGAATATTTTGTTATTTCATTAGGTTCAGGTTTTCTATTATTTGGCGGTCTGTAATTAACTACATTTGTAATGTAAACATTTTTTCTTTCAACACTAATTGATTTTAACATCTTGTTTAAAAGTATACCAGCATCACCAACGAAAGGTTTTCCGACCTCATCTTCTTTTTGTCCAGGACCTTCTCCTACAATCATGATTTTACTTCTATTATCACCGTCGCTAAAAACTAGCTTTGAAGCATTTTTTTTTAATTCGCAGTTTTCTATTTTTTCTATCTCATCTCTCAATTCTTCTAATTTTAATGATATATCTTCTACTTTTGGTTTAGTTTTAAATCTATTTATTGGTTTATCAGTAAATATATACTTAGTATTATCCAAAATTAACTCTGAGCGAATGATGTTATTTTGATTTTTTTCTTCTGAAACCATAAAATATTGTATGTATTTAAAAATATTTATTATTTTATTTTTCTTATTATATCAGAACGGCGCATATTCAAAAGCAACTGATAAAAAAGATTTCAACCAGAAGTATTTATCAAATTATTTTTCAGCTTTAATTTCTTCCAATAATCAAAAAAACGATGATGCTATTAAATTTTTTAATTCTTCAAAATTTTTAATCAATAAACATGATAATTTTTTAAGAGAATATGTATTTTCTCTAATTTTAGATGGGCAGGTTAAAAAAGCTATTAATCAAATAAAACGTTCGAATAATTCGAGCTTTTTTGAAGCCAATCTTTTGTTAACATTAGATAGTTTAACAAAAAAAAAATATAAACAAGCCGGAAAGAGATTAAACAAACTTTCAACTTTTCAGGAAAATGGAACATACGAACTTGTCATTACTAAATCTTTGGAGAGTTATACCTATTTATTTCTTCATGAAAAAGTCGGAAAAACTAATAGAAATTTAGGAAGAATTGATTTGATAACTAATGCTTTTCAAAATTGTTATTTAAACTCAAATAAAACAAATTCACATTTTTTAAATTTAATTAATTCACCTGAAAGTGATTATTCTAGATATTTATTTTTTTACTTAGGAAATATTATTGAAAACAGAGATTATGATATAGCAAATGAAATTTCAAAAACAATTGAACCTTTAAAAAGCAGTTTGCTAATTGCCCAAGCTAACAAATGGATTGAAGAAAATAATTATAATAAATTTAATCATTATTTTTCTTGTAAAAATGAAAATGATCTATTAGCTGAATTTTTTTTCTTAATTTCTAACCTGTATTCTTCACAGGACAAATTTAAGGAATCGAACTTTTATTTAAATATATCTAATTATTTGAATCCTAAATTTTATTTCAATCTATCCTTACTTGCTGAAAATTATCACTTAAATGATAATTTTGTATTAGCAAAAAAAATTTTACAAAAATTTAGTAATGAAGATGAAATATACCATTGGTACAAAACTAAAAAAATTATACAATTTTTAGCAGAACAAAAAGGAGACGATGTAGCATTAACTTACTTTGAAAAAAAAATTAATAATTTCAAAAATCCTTCAAATAAAATTTTATATGATATTGCAAATATTTATAAGAAATTTGAAAATTATAAAAAAGCAATAGATTATTATTCTATAGTTTTGTCTAAGATTGATAAAAATTCATCAACTTTTGCCGATGTTCTTTACAGAAGAGGAGGCTCTTTTGAAAGGATGGGCAATTATGAAAAGGCAGATATTGATCTATTAAAATCATTAGAAATAAGACCCGACGATCCTTACTCATTAAATTATTTAGCTTACAGTTGGCTTGAAAGAGATTACAAAATAGAAGAAGCAATTCAAATGTTAGAGCAAGCATACAAGAAAAAAGAAAACGATCCATACATTACAGATTCAGTTGGTTGGGGTTATTATTTAGTAGGAGATTATCAGAGTGCAGAAAAATATTTAAGAAAAGCCGTGGAATTAATGCCAGAAGATCCTATTGTTAATGACCATTATGGAGATGTGTTATGGCAACTAAATAGAAAGATGCAGGCAAACTATTTTTGGAAAAATGTATTGGAATTTGAAGATACAGAAGAAAAAATGAAAAAAGATATTCAGAACAAACTGCTAAATGGACCCAATAAAATTTAGCCTATGAGATATTATAAAATTAAATCCTATGCAAAAATAAATATTTCACTTGGAATTTTAAATAAGCGCAAATCTAGATTTCATAAAATAGAAAGTCTATTTTCGTTTATAAATTTACATGATGAAATATTTATAAAAAAAATAAATAATAAAAATCATAAGATTATATTTTATGGCAAATTCTCAAAAGGAATTTCCAAAAATAATACAATTTCGAATTTGTTAAAATTAATAGAAAAAAAACTTTGTGGTCAAAAATATTTAGTCAAAGTTAATAAAAAAATTCCACAAAAATCTGGAATGGGAGGCGGGTCTATGAATGCATCTTGTTTGTTGAAATTTTTTATTAATAATCAAAAATTAAATCTAAGTCCTAAAGAAATTATTAAGATTTCTTCAAAAATTGGATCGGATGTAATTATTGGAATGCAAAAGAAAACATCAATTTTGTATGGAAATGGAAATTTAAAAAATTTAAATAATAAAATAAATTTATATACTTTATTAGTCAGGCCAAATTTTGGATGTTCAACGAAAGCTATATACAATAAAGTTAAATCCTTTTCTAAGCCGGTTTTTAAAATAAATAAAAGAACAAGTATAAACTATAAATTTCTTTCGAATTTAGAAAATGATTTAGAAGAACCTGCATTTAGAAAGTATCCAGTATTAAAAAAACTTAAGATATTTATGGAAAAATTAGACAAAATTTTATTTGTAAATATGACAGGTTCTGGATCGACTATTGTTGGATATTTTATTACAAAAAAAACTGCATTAAATGCAATTAAAATATTAAATAAAAAATATAAAAACTATTGGTGTATTTTATCTAAAACTATATAAAGTTTTTTTTTTGTGTTATACGAAATTAATTTTGGGGCGTAGCCAAGTGGTAAGGCAGCGGTTTTTGGTACCGCCATCCTAGGTTCGAATCCTAGCGCCCCAGCCAC
>NYYU01000037.1 GCA_002685955.1 Parcubacteria group bacterium | reverse complement strand
TGAACCAGAAATCATTTTAGAAATACCTCAAGATTATCAATTCCCAGCCAACCAAGAAATAGAAATTACTGCCCAGCCATATTTTTTTAATATTAACAACATCAATGAATTAAATTATGACTGGAGCTTAAATGGAAAAAGCGCCTCTCAGGTCAACAATGACAATCCTAATAGTCTTATTATAGAAATCGGACAAATAAGCCAATCTATTAAACAAAAATTAACAGTTTGGACAGAAGATAAAAATAATTCTCTTCAAAGAGCTCGAGCTGAAACTGAAATAACTTTTATTCCTTAAATATGAAATTAAATTCAAGAAAAATATTTATTATTCTATTGCTCTTTATCTGCGCTTCTTTGTTTATTACTAATTTTGCTTCGGCTAGATATAAAATAGAAACAACTATTCCCACTCCCGGCTTCAACCTACTCCCCAAAGACGCAAGTCCTGACTTAGCGACGTATATCAGAGGAATTTACCTCTTTGGCATAGGTTTAGTTGGAGTAGCCGCTTTAGTATATTTAACTATCGGTGGCCTAATATATATGACTTCTGATACAATCGGCTCTAAAGAAAAAGCTAAAGAATACATTTGGGGAGCTATTTCTGGTTTAATTCTAGCCTTAGCCGCCTATTTAATCCTTTATACAATCAATCCAAACTTAGTTAAGCTAAAAAAGCCTGAATTACCAAAGCCAAGTACTAATATAGAACAAATTAAATATTTTTAACTAATATGCCTTTAAAAAAATTCCTTATTATTCTAATCATTGCTCTAATTTTAATCGTCAGCTCTTTCTTAATATATAATTCCTTTTTAAAACCCTCATCTTTTGATACTTCAGATGATATAGAAACAACTAATGGCGATCAATTAACATCTGGTTCATCTAATATTAAAATCATTTCTCAAGAAGCGATTTTAAGCCCTATTATTGATGGCCAAAAAATTAAGTATTACTCGGCCACTAATGGTAACGTTTTTGAATCCAGTTTTGATGGGTTGGAAATGAATCAAGTATCTTCTAATATTTTAAATAATCTCTCAAAAATTCTTTGGTCGCCTAACAAAGACAAGATTATTGCTATTTTTGAAGAAAACAACCAGCTTAAAAAATACTTTTATGACTACGCGACTGGCCTTTCTACCCCCTTAGACGAAAACATCCAATGGATTGCCTGGTCCCCTGAACAAGACAAAATTGCTTATCAATATTACAACCCCCAGACTGAAATAAATAATATTAGCACGGCTGACCCAAGTGTTTCTCAATGGAATAATATCCTTGATACTCGGATGAAAAACCTAATTGTTGAATGGCCTAGTAAAACTCGTGTCTCTATTCGAACTAGAGCTAGTGGCCTAGCCCAAAGTGTTGTTTATACGATTGATTTAGAGAATAATAATCTTAAAAAGATTGTTAACGAAACCTATGGACTAACAGTTCTTTGGTCGCCCCTAGGCGATAAACTACTTTTCTCAGAAACAAACAAAGATGGTAAAAACCTTAAATTAAAAATAGCCGACTTAGCTAAGCAGACTATTGATCAATTAGATTTTATCACCTTACCAGAAAAATGCGTCTGGTCCCAAGACAATCAAACCATTTTCTGTGCGGTGCCTACTAAAGAAATTCGTTCTATGACTGTTTTGCCAGATGATTATTACAAGGATAAAATATATTTCAGTGACGCTATTTGGCGAATTAATCTAGATACCGGAGAGGCAACCCAAGTAGCTGGTTCGACCACCAGCAATGAAGCAACTTATGATGCTAAAGAATTACTTTTATCACCTTTAGAGGATTACCTTTTCTTTATTAATAGGAAAAACGACTACCTTTATAACCTAAAGCTATAATCAACCAGAAAATCAGAGCAAGATCGTTTTTCCAATAGGTTGTATCAACCAAACCATGGGCTAAAATATAGACCATGGTCGCGCCTAAAAAGATATTAATTATCAGAACCTCTTTATCAAGCTTCTTGTAAAACAATCCTTTAAAAAAGATTATTAACAACCAGATTAAACCAACCAGACCAAGTAATCCAGCTTGCAGCCAAAAAGCTAAAAATAAGCTGTGCGGCTGAGGCGTGGCCCATTCCAGATAAGGACCTAATTGAACTTGATAAGCTAAATAATATTTTTGAAACATACCTGGACCAATCCCAATTAGGGAGTGGTCCTTTGTTATTTCCCAAGCGCTTTGCCAAATAACCAACCGAGACTCTAGAGAAGGATAAGAAAGATCAAGCAGACCTTGAAACTTCTGACTAGGAATCTGAGAAATAAGACCAACTAAAATCAATAAAACAAAAACTATAACTATTTTTTTATTCAAAACCACTGGCTTAAACTTATAAAAAGCGAATAAGATAAAAATTAAAGCGGCCAAAACACCTAACCAAGCCCCATAAGAAAAAGTTAAATATAAAATAATGAATAATAAACAATGAGCAATAAACAGTAATAGTTTAATAATCTTTTTATCAAAAACAAAATATAAATACAAAGACAATATTAAGATAGGGGACAAATACATAGCCAAATAATTAGGCGAAAGATAAAAAGCTTGCAAACGACCATCGTAAGTTAGTTTATTAGTCAACCAATAAAAAAGAGCGATTAAACACACTCCTAAGCCCGAACAAAACAAAGCTAATAATATATTCTTAATCTGCTTTTTGTTCTTAACAACATTAATCAAAACTATAAAAAAGAGTAAAGGGGATATAAACCAACTCTTAAAAATACCAGCGCTAATGCTTATATCCTCTGAAAACAAAGTAGCTATAGTCACTCCCAAAAAAATCAAAAATATAGGATAAAAAATATACTTGCTGGAGTATGCCCGACCAGTAACCAGCCAAAGAACAAATAAAATAATTATTAATCCCTCCAAAATATTAAAAGGTACCCAAGCGATTTTAAATCTAATCAAATAAAGAGGCAGAATAAAAACTATTAAATAAACACCAAAATTGATAACTTTATTAATCATATGGATATTCGCATTCTAGTTATGCGCTGCGCAAAACTGAAGCAATGCCTAAAACGACCATTAAAACGGCTAAAATAGCCGGGTTATAAATAGCTGTTTCAAAAAAACTATGAGCTAGAAAATAAAATAAGGAACCAATCAAACCAACCCTTATTAAGGCCCGATCTTTAAAAGCTCCCTTAATTTTAACACTGCTAATTTTCAAAAACATTTGCCAGATAGTTCCCCAAATCAAAACTAGCCAAATAATTAAAGTAAAAATACCTGATTCTGAAAAAAGATCTAAATAAAGATTATGAGCCGAAACTGGATTGCGGTAACCCAAATCAGCATCAACTAATAAAGAATAGTTGCCCAGACCAACTCCTTGCCAGGGATTTCTTAATCCTGTTTGACTCGCTTGCTGCCACATTTCCAAACGACCCACATTTGATCCATCAGTCATATTAAAAGATGAATAAAATCTATCAGCAAAAGGTGTCCCGGGGATAATAAAGATCAAAAGAGATAAACCAATCAAAAAAGCTAGTTTTTTTAACTTTAAATATCGCCAAAAAAGACCGGCCATAACTAAAAAGGCGATAATCAAAGCAAAATAGGCTCCTCGGGTAAAAGTTAATAAAAAAACAAGAAACAAGAAACAGGGAACAAGAAACAAGAAAAGTTTTTTCTTTTTTATGACTAATAAAACTAACGCCAGGGGCAAAATTAATCCCAAATAAAAAGAAAACATATGAGGATCAGAAAAAACAGAAAAAGCCCTTAAAATTGTCTGGCCCTCAACATTAACCAACCAACTAGGATAATTTAAAATTAAAGCGCCAAAATTAAAACCAGAAAAAACCGGCACTATATTCCAAGTCCAAAATACATAAACCCCTTCTAAGCTAAAAATAAACTGAGCTAAAAATTGGACTAAGCCAATTAAAGCCATGACAACCCCGCTGATAATCAACCCTTTAATAACTTTCTCAACCTTGTTTTTGTTGTTAATTAAACTAACAGTTAAATAATATAAAGGGAAAATAGATAAAAAGAAAATTATTTTTCTCACTCCCCAAAAAACATTTCCCGCCCCAATCAGCGAAAAAGTAATCAAGATTAGAAAAAAAGACAAACTAATGCTTTGAAGATTTTTAAAGCCCAATTTATAACAAAACTTGAAACAATCAACCAGCCTCTCCTTAATGGGGAGCTGGTTTTCTTGGTCAATAATGGGAATAAGATTCCTGACCAACCAAATTATAAAGAATAAAACAATAAAAACCCTAAGTGAAGCCAAATCAAAATTAGTACTTGGGTTTAAAGCAATCTGAAAAGGCAGATAGACGATTAAGATAAGCAGCCAAGTATACATGCTAATTATTAATCTTTAGGTTTTTGAATTAGAATTTTTAAATCAGCTTTTTTAATCCCGCCAATCAAATATAAAGCCGCAAAATAAACTAAAATAGCTAAGGGCCCTAAAATAAACAAATTCCAATTACCTAGGAAATAAAGCGGTAAGGCCATGGTTAAACCAGCTAAAATATATTTAATTAAAGAATCAAAAACAGGCACAATCTTAAGAGTTTGGTAAAGAACAACTATCATTAAAACAGTGACGATTAATTCAGTTAAAACAGTTGTTCCAGCTGCTCCATAATAAGAGTATCTAGGAATAAAAATAAAATTGGCTATTAAATTAACTATTGCTCCAATACCATAAATATAAGTTAAACTTTTTTGTTTTTCTAAAGAAATAATCATATTAGAAAAAAGAACTCCTAAGAAAATAATGCCCGTAGCAATAATTAAAATATTTAAAACACCAGCCGATAAAATGAATTCTGGCCCAGCAATTAGGACAATTATTTTAGGGGAAAGAAAAAAAGTTCCTATGACCATCGGCGCAATAAAAATTAATAGAATATCTAGAGCTTTTTGAGTTATTTCTTCAAATTTCTTTCTAACTGAAAAAGCATATTTAGACATTAAAGGCATAACCAAACCAACAAACATCGCCGGGAAAAAAAGCAAACTCTCTAAAATCTTATAAGCCAAGTTATAAACGCCCACATCAGCCGGCGGCTTCATTAAAGAAAGCATAATGATGTCCAGTTTAAAATACAATAAAACAAAGATGGCCGCTAAACCAAGCGGTAATGATTTTTTAAGCAAACTACGCCAAAAAGAAAAATCAAATTGAAAAGAAATAGGAATATATTTTTGACTAAAGACCAAAACTAATCCGAAAATAACTAAAGCCCCGCCCACTGAAGCGCTAACGATAAATAGAAATCCCTTACCCTGCCAAATAAAAAAGGCGACCAGCCCCAAATGAACAACCCGTCCTAAAAACTCAGCTATGGCAACTTTATCCATTCTTAGATATTTCTGGAACACGCCCATTAAAACCTGCTGATTGGACAAAAACCAAAAACCAACTGTGCCAATAAGGACACCGATTTTAACCTGATCAGGATAAGGAAGAAAATAAACAACTAAAGGAGCTAAGCCAAAAATGAACAACCCAGCAAAAAGCCTTAAGGTAAAAACATTACTAACTATTTTTTTCTCATCAGCTTTAGGCCTAGAGATATCCCGAACGCAAATAGAATAAAGACCTAAGTCAGCTAAAACAGTAAAAAAGTATAAAAAAGCTAAAACAGTTGCATAATAACCAAAACCAACCTGACCAAGATGACGGGTGATAAAACCAATTATTATTAAAGAAAGGACTAGTCCAACAATCCTAGTCCCAGCCGCAATAACAGTATTATAAGCTATTTTTTTACTTAACATACCCCGTTAGAAGAATTCTGACATTTAATTCAAATTATCAAACTTCTTTATATTATTCCTGTTTCTTAATTTATATATTCCCCGTGACTCTTCTAACGGAGCATATTCTACATCAGAAGATATTTTTTTATTAATCACTTTTTCTGGGATAACCGCATCTTCAACTATAATACTATCTTTTTTAATCTCGACTATTTGTTTAACATTAATTAATAAAGAATCTTTTGGTAAATTTAAAAAACCTCCGGCAACATAATATTTAATAATATTTTGACCAAAAGTATCTATTTCAAAATCAACCACTCTGCCTAAAAATTGACCACTTTGACTAATGACCTTGTTGCCAATAATTTTCTTGGCCTTAATAAGCATAAAAATTATCTTAAGGATTTTTTTGGTTGGCCGGCCTAACAACTATTTTTCTTTCCGGATCTTGGCCAATACTTTCAGTATTGACCTCTGGATTATCAGATAAAACTAAATGAATGACTCTCCTTTCATAAGCAGACATCGGTTGAAGAGTAATAGTCGCTTTCTCTGATAAAGTCTGCTTAGCTATATTTCTGGCTAATTCTTTTAAAAGTTTAATCCGATGTTTGCGATAATCATTAACATCTAAAAGAAATTGAATAGATTGATTGCCTTTTTTATTCACCATCACCCTGGCAATGTACTGTAAAGCGTCTAGGCTAGTCCCGGCCTGCCCAATTAAAAATCCAGCTTGATTAGTTTGAACATTAACTAAAATATTATTTTCATCAGAATCATCAACAGCTACCTCCCCTTCAAAATTCATTGTCTTTAATAGTTCTGTAATTGTTTCTTTGATAATATCTGTTTTATTCATATCTTTTGGTTAATTAGTGTTTTTGTAAAATATTGTTGAACAACTCCAAATACAGTTACCACCACCCAATAAAGAGGCAGCGCAGCTGGTAAATTCCAAGCGATAAAAATAGTAATTAAAGGCATAAAATAGACCATTTGCTGACCCATTAAAGAAGAAAAATCTATATTGCCTATCTTCATCTGCTTCTGACTAGCGCTTTTTTTAGGCATAATCATTTTAGACTGAACAAATTGGAAAAAACCAGCTAAAAGAGCTAAAAAAATACTTCTTTCAGAAAGATCAATTAATCCCAAAAATATTACATTTAACGATTCAGGTTGAGCAACAAAACTGTAAAGGTTATTTAATTTTTCAGGGTCTGAAATTCCTGTAAAGAAAACACGGTAAAGAGCAAGGAGAATAGGAAGTTGGATCAAAATAGGTAAACAACCAGTCACTGGATTTATTTTATGCTCTTTGTATAAAACCATGGTCTGTTTCATTTGTTCTTCTTTACTTTTACACTTCTTTTGAATTTCTTTTATCTTAGGCTGCAGCTCACTCATTACTTTTTGTGAGCGAATCGCTTTTCGGGAAAGGGGATAAAAAATAAAACGAATTAGAACGGTAAGAATAATAATCGCTATACCTAAATCATTGCCTGGAATAATATTATAAAGCCAGATTAGAGCATTAAATAAAGGAAGGTAAAGAACTTGGTTAAAAATATCAACTATGAATCCCATAATATTTTTGCTTTTTTAAATAAATTAATTAATGTTTTTTTAATTACTTGATAATCTTTTCCTAATATTTCTGGACTAGGCAAGACAATAATATCAAAACCTGGCTTAATCCGATCAAATTCTTGCTGAGAAACTACGTCTAATTGACGCCTAATTTTATTCCTTTTAACCGCTTTTTTAGATATTTTTAACCCAACAACAAAGGCAAAACGGTTTATTTTTAAATTATTTTCTAGAATTTTTAACTTAATAAAGTCTTCTTGATAATAACGGCCTTGTCTAAATACTCTTTTAAAATCATTGTCTCTCTTTAATTTATATTTCCTAGATAGCATAATTCAAAAAGAAAACACCGCCTATGATACGGTTAATTTTTTCCTTTGTTTTTTTCTGCGAGAGGCCAAAACCCGACGACCAAACCGCGTTGCCATCCTTGCTCTAAAACCGTGAGTTTTCTTTCTTTTTCTTTTTTTAGGTTTATAAGTAAAAGACATATTTTAATTCTAATCTGTTTATTCACATTAGTCAAACCCCTTACCTATAATTGTTTTCCCCATATCATCCACAACTTATTAACAAAATTAGGTAATTTTGATATTTTACTTATTTCTAAGGTATGCTACAATGTCATTATTATGAATCCTAAAGAACTCTGGCAAACTGTTTTAGCAGAAATTGAATTAACTATTTCTAAAGCTAATTTTATTACCTGGTTTAAAAATACTAAAATCCACTCCAAAAAAGATGGACTAGTTACTGTCAGCGCGCCTAACGCTTTTACCAAAGAATGGCTTGAGAGCAAATATAACAAAGCTCTTTTAAAAATTCTTCGCAATAATTCTCCAGATATTAAAGAAATTCAATTCACTATCAGCGGAAAAGAAATTATCCCGGCTATGAAAATAAGAAAAAAACCTGCTTTAAGATTATCTGGCGATCAGCTCAACTTTCAGGAACTTACTCTTAATAAAGAAACAAACTTAAATCCTAAATATAGTTTTGATAATTTCATTATTGGAGGATTTAATGAATTAGCTCAAGCCGCTAGCAGGGCAGTAACTAAGCATCTAGGAACTCTTTATAACCCTTTATTTATCTATGGCGGAGTTGGATTAGGTAAGACCCATCTGCTTCAGGCAATAGGAAATGAATTGGCTAAAAAATATTCATCTAAAAAAGTTAATTACTTAAGTTCAGAAAAATTTGCCAGTGAATTAATTGACGCTCTTTCAAAAAGGGGCATGGATGCGTTTAAAAATAAATATCATAAAATAGATGCTTTAATTATTGACGATATTCAATTTCTTTCCGGTAAGGAAAAAACTCAAGAGGAATTTTTCCACATTTTCAACGCTCTTTATCAAAAGAATAAACAAATTATTATCAGCTCTGATAGGCCGCCCAAAGCAATCTCCACTTTAGAAGATCGCCTTCGCTCCCGTTTTGAAGGAGGTATGATTGCTGATATTGGTCAGCCGGACTTAGAAACAAGAATAGCTATTTTAAAAAGTAAGACTAAAGAAAAAAAGATTAAAATCCCTGATGATGTCTTAAATTATATCACTACCCATATCCAAAAAAATATTAGGGAGCTAGAAGGCGCTTTAAATCGAATTATTGCCTTTTCAGAAGTAAATAATACTATTCCCAATGTTAAAGATACTTCTAAAATACTTTCTCAAATTATTAATCCACCTAAGAAAATGACGAATTATAAGAATATTCTTGATATTGTGGCTGAATTTTATGATCTTAATATAAATGATTTATTAAATCATTCCCGAAAAAAAGAATTAGTCCGGCCGCGACAAATAGGTATGTATTTAATCAGAAAAGAATTAAATAGTTCTTATCCATTTATCGGAACAAAATTAGGCGGCCGGGACCACACTACAGTAATATACGCTTGTCAGAAAATTAATAAAGAAATTGAAAATAATAAATCACTCCAACAGGAAATAGATTTAATTAAAGAAAGAATTTATAATTAAATATTATTAAGGTTTTATTCACAACTTATTAATCTTAATATTAACATTTTTTAAAGTTTGATTATTAAGTTATAAATTAAATAAATTAGTTTTTCCCCATTTATTTAAAAATTAATAATAATAATATATTATATATAAATTTTATATTAATATTAATATGCATTTATTTTGTCTTCAAAAAAATTTAAAACAAGTATTAAATATTACCGGAAGAATTATCGGACGTAATTTAACTTTGCCTATTTTAAATAATCTTCTTTTATCTGTGGAGAATAATAAATTAAAAATATCTTCAACTAATTTAGAAATAGGTATTAATTCTTGGGTATCCGGGAAAATTCAAAAACAAGGAAGTATTACAGTTCCGGCTAAATTAATTAGTGATTTTGTTAATAATCTGCCTAATGAAAAAATCGAATTAAAAACTAAAGCGCAACAATTAGAAATAAAATGTAAAAAGTTTAAAGCGATTCTTAAAGGATTAAGCGCTGATGATTTTCCGATTATTCCAAAAATCAAAGATCAATCACCGATAATTATTAAAGGAAGTATTTTAAAAAATAGTTTTTCCCAAGTGGTAGAAATGGCTTCAGTTTCTGAATCTCGGCCAGAAATTTCCGGTATTTATATGAAGTTAAATTCATCTAACAGCGCAGCAGGTAAAAATACAATTAAACTAGCAGCCACTGATAGTTTTCGTTTAGCTGAAAAAAATATTGAGATTAATTCCAAATCATTAAATAAAGAATATTCAGTTATTATTCCTCAAAGAACTATTCAGGAAATAATTAGAATTTTAGGGGAAAAAGAATCTTCTACTGATGAATATGAGCAAGAAGTAAAGATTATTTTATCGGGCAGCCAAATTTTGTTTAATTTTAATGACACCCAGGTTATTTCTAGATTAATTGAGGGCCAATACCCAGATTATCAACAGATTATTCCCAGCAACTTACAAACTCAAGTGATTATTAATAAACAAGAACTTATTAGTAATATTAAAATAGCCAGTTTATTTAGCGGTAAAATTAATGATATTAAAATGTCAGTTAATCCTAAAAAATCTTTAGTTGAGATTTTGTCTAAAGACGCTGATATTGGAGAGAATAAGTCTAAAATTGAAGCAAAAATACAAGGCAAAGAAATAGAAACATTTTTTAACCATCGTTATCTTTTAGATGGTTTAAATAATATCTTTAGCGATAAAGTCATGATTGGATTAAATGACACCGCTAAACCAGTAGTAATTAGACCAGTGGGCGATACAAGTTATACTTATGTAGTTATGCCGATTAAGGTTTAATAAAATAGAATGAATTAAATATTAAAAAAGACCAGGTTTATTACTTAGTCTTTTTTAGTTTGTCTTAATAATTAGTTCTAATTAATACTTCGTCCTCTTGGCGGTTAAGCACCGTATCATAAGCGCGAACTTTAATAGCTTGTTGAAAAGAAATATCTAAATAAGGAGAAAGATTAAAAGTTACTGAATAAGGCGCCTTATTATCAGTGCCGACTAACTGGTTATTAAAAAAGAAATCAACTTGCTTAATTCCCAAAAGCGCTTGAGCTTGAGCTTGAATAGTTAAATTAAAACTAGTAATCAAGTCATTTTCTTGAGGTGAAGTTATTTGAACGATTGGTTGGTTTTCTAGGGTATGGATATCATCATATTGAGAGGGTAAATTTTGAGGTTGGTTTTGTTTCCATTCTAAAACTGCGTTTTCCCAATTTTGGAATTGATCATCATCTTTATCAATATAATAAAGAATACAATGAACTTCTTGATATTCTTTTTCTATAATCAAGTCAGGCGGGGTTAATTGAGTGGCTAATTTTCCAGAGATTTTATCAATTCCAACTACCTTTTGGTTAATTAATTGTCCGGTAATCATTGACGGGGTGCCGGTTGGGGTTGATTCTGGTTTGGTAAAGTATTCTGTTTTTTTCGGTAATATAAATTGATTATCATTTTCCTTATTTGTTTCTAGTTGATAGGCCTGTGTCATAAAATTATTCCAAATAGGCGCTGCTACATATAGTCCGGCTGCGCCTTGACGCATTTTTTGAGTATAATCATTATTACCGGCCCAAATTCCAACTACTAAACTAGGAGTATAGCCGACTGTCCAGCCATCGCTATAATCTTGAGTAGTGCCGGTTTTAGCTGCCGCCGGCCTATGCGCTAAGTAGAGTTTTGAGTTATTGCCAAACATTGGAGCTCGAGTTGCTTCATCAGAAAGAATGTCATTAATTTGTCGAGCTGTTTGTTGGCTTAAAACTCTAGTTTTTTTATCCTGATATTCTTCTAAAACATTTCCTTGAGAATCTTCTATTTTTAAAATCATACTAACCGGGTGTCTAACTCCTTCAGTTGCAAAAACGCCGTAAGCGGCTGTTTCATCCAATAATTTAACTTCGCCGCCGCCTAAAACTAAAGATAATCCATATTGTTTGCGATCTTTTAAAGTAGTGATACCCATATCTTGAGCCAGGCTAATTGTTTTCTGAACCCCGGCTAAATAAAGGACTTTAACCGAAACAAGGTTAATTGATTGAGCTAAGCCGTTTCTCATATTGATTGGACCTCGGAATTTTAAGTCATAGTTATTAGGCTTGTATTCTACGCCTTCACCCGGTCCGAATTTACCAAAGCTGGTTGGCAGATCAAATAAGACAGTTTCTGGATAATAGCCGTTCTCAAAAGCCATTGCGTAGGCAAATGGTTTAAAAGAGGAGCCTGGTTGGCGATACGGACTAGTCGCTACATTAAATTGATCTTCTTGGTAATTTCTTGAACCAACTAAGGCGACAATCTGACCGGTTTGAGGATCAATGGCCACTAAAGCTGCATTATCAGCTCGATAGGTTTTTTCGTTTTTTTCTACTCCTTCAATAATTACTTGTTCGGCGATTTTTTGTAAATCCCAGTCTAGGGTAGTATAGACCTTTAGGCCGGCCATATTAATATCTGTATATCGCTGGCGATACTCCTTTTCTAGATATTCCTTGACCATAGTGACAAAATGATGTGCTTTAAGATCAGCCTGGGAAGCGTATTTTAGTTCTACTTGCTTAGCTTCTGCTACCTGTTCTGGAGTGATATAGTTAAAATCTGCCATTCGTTCTAAAACATATTCTTGTCTGGCCTGAAGCTTGTCTGGGTGAGAGCCATAGGGCGAATAATAGCTGGGGCCATTAGGCAAGGCGGCTAAAAGAGTGCCTTCGACTAAAGTCAATTCTTTAGTTGGCTTATTGAAAAAGGTCTGGCTGGCCGCTTCAATGCCATAGGCATTGGAACCGTAAGGAACTTGGTTTAAATAAAAGCTAAGGATTTCATCTTTAGAATATTTCCTTTCCATAATCAAAGATAAAATAATTTCTTTAATTTTACGGGTATAAGTTCTTTTAGATTGAGGGCCGCCTAAATAGGCATTTTTAATAAATTGTTGAGTAAGAGTGGAACCGCCTTGGGAAATTCTTTCATTTTTCAAATTAGCCACAAAGGCGCGTAAAATGCCGCGCCAATCAAAGCCAATGTGATGATAAAAATTATCGTCTTCAGCCACCACCGTAGCATCTTTAACAAATTGGGGGATTTCATCAAAAGAAACAAGAGTTCTTTTTTCCTCGCCGTGAATATCATAAAGGATGATTTGGCCGGTCCGATCATAAATTTTAGTTGATTCAACTATCTGGCGCTGGTTAATTTTAGTTGGATCAGGCAAATCTTTAGCGTAATAAGCAAAAACAGCCATTATCCCTAAAATGGCCAGAATAGAAGAAAAAACAATAAATTTGAGTATTTTTTTTATCATTTCTTTCTTTCGCTCTCACTTCAAATTTTCCTCGCGCTTTACCCTACCTGCCTGCCGGCAAGGCAGGTAGGGCTCCGACGCGTCTCGGAAAATTCAAAGTGATCGCTTCCAGTTTTCTCCGCCTTTCTTACTTATTCTTACAGAATTGACCGTTTTAATCAAGAGTGATATAGTAGAGTTATGGGTAAAGAAAAACAAATAAAAGAAGTTTTGACTAGGGGGGTAGAGAATGTTTATCCGGACGAAGCTTCTTTGGAAAAGGTTTTAAGGTCTGATAAAAAAATAAGGCTCTATTGTGGCTTTGATCCTAGCGCGTCTAGTCTTCATATTGGCAATGCCATTCAGATTAGAAAATTAGCCCAATTTCAGCGATTAGGTCACGAAGTTATCTTTTTAATCGGTGATTTTACCGGTATGATTGGCGATCCCGATAAGATAAGTGTTAGGCAAAAATTAACTCGCCAGCAGGTTTTAAAAAATTCTGAAAATTACAAAGAGCAGGCAAGCAAAATTTTGGATTTTTCAGGCAAAAATCCAGCTAAGGTAATGTATAATAGTCAATGGAACGATAAATTAAGATTTATTGATTTAGTTGAATTAGCTTCTCATTTTACCGCTCAGCAAATTATGGCTAGAGATATGTTTAAAAAAAGGATGCAGGATGGAAAAGACCTATATTTACATGAATTTCTATATCCTTTAACTCAAGCTTATGATAGTGTCGCCATGGATGTTGATTTAGAGGTAGGCGGCAATGATCAAATGTTTAATATGTTAGCTGGCAGGACTTTAATGAAGAAGATGAAGAATAAAGAAAAATATGTTATGACCATAAGATTACTAGAAGACCCTAATGGCAAAAAAATGGGCAAAACTGAAGGTAATATAGTTAGTTTAAATGAAAAACCAAGTGAAATGTTCGGTCAAATTATGGCCTGGCCTGATGGATTAATTATTCCCGGGTTAGAACTTTGTACTGATATTCCTATGGAAGAAATTAAACAAATAGAACAAGACATTAAAGCAGATAAATTAAACCCGCGAGATGCTAAGGCAAGATTAGCCAAAGAAATTATTTCTATACATCATAATTCTCAAGACGCTGGACAAGCCGAAAAAGAATTTGAAAAAGTTTTTAAAGACAAAGATAAACCATCTCAAATACCAATTTGTAAACTTTCTAATAAGAAATATAATATTTTAGATTTATTAGTTGAAATAAAATTAGCTTCTAGCAAAGGAGAAGCTAAGCGATTAATCGGACAGGGTGGAGTAAAAATTGACGATCAGAAAATCAATGATTGGCAAAAAGAAATTATTATTAAAGATGGGATGATAATTCAGGCAGGCAAAAGAAAGTTTATTCGGGTAAAGATATAATTACCCCTTAGCCAAAAAATGCGGGGCGAAGATTTTTTTAAGTTTTATCCATTTAACCGGCTTAACTTCAAATGATTGGTGGACGATTTCAGCAACTTGTTGAGCCCAAGGAGTTAGCTTTCTATAATCAGAACTATCCAAGGTTTGATTAAGGGTTAGAATCCGACAAAGCCGGCGATTAGGACTAAAGTGCGATTTTTTAAAAGAAACACCATCTGTTAATATAAATTCTTTCTTGTTCTTTAGGTGTTTTAAGTCATAACCAGGTCGTAAATATTTTAATTTATTATTCTTCAACTTATAAACCCCGGCTTTTAGTTGGCGGTGGATTCTGGCCCAACGGCCGGTTAAATTATGGAGAAACATCTGGCTACCAATTTTCTCTCGGCGCATTAATTTATTCACCATTTCTATATCAATCTGGTAATCAATATTTATTTCTTGATGTTGATTGAGAAATTCCAAAACATGACAAGCAATAATAGGGATTTCATTATTTAATAACTGGACCATATGAAGGACCGGGAAAGAGCCAAGCAGGCGAGGATTGCATTCGGTGATATAGAGTTTTTTAGTTTTCTGATCAAGTATAAAATCTAAGCCAAAAATACCATGATAACCTTGTTTTTGAAAATACTCTCCTATTTTTTCCGCATATTGGTAAGCTAATTGAGAAATTTCCGAATCAAATCTAGAGCCGGTCCAATCATGGCCGCAAAAAAGACCAGAACCTTTTTCTGGATTGTATAGCTGAGGAATATCTAGGATTTGATGTTGAAGGTTAGTGATTAAAATACCATCTTTAGTTACACAGCCGGTAATACTGGGCGAAGGTCCTTGGATAAATTGAGCGACAATAACTTCGGCGGGCGGAGTTAATTTTTTTTCATTTTCATCATCCCATTTTTGTTTTAATTTGTTAAAAGCTTTTTCAAAATCTTCTTGGTTGTTAATAAAAAAGGTCCCTTTGCCGCCGCCTTTGGTTGGATGTTGGAGAACAAAAGGCAGGCCATATTTATTAATTAATTGACCATAACGAAGTTTATCAACTGAAGTAATCTTGCCCGGCGGGACGGCGATGCCTATTTCTTGAAGAATCTGCCTGAACCTAATCTTGTTTTCAAAAAGTTCTTTTCCAAAAGAGGTTGGATTGATTAGTAGCTTCCAGCCGTTTTCTTGGCAAACTTGCTCCATTTTACTAGAGGCCTTAAGAACTAATATATTAGGATTGGTAAATTTCTCAAGATATTTTTTTATTCGGGGATGCTTAAGAACAGTGGTGGCATTACGCGGTTCCTGGATATGTTTAGTGCCCATGCCTTTTTCTAAAGCAATAACTTTAATATCTTTTTCAATTAATTTAGTATCTAAACTATAGCGGAGGGCTAAAATGCGGTAATTAGGAATGATATTTTCTAAACCAAGCCGGTCAAAAGCATAAACCCCAGCTCCAAAAACAGGGGTTTTAACCTGGCTAAAAAATTGTTTAAGCGTTTCTAAATCTTTAATGACCATATTAAAGCTTTTTTCTTCTCATAAAAACATTTTTGGCCGGGTCAACTAGAAATCTTTTTAAATCTTTGCGTCCGACAATAATATCATATTTCATTTCAGTTCGGTCAGCTATAAAAGCTTCGGTGGTAACTAATCGTTTGTCTAAAACAAAGGCGAGATTAATAATTGGTCTTTCTTCTAACCCTAAGGCGCCTCTAACTTTTTTTTGTCCAATGACTTGGTTAATGTTTAACTTTTTCGCTAACACAGAGCAGATAGTGGTGCGATAAGCGCCCGTGTCAACTTTAGCCATGGTTGAGTGATGGTTTTTTTCTTTATCAAGAATTTCAATCGGTTCATTGATGCCAATTACCTTGCGGCCGGAAATCTCTTCTAATCCTTCTTCAATTTCACCGCCAAAAAGATTTTGAGCAATTTTTACGCCCTGATTAATAGTTTTGACCTTAAGCCCCTTAACCCTTTGAAGCCGATCATCAAGCGGAGTTAGATTAGCGATCTGAATTGATAAGCCTGGTCGGGCATTAAGCTCTAAAATGACTGGCCCTTTTTCTCTGTCAATCGCAATGTCTATTCCTAGAAACCCAATTTTAGTCACTTGTTGGGCGTGAACTACTAATCTTAGAACTTCTTTCCAGTCAGGGATCTGGATACCTCTTAAGGGCAGCCTAGTGCCTGGGGCATGTTCAATTATTCTATCGTTTTGGATGGCGTTAGTGGTTACGCCCGTGCCCATATCAACGCCCACCCCAATGCCTCCTAAATGGAGATTGGCCTTACCGCCCGATTCTTTAGTTGGAAAGCGTATTTCAGCCATAACCGGGACCGAATTATATGAAATAATTCTAATATCAGGAATGCCTCGGTAAGCATATGGTTTAAAGAGTTTAAGTAACTTAATTCGTTCTTCAAAAAAGGCAATATCAGGCAGGCTTGTAGAAGAGAAGGTGCCCTCTAAGATGTTTAAGATATGGCTTTGGATATCTTTAATCTGGATATGCTTATGGTCGGCCTTGATCCAAGGATAAGGAAACTTCTTTTTACGACCATAGACAATCATAATACCTTCACCGCCTAGGCCTTTATTAGGTTTAAGGGTAAAAGTTGAAGGCAGGCTCGTCCAATCAAAGTCTCTTAATTCCTGAATTGTTTTAATCGTAGAATAAGTTTGTAGGGTGGGCAGCCCATTTTTACTTAGAATTTTCTTAGCTAAAAGCTTGCTGTCTGCAATCTGAATAGCCCTCCGAGAATTAGAGGGCCTTTTATAAGTTAGATTACGGGCGTTTATCCCGAGTAAGGCTGAATTAGCTTTTCGAATTGAGTTAAAAAACATAAGAAGTGATTATTTTTTCTCAGCAGGTTCAATATTCTTAATTACTTCCCAAAAGCGGGAATATTCCGAAAACCGCAAGCCAGTCCATTTGCCTAAGAGTATATTCACAATCAAAGCGCCTAAGATAATCCAAAGAGGGTAAGCTAAAGTTAGATTTTGAAACCAGGGCCAGCTGGCAATCCAGTAGCAAATAATGGAAAGAGCTAGCGTTTCTAAGATGAGAATGATTGTTTTTTTAGCTTCTTGTTTAATTTGAAGAGCGATAAATTTTTCAACTAAAACAACCATAATTAAAATACCGAAAGCAGAGACCGCGATAAGGTTTTTTTGTTCTAAATAGGCGCCGCCTAATAAAAGAATTAGAATGGTTAGAGTAATGCCGATTAGAACAATAGACATTCGAGGCAGATAAAGCAGGCGCAAGCGTTTGGCTAATAACCTTAATAAGGTGCCGATTAAAAGGATAATAACGAAAAGAACCAGGCCATATTTTAATCCGGTAGCTAGGAAGATAAAAGCAATAATTAAAGGAGTATAAATACCGAATCCTTTGATGCCAATAATTTGACGGGCAAAAACAATTATGGTGGTGAAAATAGGCAGCATTAAAAGAAGGATAATTGTTTCCTGCGGTACGCCCTGATTAATCATGTATTGAGTAATAAAAGACATATATTTATCTAATACTATGAGCGCAGCAGATAGCTGCGGCTAAGGCGTCAGCTGCGTCATCTGGTTTAGGAATTTCTTTAAGAGATAATATTAATTTAACCATTTTCTGAACCTGACTTTTATCAGCCCGACCATAACCGGTTACAGCTTGTTTAATTTGTAGGGGAGTGTATTCAAATACTGGAATTTTCATTCGAGCGGCTTGAGCTAAAATAACCCCTCGGGCTTGACTGACTTTAATTGCTGTTTTTAGGTTCTTAAAAAAGAAAATATCTTCAATCGCTACTTGTTTAGGTTTGTATTGTCGGATTAATTTAGTTAATTGTTGATCTATTTGATAAAGCCGCTCGGCTGATGAATGGTCTTTGGTTGTTTTAATGCAGCCATATTTTATCATTTTCAAAATATCCCCATTTTTTTCAATAATTCCATATCCGGTAATGGCTGTCCCCGGATCTATACCTAAAATAATCATATTTTCAAATTTGAATAGATTTCTTGGACATCATCATTCTCATCTAGGGCATTAAAAAGCTTGGCTAGCTGTTTTTCATCTTTTTCATCAGTTACCTCAAGCGGATATTTAGCGACCCACTCTTCACCTTGCCTATTAAACATATATTTAACGCTGCCAGTCTCAGCTAACTTGCTGTTGAATTTACTTAAAATATTCTTTATCTCTGCAATAATTCTATTCCTGTTATCAGTTATTACTTCAATAATCAGGGCAATACCGGCTGGGCCATAGGCTTCATAAGTGATTTCTTCTATTTGAGCGCCTGCTAATTGACCGGTTCCTTTTTTAATCGCTCGTTCAATATTATCCTTAGGCATATTTGCCTCTCTGGCTTTTTCCATGGCCATTCTTAATTTAGAATTACTTTCTGGATCGCCACCTTTTTCTTTGGCCGCTACACTAATTAAGCGGGATAGTTTGCTGAAAATTTTACCCCGCTTTTGATCAGTTGATTCCTTTTTGTGTTTGATATTCTGCCATTTAGAATGTCCACTCATACATACATAATACTATTGACAAATAAGGGATGTCAATGGGAACTAGACGATTTTAGTTAGTTTTCTAGCTTGTTTCTTAATAAAATCAAAAACCAGCTTATTAATAAGGAGCCAGAGATAATTATAGAAAGAATTAAAATCAAATTGGCCTTTTGGTCGGAGCGATTTATTGATTGGCCGGCTTGGACTAAAGAAGCGGCTAATTGGGGCGCGGGATTAGTTGATTGTTCGGGTTTATCTGTTTGATTAATAGAATTTTGAGTTGGTTTTAATGAAGAAAAATTCTGGCTTGGATTAAGATTAGCTTTAGCTAAAATTTCCGGAGACTTCTGACTTTGTTGGATAATAGGGGTTGGGTTATTGCTGGAGATATTTTCATCTTTTTTGCTTATTCCAGTTGAGCTAATAATATTAGCTGAGCCCGGAGTGGGCATTTTAGTCCAGAAATATCCCTGGCCGTCAAAAGCAATAGCCCAACCCTGCTTTTTTTCTCCGGCATAACTTATCTGATTAGCTAAAGAGCCATCCGGATAAATTAAACGGACCCAGTCCAGATCATTATTAAGAGCTAGTTTAGTAACCGGGCGAGTCAAAACTAAAAATTGTTCTGGTCCAATTAAGCTGTGCCCTGGGAAAATAAATGGTTTGCTGCCGCCTTCCTGGTCGTCTAATTGCCAATTACTCAGATTGGCGATTTGATTGCTTTGGTTAAATATTTCAATCCATTCAAAATCCGCATCTGGACCTTCAGGGTTAGGCATGAATTCACTAATAACTATTGATTGATTGTAAATGTTAACTGTAATCATGCTCAAATCAGAAAACTCTCCATCGCTAACTAATAAGCCGACTAGATATTGGCCTGGATAAAGATAAGTATGACTGACTTTTTCTTGAGTGTCAGTTGCTCCATCGCCGAAATTCCAAAAAAAAGTTAGAGTATCATTATCTGGGTCTGAAGACAAAGAGCCGTCAAAAATTATTTCTTGATTAACTAAGGCAGTAATATCCGGACTAGTTTCAGCCAGGGGCGGTTGATTAACCGAGGCAGGAGTAGTTATTCCATTGCTGGTTGATTCTTCTATTAATTCTTCTCCTGGCTGTTCTTCATCGTCTTCTGGAGTAGTTTCTGCGCCACCGCTGTTTTGCGCTTTAGGAGTGCCGCCAGCATCTAAACTTGTTTGCCAAGCGCTATTTACTTTTTCCATAGTTTGTTTAGCAGAATTATCTCCAGCGGGCCAACCTGATAAAGCATCAATTGAATCAATTAAATTATTTGTTCCATCGCGTAATTCTAAATTTTCTCCAGAATTACTTAAAGCGCCAGTATAGATTTGATCAGCCGTAATTCCAGAAACAGAATTATCATTAGTCCGTTCCAATAAAAAATATCCCTGACTAGGGATAGGTCCATTAAGGGTTATTTCCGGGTTGCCATCAGTTGCTTTCAATGTCCAACCAGTTAAATCTATGTTTTGTTCTGTATTGTTATGTAATTCAATCCATTCATCGTTATGTGATATCTCTGTTCCCATCCAGGCGATTTCATTAATAATCACATCATTGGCAGCGGCAAAAACAAGATTCAAACAAACAAAAAACCCTCCGATTAAAGAAAATATTAGAATAGCTTTAGACAACCCCTCC
>NYYU01000036.1 GCA_002685955.1 Parcubacteria group bacterium | reverse complement strand
GTCAACCGAAAGAAAAGCAAGAACATCAATATTCAGGATGCGGTTGATAGTATGAAAGTTCTTGAGGCCATAAAACTTTCTTCAAGAGAAGGAAGGGTGATTAATTTACTGGAAACATTTGGAGGCTAATGAAAATAGCATGAAAAAGCTTGTTATTATATCAGGAGGACTTGGCGTTCTGGGGCAGGCCTTCGCAACTGTGCTGCAGGAGGACGGATATGGTATACTAAACCTTGACGTCGTGGAGCCGCCCCCGGATAAAAAAATTATTGGTGATTATCTTCAGTGTAATATTATTGATGAGCAGTATATCAAAAAGTTCAATGACTATCTGGCCTCTATGGATATGGAAATCCATGGGCTGATAAACAGTGCATCCTCACAGCCTGAAGGGTTTGGCAACGAATTGGAGGATTACTCTGCTGATTCCTTTAAAGATGTCCTGGAGGTTAATCTTGTTGGAAGCTTCTATTTGACAAAGACGGTTATTCCTTACATGAAGAAGCAGAAGTTTGGAAGCATTATTAGCATTGGGTCAATACAGGGCGTAGTTGCCCCTACCTTTGAAATTTATGAGGGTATGAATATTACTTCGCCATTAGTTTATTCGGTTGCAAAAGCGGGCATGATACATTCCTGTAAATGGATCGCGGCTAAGTATGGAAGATGGAATATCAGGTGTAATGCTGTTTCCCCTGGAGGGCTAGAAGATTCTCAACACGGTGGTGATGTATTTAATAAAATTTATTCTTCCAGAACTCCCTTGGGTAGAATGGCGCAGTCAAACGAAATTGCTGAAGTGGTAAGATTTTTAATAAGTGATAGATCTAAATATATTACAGGGCAGAATATCCTGGTCGATGGCGGTTGGACGGTATGGTAATATATCCGCCGCATGAAATTCAAGTTTTTATGTTTTAAGAAGTCGATGTACAAAAATAACATTATTCTGTGTGTAATCCCGGCAAGAGGCGGCTCTAAAGGGTTGCCTGGGAAAAACGTTAGAGAAATTATGGGCAAACCCCTGATTTCTTATTCTATTGAACAAGCCAATGAGTCAAGATATATTGATAGGATTATTGTTTCCACGGATGATAAAGAAATATCCGAAATAGCCAAACAATCTGGCGGAGAAATCTTGTTCCGTCGTCCCGATGAACTTGCTTCTGATGAGAGCGGCATTATTGACGTGCTTTTACACGCAATTGAATGGATGGAAAAAAAAGAGGAATACTCTTTTGATATTTTAGTTCTCCTTCATGTAACCACGCCGTTAAGATGTGTAGAAGACATTGATAATAGCATTGAAATGCTGGTGAATAAAAAGGCAGATAATGTTTTTTCTGTAACGGAAGCCCACAAAAATCCATATTTTAACATGATCGAAATAAATAAAGACGGGGCTGCGAAGCTTGTCAAAAAAGGGAACTTTGTGACTAGACAAGCCGCCCCTCTAGTTTATGATATGAATGCATCTGTTTATGTGTGGTGGAAAAATAAGCTGAAAGAGAAAAAGAGCCATTTTATGGGAAAAAGTTATGGTTATATAATGCCAAAAGAAAGATCTATTGACATAGACGACTATTTTGATTTCATGATTGCGGAGTTGTTTCTCAAAAAAACCGTTTCTATTGGCAATAAAACAGGGGATATAAACGCTAAGAAGGAATGAAATAAGATGATTGAATTACCTGACTTTAATAAGGCCTTTAACTATGAGAACAACTTTTACCTTTCTTGTGATCTTCAACGAATTAGCAAAATAATTTGTTCATATGAATTGTACAAGATTGTTCGAGAACTTCCAGGAGATATAGTTGAATGCGGGGTTTTTAAAGGCATTTCTCTCATTAGACTCATAACATTCAGAGAATTATTTGAGAACTCTTTTTCAAAGAAAATAATCGGCTTTGATATATTTGGTAAATATCCGGAAACAAAATATTCAGACGATATGGAATTAAGAAAGAGATTTATTGATACTGCGGGAGAAGAAAGCATATCTAAAGAGCAGTTGGAAGATATTATTAAGAAAAAAGGCGTATATCATAATACAGAATTGGTGAAAGGCGATATTACTGAAACCGTGCCCAAATATGTGGCTGCACACCCGAAGTTGAGAATTTCAATGCTGCACTTGGATGTGGATATTTATGAGCCATCCGTCACTGTGCTCGAATATCTTTATCCCAGATTAGTTAAAGGCGGTGTTCTGATGCTGGATGATTATGGTATTTTTCCGGGTGAAACTAAGGCCGTTGATGATTACTTCAAAGATAAGAACGTTCAAATCCTAAAGTTCCCTTTTGCGATGACACCCAGTTATATAATAAAATAAATAAAAATGAATAAAATAAAAATAGCTCTTTGTGACGTTAGACATAGAACAAGGGGGTTGCATTCCTATCAAATGCCGCTCGGAATGGGACTGATCGCATCATATGTGGAAAAAGAAGTTGGAGAGGACTCATGCGATATTAGAATTTATAAATATGCCGAGCCGTTTTTAAACGACCTTACGTCATGGAAACCTCATGTTGTAGGGGCTAGTTTATATGTATGGAACCGTTTTTTGAGCCTCTTTTTGTTAGCTAAAGTCAAAAAATACAATAAAAACATATTGACGGTGGTTGGCGGTCCTGAAATTGAAATAGAAACAAGTAAAAGAAAAAAGTTCTTACTTGCAAATCCATGCGTTGATATCTCTTGCTTCGGTGAAGGAGAGATAACTTTTTTAGAGTTGATTAAATGGTGGTCGGTATCCGGGAACAGGAATGAACTAGAAAATATTGATGGTTTGTTTTATCTTCAAAAAGGAAATATCATGGTTGAAAATCCACAAAGAGGCAGAATAAGAGATTTGGATGAAATTCCAAGTCCTTATACAACAGGAATATTTGATGAATTCTTTGATGATAATTTACACCCGATAGTGGAAACAACCAGGGGATGTCCCTTCTCATGCACATTCTGCCGCATGTCACAGTCAATTTATACCAACGTTAGCTCTCAAAGCGTGGACCGTGTAGCCTCCGATCTGGAGTATTGTGCTCAAAGGTACAAAGGAAGGAGTGATATTCAATTATGCTTTGCGGACAGTAATTTCGGGATGTACGAAAACAACATACAGTTTGCAAAACAAATTAGAAAAATGCAGGATTTATATAATTGGCCCCGATATATAAATTTAAGTACGGGAAAGAACAAGAAAGAGAAAATAGCTAAAATCTCAAATATCCTTAAATGGGGCATGCCTGCTAGTATGTCTGCTCAATCCACTAATGAAGAAACCCTTAAGGTTATAAAACGGAGCAATATTTCTTTAGATATTATGAAAGAAACTCTTCAAGATACTAAAAGCTTTAACACAAACCCTATTGCAGAATTAATTGTTCCTCTGCCTGAAGAAACAGTGGAATCTTTTGAAAAAGGCTTGAAGGATATGATTGAGATTAACCTGGACCGTATATGGGTGATGACGCTGGTCTCTTTAAATGGCACCCCTATAGCAGACCAAGAGATGATGGAAAAATATGACTATAAAATGAAATTCAGAGTTATTTCAAGGCAGTTTGGAGAATATGCAGGGAAAAGAATTATTGAAACGGAACCAGTGGTTGTTGGAACTAACACAATGTCTGTTGAGGAATATCATTATATTAGAGAACTATCTTATATAATTCATATTATTTATGGTGCAGATGTTTTTAGGCTCATCAGAAATTTTTTATATGAAAATAAAATTGATATTTGGATGTGGCTCAAGGATATTCTTGAAATTGTAAAAAGTGGAAATGGTAAAGCCCGGGAACAGTTTCAAGAGTTTTCCAGGGAGTCAATGGATGAACTCTATGATTCACAAGGGGATATTAATGATTATTTTGAAGAGGATCATAACTATCAGAAACTTTTGAATGGAGAACTTGGTGATAATTTAATGAATAAGTATGCTCTCCTATCAGTTAGCAATGCTTTTGAACCCTGGCTTGAAATAGCCTCAAGTTCCGCTTTGAAAATTACTCAAAAAACTATTATTTCGAATATAAGTTCCAGAGAATATATTGTCAATGCGATCACCAACATTAAAAAATATACTAAAATCTTTTATGATTTTGCTCCTTATTTTTACAATGTGCCGAAACCAAACAAAAACTGGATCGTTGATTTTGATTTTGACATTGATCGATGGTTTAGAAACCCCTCTCTAAGACTAATGGATTGTAATCAACCGACTACATACAATTTCTACTTCACAGAAAACAAAGTTCAACAAATCACAAACTATATAAAAAAGAGTCAAGACCTTTCTTTTACTTTTCAAAGAATTTATAGAGATAGGAATTATGAAGATTTCTGTCCGGAAATAGAGAGAATAAAATAGGAGGCTGTCCGAGAACACTGAGTCGACATCAGTTGTTACTCTGATTTGAGATAAATAGTGAAAATATTATTGGTTGTTTATGATAACGGTTCGTACATGCATGTGTTTCCATCGGGGCTAGGATATATAGCTGCGGTACTTCAAAAAGAGGGTTATGATGTTGATGTTTTTAGTCAAGATAAGTTTCATTGGCCAGATCAATACTTGACAGAATACTTAAACAAGAATAGGTATGACTTTGTAGGGGTAGGGGTTATTGCTGGATATTACCAGTATAGAAAATTGCTAAAGATATCAGAAGCAATAAACAGGTCTAAGTACAGACCATTTTATGTCATAGGAGGTCATGGTCCGTCTCCTGACCCCGAATATTTTTTAGAAAAAACTGCAGCCGATGCGGCTATTCTTGGTGAGGGCGAATTAACGATCATTGAATTGTTGGAAGCCGTTGCTAACAACGAACCTCTTGAAAAAGTAAAAGGCATTGCTTTTCGTAATGGTGAAAAAACAATTATCACTGAAGAACGCCCTCTAATTGGAAACGTAGACTCCATTCCTTTTCCAGCTTTCGATTTGTTTCCTATCCCTTATTACAGCTTAAGAAGGGTACCGCATACTTCTTATAATGATTTTCTTATGGACGTCATTACCGGCAGGGGGTGTACATTTACTTGTAACTTCTGTTATAGATTAGACGAAGGCTTTAGACCGCGCAACGTTGAAAATATTATTGAGGAAATTAACTTACTGAGAAAAAGGTACGGTATTACCTATGTTGCTTTTCAGGATGAATTGTTAATGTCATCAAAAATCAGGACGGAAGAAATATGTGAAGGTTTTATCAAAGCCAATTTAAATATTAAATGGAATTGTAACGGAAGATTAAATTATGCCAGTCCGGAACTTCTAAGATTAATGAAAAAAGCAGGGTGCGTATTTATCAATTACGGGATTGAATCAATGGACAACCAGGTGTTGAAGAATATGAAGAAAGGATTAACAACGAAACAGATTATCAAAGGAATTAGCAGAACGATTGATGCAGGTATAAGCCCGGGGTTAAACATTATATTTGGTAATATAGGTGATAATCGCAACACATTAAATAAAGGAGTGGAACTATTGTTAGGGTATGATAACGGAGCTCAACTCCGTACTATTAGACCTGTAACTCCATACCCGGGTTCGCCCCTTTACTACTATGCAATAGAGAAAGGCCTTCTGAAAGATTGCGAGGACTTTTATGAAAAAAAACACACAAATTCAGATTTGCTAACCGTTAACTTTACAGAACTCAGTGACGATGAATTCTATGAATGCCTGTTAGAGGCTAATACCAGATTGCTAGAGAATTATCACCAGAAAAAGTTGACTTCCTCGTTGAAGCAAACAAAAAATCTTTATAATAACAAAGATGCCGGATTCAGTGGGTTCAGGCAAATTTAAATTGATTATCTAACTCGGCGTTGTGATTTTGAAAAAGGAAATTTAAGAACTTCCTTGACCTTTCCGGTTATGATAGCAATCAGCAACTTGATTATTAAAAAAGAAGAAATATGAATAATATTAGACTAATACCTCGTTTAGATATTAAGGGCCCTAATCTAATAAAAGGCATACAATTTGATGGCTACAGGGTTATAGGGACTGCGGAAGAATTTGCAGAATTATATTACCGCGCTGGCGCGGATGAACTGATTTACCAGGATGTTGTAGCCAGCCTTTATAGAAGAAACAGTTTAATTGAGATTATAGAGAGAACAGCGAATAAAATCTTTATCCCTCTCACTGTTGCAGGCGGGATCAGTTCTATTGAGGATATTCGAAAAATTCTGAGAGCTGGAGCTGACAAAGTTGCCATCAATACAGCCGCAATTGAGAATCCCAAGCTACTCTCCGAAGCTTCAAAAATGTTTGGGTCCCAATGCATTGTAAGCTCCATTGAGGCTTATAGAAGTAATAACGGGAAATATGAAGTTTGGGTAGATTACGGACGAGAAAATACAGGAGTGGAGGCGGTTGAGTGGGCTAAAAAAGTAGAAGATTTGGGGGTTGGTGAAATACTATTAACATCAATTAACAGGGAAGGTATGGGTAAAGGTTACGATATAGAGCTAACCCATAAAATTTCCTCAATAGTTTCCATACCTGTCATAGCATGCGGAGGTGCCGGGAAACAAAAGGATTTTACTGAAGTGATTAAACAGGGTTCTGCCAATGCTGTGGCTGCCGCATCAGTTTTCCATTATTATTATGCCTTACCTAAAGAAGGACACACTATGCAGTTCAAAAAAAAGGAATTGCGAATGGGAAAGAACATAGATTCTGGTAATATAGATTTTTTAAAGAACGGCTACGGGGGGCAAAAAGCTATTACTGTGGGTACATGCTCTATTAAAGAAGTAAAAAGGGAGTTAACAGAATCTGGTATTAATACAAGGACTGAAACTTTCTTCAAAAGTAACACTGAATGAATAAAAACAATATTGTCATAGTCGATTATACCCTTGGGAATCTTTATAGTGTAAAAAGAGCTTTTCAAAAGGTTGGTTGTGAACCGCTAATAAGTGACAAGAAAAAAGATATTTTAAATGCGCAAAGAATTGTCTTGCCGGGAGTAGGAGCTTTTTCGGCAGGAATGAAAGGACTGGAAGAAAAAGATCTCCTGGACAGCATTAAAGATTTTGCTAAAACAGGCAAACCAATTTTGGGTATTTGCCTCGGAATGCAGCTGATGATGACACAGAGTGAAGAAAACGGACTACATGAGGGAATGAATTTGATAAAAGGGAAGGTTGAAAAATTTGACCCTCCAAAAGAAACAAATTCTTTTAAAATACCCCATTATGGGTGGTCAAGTGTTTCAATACCGGAACTGGATGATGGTGTTACCGGAAACCCCTGGCGGGCAACGGTACTCGATGGAGTTGCAGTCAATTCTTTTTTCTATTTTGTTCATTCTTATTATGTTCATACTGACGATCCATTGAATTCAATAGGAGTTTCAAATTATGGTAGAAATTTTTTTACATCTGTATTAAAAATGGGAAACATATCAGGATGTCAGTTCCATCCTGAACTGAGCGGAGAAAGAGGTTTGCAAATAATTACTAATTTTGTTTCTCAAAAGTATTGAGAGAAAATAAATGATATTGGATTTAGTGCTCGACAGGCAATTGGAAGAAATACCCAAAGATGTGGTTTATTGTAAGAACTGCGTTACCTCGAACCAGAGGCCAAGAATTGGATTTAATGAAGAAGGAGTGTGCTCTGCATGTCAATGGGCTTATGAAAAGGATCATCTTATTGATTGGGAATTAAGACAAAAAGAGATTGAAGAACTCTGTAATAAACATAGAAGTAAGGATGGCAGCTTTGATGTGATTGTGCCGGGAAGTGGCGGTAAGGACAGTGGATTTGTAGCGCATCAGCTAAAAGAGAGGTACGGAATGCATCCGTTGTGTGTTACATGGGCGCCTAATGATTGGACAGATATTGGGTGGAAGAATCTGAAGAACTTTGTATCCTCCGGTTTCAATAATATCATAGGACAGCCGGATGGACAAATTCATAGAAAGCTTTGCCGGCTTGCATTTGAACTGCTCGGTGATGCATGGCAGCCATTTGGATATGGTCAAAAGGCATGGGCATTTCATATAGCCAAAAAATTTAATGTAAAATTAATTTTTTATGGTGAAAATGGTGAGGTTGAGTATGGTGGTTCGACTGAATATAAATATAAACCTAAAGAAGATCCAACAGTATGGAAGAGGCATCATTTTATGGGCAATACGGTAGATAAATTAGTTGAAGTTGGTTTAGAAAGAGGGATTTTTTACAAAAAAGAAATTAATGATAAAACAATACAATGGTACAAGCCTCCTTCTTTTGAATCAATTGAAGAAAAAGGTATTGAAATGCACTGGTATTCCTATTATGAAAAGTGGACTCCACAGGAAAATTTTTACTACTGTGTAAAACACACCGGATTTGAAACTAACGATGAAGGAAGAACGGAATCTACATATACAAAGTATGCCAGTATTGATGATAAATTAGATGGGTTTCACTTTTATCTGGGGTACATGAAGTTTGGTATGGGTAGAGCAACAAGAGACGCTTCTCAGGATATAAGGCGGCATCACATTACCAGAGAAGAAGGAGTGTCTCTTGTTAAAAGATATGACAATGAATTTCCACAAAAGCATTTTTTATGGACTTTGAATTTTCTGAATATTGATGAAGAATATTTTTGGGAAATAATGGATTTATGGCGGCAGCAATCCAATATATGGAAAAAAAAGAATGGAAAGTGGGAGCTTAAGACGATCGTCTCTTAACTATAGTTATTAATAAACCGTATCCTAATCTTGAAAAACAAGCAGGTTGCTTAAAAAGTAATGAAAAAAATCACGTTTGGCGATCATGAAAATATTGCCAGAAACATTATAGCTGTTGATGGCATCAGCAGAACAGGTAAAACAATGCTAAATAGCATTATACCTTCTCTTGACTGTGTAGAACATACAAAGAATCTAACATTCCTGGAACATATTGTTCCGGCTTTATCCATGGGAGCAATTAACCCCGAGTTCGCTAAAGTATTTGTTAGGATGGCTTTAAATGAAACGGCATATAACGAACATATTGGTAGAAATGTAAACTTCAGGTATGACGATTTAACAGGTATATTTAACTACAAGGAACCTGAAATTTATTTTAAGCGTCTGATGAAACAAGATGGTGATGAAATTATTGAGGAATTGAGGAAAAGCAAAAGCTTTATTCCAATTATAACACATGAAATTCTCGTTAATCTGGAGTTCTTTAATTTATTGGGTATTGATTACTTTATGCTTGCCCTATTCCGAAACCCTTTAGATACTATTTACTCTTGGTGGAAGAGGGGATGGGGAGAACGTTTTGGAACAGACCCAAGGGCATTTACATTAACCATTGAACACAGTGGATTACAACTGCCATGGTACTGTTTAGGTAGTGAGGAAGAGTGGTTGAGCCTGAATTCTGTTGAGCGATGTGCGCATACTGTTATTGACTTAAATGAAAGAGCGGTAAAGCAATATAAAAAAAGTGTAAAAAAAGAGCAGATACATCTTTTAACATTCGAAGATTTTGCTCAGAATCCTTATGGGGAGCTAGAAAGAATATGTTTGTTTCTCGGTACAGAAAAAACAATTCATACTCCACGCTTCGTTAGTTTGGCGAAATGTCCTCGAGAGTTGGATCCTTCAGATAGAAAAAGAAAATGGTCTGAAGTTAAGGCTCAGGCAAAGAAGGAGCTATTTGAAAAAATAATTGAGATGTCGGAGTTGTATGAAGCAAATTTATACGGTCTTCTTTAAACCTCTTTTTAGAAGTATAAAACATGACAACAAGGATTGTAGGGACTTCTTCATTCCTTCTGTTTTTCATGCGTCACAGGCCTGGGATACGTAAGAATGTTTCTGTACATAGACGAATCTCCTTAAACGTTGATTCTGGCAATATTAAATAAAAAACATAATAGGCTCTATGAACTATCAAAAAATGGAGAGAAAGATGATGTAGTTGATGTACAAATACCTTCTTTTATACTGCTTCCCGTTAAGAAACACCTGAATTGGTAATAAATACGAAGTCCTTAACAATTATGGAGTGTCAGGAACACTTAATGAATGAAGTTCTCGGGTTTCTTAGCAAAAACAATTCTGAATATGCGTGAACTCGAAATGTTTCGAATTAATTGTTTGTCAAGATGAGTCACATTGTGCTACGTAAATGAATACAATCAAACCTCTAACAGTAAAAAAACATGATTTAAATATTTCAGAAATATATCCAATTGGGTATGCTAAACTCTCATTTATAAGCAAAGAGGTTATAAGGTTGCAAATAGGAAGTGTTGTGGAATATTCGCTGTATGAGGTACTATGAAAATATGTTGAGCAAGAATTAGACAAGCAATACACGAAAACGATTAAGGAGTAATATGAAAATCATAAAGCTTATTTGGATCTTTTATAAAAAGTATCCTCTTCTTTTAATCTTAAATATATTAATGCTCACTTTTGTCTGTTTTATCCAGGTTGTAAGTACTCTATTGATAGCACCTGTTATAGATGTTTTCATTAATCCGGAGTTCAAAGACGTTAGTTCAATAACACAAAGATTATTTAATTTGTTTAATTTGTTTGGTATTAGCGTAACAAAAATTAATATTTTAATTCTTTTTTTTCTGTTTAATACTCTACTTAGTGTTTCCATAATAGTTACAAACTGGATAATTGTAAAAACCCAGTACGCTAT
>NYYU01000035.1 GCA_002685955.1 Parcubacteria group bacterium | reverse complement strand
TTGCTTTCGCTATGAGTTTTATGATTCAACTGTGGATGTACCTTACTCCCATTGTTTATCCTCTCTCGCAGGTTCCTGAAAAGTACAGACTGTTTATTTTGATCAATCCTATGACAGCTGTGGTTGAATCATTTCGCGGAGCTTTTCTTGGTGTGAACTCTATTACCCCGCAGGAACTGCTTTTCAGTATCTTCCTCTCAATTCTATTCTTCATTAGCGGTATCGTCATCTTTAGCAGGGTGGAAAGAACATTTATGGATACTGTCTAATAATGTCAACTACCGTCATTAAGATCGAAAATCTATACAAAGAGTATCGCTTAGGGGTCATCGGCCACGGTACGCTCTATCGTGACTTACAGAGTTGGTGTGCTACCGCAATGGGCAAAGAAGACCCCAATTCTCTCATTGGACATACCGGCAAAGGTAAGGCACGAGATCACATTCTTGCTTTGAATGATATCAACCTGGAGATTGGAAACGGGGAAGTTTTGGGCATTATCGGAGCTAATGGTGCCGGCAAGTCCACTCTGCTTAAAATCCTTTCCCGCGTGACTGCACCCACCAAAGGATCCATTAAGGTCAAGGGCCGAGTTGCCAGCCTCTTGGAGGTAGGTACTGGATTTCACACCGAACTGACGGGTAGGGAAAATATATACCTCAACGGTGCTATCAATGGTATGAATAAAAAAGAGGTGTCCAGGAAACTCGATGAGATCGTAGATTTCGCTGGTGTGGAGCAATTCGTTGATACACCCGTCAAACGTTATTCTTCCGGTATGTACGTTCGCCTTGGTTTTGCCGTGGCTGCATATCTCGACCCAGACATTCTGGTGGTGGACGAGGTGCTGGCAGTGGGCGATGCTTCCTTCCGCAAGAAAGCCGTGAATAAGATGAAAGATGTGAGTAAGGGTGAAGGCCGGACCGTGCTGTTTGTGAGCCACAACATGGAATCCATCAAGAGTCTTTGTACAAGATCAGTGTTGTTGTCCAAAGGAAAAATTGTTAATCAGGGAGATACCATAGATGTGATCAATGCCTACCTTTCTCGTGCATCTGAAGATGTTAGAATGCATGGAGGGGAAAGAATCTGGAACATTGATAATGCGCCCGGGAACAAAGTTGTGCGGCTGATGGCTATCAGGACAAAGAACAAGAAAGGAAAAATATGTTCGGAATTTGATGTATGTGAACCTTTTTATATAGAATTTGAACATATGGTGCTTTCTGGGAATAGCCAACTTAGTATTGTAATTGAATTCATTTCACAGTTGAACAATCAAGTTTTACTTCTTTCATTGGATAATTATGTTAGTGGGCCTTGGGGTAGTCAAAAACCTCGTGATAAAGGGTTGTATAAGTCAAAATGTTTTGTGCCTGCTAACCTATTGGGCGAAGGAAATATTTTTATTAACTTTCGGATATTTACGCCTCCCTGTCCAGCAAATCAATCTGAACAGATTAAGGAAATTGGAGTGATTGGTTTTACCGTAATTGATAACCATAATCTGGAAGGGGCCCGTGGGAGTTATCCATATGATCTTGGGTATGTTATGAGGCCTAAATTGCAATGGGTTACGGAATCAATCCAACCTATTGACAATAAGTTTTAGTTTTGTGTTAGCATGGAAAGTATTAAAGACTTCATAAAGCGGTCTCCTCTGTACAAGCCATTGCAGATCCTGAATCTATATAGGATAAAACTTTTAAGTTACAGGTCTAACAGATCCCATATCATGGGAATAGAGAAAAGAATTGATGATTTAGTAAAAAAGAATGAGAAGCAGTACGATGATATATTGAATAACTTATCAGGGTTGCACCATTACAACACCAAAAAGTTCTCAAAATAGTAACATCAGCACCAGTAGCTAGCGATAGCATGACCATATCATGCCTTCAGGTACTATCAATGACAACACATTATCACTTCGATTCATATTTGCGTGCGAACGCTATTTTGGAAGAAAACTTTCCTATCTGGGTCTGGGATGTGCAGGATGGGGATTGGTCAGGAATTTCTTGCAGTACGGGCATTTTTCTGTGGGGATTGAAGGCAATGATCTATCTTATAGAATGAAGCGAGCGGAATGGGCAAGAATCCCGATGAATCTATTTACTGCCGATATTATAAAGCCATTTGAGTTGAAAGATAGTGACGGTTCGGTTGAAACATTTGACGTGATAGGTGCATGGGAAGTGATGGAGCACCTTCCTGAAGAATCCCTTCCTTCCTTTTGTCAAAATATTGTTTCACATCTCTCCTCAGACGGAATATTTGTTGCGTCAGTCGCTATGTTTTCTTTGCCACATCACGTATGTTTGCATGAAGAAGCATGGTGCATAAAAACCTTTGCGGAGAATGGGTTACATAAAATCTATCATTCAAATATTTTTGACGTAGCAGACTTTCCTAGGGGAGGGGAGAGTGATTGGCCTCCTGATTAGGGATTCCATATTGTTTGTAAAAAACATCATCCCGACAGAAAAAACTTTTCCTAATGGTAGTTTTGCATAATAGTTAATGTAATTGAGGATTTCGTAAGTGGAATATTATAAATTAGCAATAGCTGTTATTTGGCCAATATTGGTTACAATAAAAATTATCTATGATACTAGAGGCGTTTGCTTTGCAGGTTCAAATGTATCAACAGATAATGAAAAAATGTTAAAAGCTGCTTCTAAAATAAATCTACTTCATTGGCCATCTAAAATGCATTTGATTGAAGGTAGCAGGGCTGAAACGAGAGAATATTGGGTTATAGCGTTAAAACTTCTACAATTTCTATTTAAAAATAAAATGTCTGAGCATGTTAATTTTACGCTTGCATTAATATCAAACTGTATTTCTTCAATCTTAATCTATTTTGTTATCAGCAATTATTTCAATTCCGATGTTGGTTTGATCGTTTCTTTATTGTATTCAACGTGTCTTTGGTCCTACCAGATAATTTTTGTCATCGGACATGTTCATCTTGCCCAGATGTTTTTCCTTCTCGCCATTTTATTGCTTCAGAGGGCCGTAACTTTAGGTGATAAGTATGCTGTTTATTTCTATTTTCTGGCGGGAATGTTTACTGTAATCTCTTTTGTGTCTTCTTCTGCATCAAGGAAATATCCTCTTTTGGCAGTTTTGGTCTTTATATTTTCCCTGCAGAAATTCATGATTTTTCCCTGGGAAAAGGATTATTATACACCAGTAAATTTGTATTTATTATCCGTCATTTTATTTTTATCTATCTTTTTCAACAGAATAGTAAGGTATATGAAGGCATATATCATAGTAGTGGTGGAGAAAATCACTAATAAGAATCTTGCGGATAAGGATGTGCATCTTGAAGCGTTTTCAAGAATTATTTTAAGTCTGTTGCTGGTACTTGTCTTTTTTAGAACTATATATCCTGATATTAATGCTGCTGCTATATTTCTTATGGCGTATTTCCTAGGTGTATTGATTGTTACAGCTCATGTATTATTACCAGTATCTGAATTAAAAGCCAATACTTCAAGATATCTCACCTGGTTAATGGGAACATGGAGATCTCATTTTAGTGCATATCCTGATCAGGAAAGGATTTTTGGTAAAAAATTGCCAGAAGGTTTTAGGGGAGAAGGGCTTTCCTGGATTTATAGGTTTTTTTGGCGAGTCATCCCAATTCATTTTGTGCTTTATTTCCTCTCTATAGTAGTGGTTGCATATTATACATTCAATAGTCCTGGATGCGAAAATCTTTTTCTTGCATTCATATTTCTTGTAGTTGTAATTATCGTTAGTTTGTTTCCTTTAATAATCTCAGAGATTACTTCCAGTTTGCAGGTAGGAAAGGCATATTTCCCAAGTTTTATTGGATTCTTGTTTATGATAGGGATGGCTCTAGAGAAAATATTTAATACTGTAAATGGTAACGAAAAATCAATTATTATTGTTTACGCAATAGTATTTACGGTAATAGTGTTACAGGTTGGTCTTAGTATATATTTCTATTTTAAGGATGTCTTACCAGCCAGAATGGCTGCTACTATATTAAAAGATAATCTAAGAAAAATTAATGTGACACAATTTTATACATACGATAATGCGTATAATGATTCTCTCGTCAAGACAATGATTTATTCTTATCCAAATGAATTTGATGTAAAATATATTAATTCTATTGAGGAGGTCAAAGAAGGAATTATAGTAATTCCTGGGACTAGCTCTAAGTCGGAATCGATGGAGAGCCAACAATATTCGATTATAAATGGAGACTTTAAAGATGATAAGACTCTCAATGAACTTTATGAGAATAAAGATATCGAGAAACTGGCTATTTCTAAAATAAGAACAAGGGGTTGCAGCAGATATTTTGTTCTTGAAACTGAAGTGACAGGTTACAGAGATTTGATATTAAAACAGGTTTCTGATTATGACCATTGGATAGCTAATGCTTGGGTTTTATCAGCTGAAACTGTGCACGATTTTATTACTTCAAAACATGAAAAAGTATCATGCAAAAATTAAGATTGGGATTCTCTAATATAAATATTAGCTTTGGCGGTCAAAGCTATTTTCCTTATTCTATCGGCTTATTGATATCTTATGCTCTGAAGCATATTTCGGATGCAAAATCAAGATTTGAGTTTGGAATTCCTTTATTCAAGAAACTTGCCCTGGATGATGCAGTTGAACATTTGCTCGATTCAGACGTACTGTTTTTCAGTCTAAGCCTATGGAATGCAGAATTATCTAAAAGAATTGCAGAAGAGATAAAACGAAATAATCCTGAAACTACTATTATTTTTGGAGGTTGCTCTGTTCCACCTGAATCAAGAATTAAACAATTTTTGATGGAACTGCCATATGTTGATTTGGTTTGTCATGGAGAAGGAGAGAAGGTTTTTACGGCGATTCTTGAGAACTATATTAATCAGAAGGAAGGCCAGGACTGGTCAAACGTTCCATCTGTCAGTTTTAGATATAATGGGGAGGTAATGAGTACTCCGAGGATACCAAGAATAAAAGATTTATCCGAAATTCCTTCTCCTTATTTAACTGGATTATTTGATAAATTAATGGAAGAAAATCCTGGTGATGGCTGGATAGGATTATGGGAAACTAACCGGGGATGTCCTTATACTTGTGCCTATTGTGAATGGGGAGGAGAGGTTGGGAAAGGTGTAGCCTATCATACTCTTGAAAGGCTTATGGATGAAATTGATTGGTTTAGTGAAAAAAAAGTTGAATTCGTAAGGTGTGCTGACGCTAATTTTGGGATTAAGCCAAAAAGGGATATTCAACTGGTTGAAAAGCTTGTTGAAAATAGCAAAAAATATGGATATCCAGAAGCTGTATCTGTTGAAAATACAAAGAATTCCAATGAGGCAACTTTTGCAATTCAGAAAATTCTAAATGATTCAGGGCTAAGCCAGGGGGTTAATCTTGCTATTCAATCACTTCATGGTCCTTCGTTGGAAGCTACTAAAAGAAAAAATATTTCAAATGAACTTTATGCTGAGCTCCAGCACATGTTTGAGAAGGAGGGAATTGCCACTTTCACTGATATGATTATTGGACTTCCAGAAGAAAGTTATGATACCTTTGTAAATGGGGTTGTAAGCCTTATAGAGGGAGGACAAAACAACAGCATTTCTTATTATAATGCTTTGGTTCTTCCTAATTCAGAAATGGGGAATCCTGAATATCAAGAAAGATATGGAATAAAGACAGTACAAATTAGGCAAATATGCAATCATGAACAAATAGGTGTGAAAACTATTCATGAAGTAGAGGATATTGTAATAGGTACTAATACATTGTCCACGAAGGATTGGAGAAGAGTTAAGGCTTTTGCGTGGGAGACTTCTTTGTTGTATCATCGTAAGCTCTTGCAGGTGCCATTAACGATTGCTCATGTTTCTTATGGAATCGGCTATAGAAGCATGTTTGAAGCTTTCCTTGAAGCAGATGGGGAAAGATTGCCTGTGCTGAGAGAAGTATATGAATTTTTTTGTGAAAAGGCTCGTATGATACAGGAGGAAGCGTCTCCAAACCACATTGAATCAGAAAGATGGTTAGGTATGTGGTGGCCAGCTGACCAATTCATGCTAATAGATTTAGTCTCAGAGAATAAACTTGATGAATTTTATTATGAATCCACAAGAGTCTTTAAAGAAATTGTAGGTAATGACACACTTGCCATAGAAGATGCTGTATTTCTGAATAAAGAGATGCTAAAACGTCCTTTCCAATCAGAAGACTTAACAGTAAGACTTGGACACAATATATTGGAAGTTTATCATGGGAGTTTGATTGGGAAAGTTATAAATTTAGAAAGAGGAAATTTTGTTTATTCAATTGATCGAAAAAACGATAATTGGAATTCTTGGGAAGACTGGGTTAAAAAAGTTGTTTGGTGGAAACATAAGAAATCGGAATATCTATATTCAGTACATCCTGTCCCTAGTGATTTCGGGTTTTGATGGTATCCGTCCTGAAGGTTACTTTATTGGTTTGGTAATGACAGTCACTGACGATCAAAGGAAAAACTATATTTTGCCGGGCATCAACAATTATTTTATTTGGAAGATATCATGAAATGTCGGTGTTGCGATTCAAGTAATCTGAAGTTGATTCTGGACTTGGGAAATCAACCTTGGGGGAATGATTATGTTAAATTTGATCAAGATGTAAAATCAAAGGAATATTCATTACGTTTTTTTGTTTGTAAAGATTGTATGATGGCTCAGATTGACAGTACAATACCAAAAGAAATCATGTTTGTTAATCACACCTATGTATCAGGAACAACAGAATCACTAAGGAAGCATTTTGTTAAGGTTGGACAATCAATTTTAAAGAGAAAGAAATTAAATGACACAGATTATATGCTGGATATTGGTGGAAATGATGGAACGTTTCTAGAGTCTTTTAAGGAGAATGGATTTAATGTTTTAAACATTGATTCAGGGATACTACAATCAAAAATATCAAATTCAAAAAATATTACATGTATTAATAAATTTTTTAACAATAAAACAGCTGAAGAAATAGTCAAGGCTAAAGGTCCGGCTGCAGTTATTCACGGCTCTGGAATATTTTTCCATTTAGAGGAACTTCACAGCGTTTTTAAAGGAGTAAAACTGCTCCTGGCACCCAATGGAATACTTGTTGCCGAATTTATTTATCTACTAGACATGTTAAAAAACTGTGCCTATGATCAAATTTATCATGAGCATCTAGTATACTATTCACTGTCAAATCTTCAAAGAATTCTGGATCAATTTGGTTTAGAAATCTTTGATGCCGAATTAAAACAAATTCATGGTGGAAGCTGTGTTGCGTATATTGCTCATAAGGGACATAATCCTATATCAGATCAACTTAAGCAACTTAAGCAAAAAGAATTGA
>NYYU01000034.1 GCA_002685955.1 Parcubacteria group bacterium | reverse complement strand
TGGGGGGAATTGGATGAGGATCCGTTCCCCTCTACCGTAACTGACCAGAATCAGCTCTCAGAAGAGGTATTTCGTATGCATTTCACTGTTGAATTCGGGAAAGAAGGAGGTTGCGTTGTTGTTTAATTGTTCGCCAGCAATGAGTCGTCAGAGTTCTGAAGGACGTGATTTAATGCCTCCACAATGTAAGCCTTATCACTTTCAGCATGGAGATCAGCAAGCTCCTTCTGGAGACCACCCTTGATCCATGCCTTATCGACTTCAGCCTGCTTGTCTGCGATTTGCTTTGTAAGATTTTCACGGTACTCTTCTGGTTTCTGGAGTATGGTCGTGAGATACTTTTCTTGCGCATCGAGACGTTTTGTGGCGGCTCGCCCCTGAGTTCCACCTGGTCTGGGAGTTGCTTTGACTTTTGCGAGCTTCTCTTTTAGATCTTTGACAACGTCTTCTGGATTCGCTCGTCCGAGGACCTGAATGCGAGCAGAGAGTCCCTGTATTCCTTCCACACTCTGTTGCCAGGCACCCTGGGGCAAATCTACACCCGCAAGGTTGTTGTCCAAACCACCTTGCACAGTTTTGAGTGCTTCCTGCGCTTCACGCAGACTCTGAGACGCCATCCTATCTAAATGAACACCTCCTGTCGATTTCTGTCGCGTCTGCCTTGCCTCCAAATCATCTTCGATTGCGGAGACGAGCTCTTTTTTAGCAGAATCGAGCTGATGACCGAGTTCTGAAACATATTCTTTGAATGCTTCTTTGCCAATTTCTGCAGTGGCTTCTGCAACGGCTTCCGGTTCTTCTTCTGATTGTCCAGAATCTACAATAACCTCCTGAGGTTTTTCAACATCGCTATTCCTTAGCGCTTCTATTCTATCTTTCTCAATCTTTTCTAGTCTATCTTTCTCAATCTTTTCTAGTCTATCTAGCTCATCCTGCACAGGCTTTTCTAAATCAGAACTTGCCTTATTTAGCTTGTCAATCACCTTATCGTATTCTCCCAATAAATGCAGAAGCTCTTTTTTGGCCTCTTCTGTACCCTCTTTTCCTGCACGCAATTTATCGATTTCCTCTCTAATCTTCGAATAACGATCTTTCAAATTATCAACTCCACCTGAGTACTCTCCCCAAGCATTATCGAATTTCCCTTTGAACTTTTCACCTCCTTTCTCTTTCAATTTATCAAACTTATCCTTAGCTCTATTCATACTACCTTGAACCTCTTTGCTCCTTTTCCAAATTGAATCAACATCAATCTTTTTCTCAGGCTTCTGTACAGGTGTTTTCTTAACCTCTTTCTTCACCTCAGGCTGCTTGTCAACATGGCCGCGTCGCCTTTTACAACGACGGAAAAGTCCATAACAGTATCTGGATTCACCCAGTGAGTAATTTGTATATTTCATATGTATATTTTTGTATAAATTAAAACTACACGTATATATTAGCATATTTTAAATATTTCATCAACTAGTGAATATATGACTTCTCGGGCGTTTTGAGCAGAAATTATGATTCTATCTCCGGCACAAGTGTAGGTTCGCCTGCCTGCCGATCAGGCAGGGGTGCGGGTTTAGGATTAGATTCTTCCTCACCCTCACCCTCACCCTCTTCCTCTTCTTCGCCAAATTCACCTCCTACAAACCGTTTTCTGTACACTTCTCCGGTTGGAATCAAGCGCCCGATTATCACGTTTTCCTTTAGACCCTGGAGAGTATCGACCCTTCTTGTAGTGGCAGCCTCAACCAAAACCCTAATGGTCTCCTGGAAGGATGCACCCGCAAGCCATGAATCCGTTGCGAGCGCTGCACGCGTAATTCCTAGCAGAAGGTGCTCATAGGTGGCTTTTTTCTGGGCTTTAGTTAAATGCCTATTCTCATAGTTTACGTCTCCAACGTCAGCTGTCTCGCCTGGCAGGAACGATGTTGCTCCCGAATCGATGATACGAACCTTGGAAAACATTTTTCGTACAATGATTTCCAAATGCTTGTCATTAATAGTCTGTCCCTGCGAAGCATAAATGTGCTGAACCTCCTTTATAATATAGCGCTGAACTTCGTAAATTCCTTTCTTTTCAAGCAATTCCTGCAAGTTAAAGTGTCCTAAGTTGATGGGCTGACCGACCTCAACCATATCACCGTTCTTAATAAGGAGAGACTCACGTGGACCAAACTCATATGTACGCTCCTGTATTTCCGCGTGTCTAACTTGAATAACACCATCTTCGGTTTCTATTACTTTTCCTTCAACAATAGCTTTTACAGTACTTTTATCCATCGAAGACTTGGCAAGCACTGTTCTCTCTTTTACCTTCTGGCCTTTTTTGACTTTGACTTCAAACCCAGCAGGAATTCTATATGTATCCATGCCCTTCTCCGATGCGATAACTTGAACCATTGTTCGTCCTCCCGGATGAGCAACCTTGGCAATTCCAGTTATATCAGAAAGTACAGCAGGAGTCCTGGGGGAACGCGCTTCGAATAGTTCCTCCACACGAGTAAGACCCTGAGTAATATCCGCTCCCTCCGCAACACCTCCCATGTGGAACGTTCGCATAGTTAGCTGTGTTCCTGGCTCTCCAATTGATTGAGCAGCAATTATTCCAACAGGAGTGCCTACCCAAACAGTTCCATTGTCTCCCAAATCTCTTCCATAACATCTAACACAAATTCCTTTTCTGGTTTGGCATGTCATAACTGATCTTACATCCACCTCTGCAACCTTGCGTTCTATGATTTGTTCCAACAAAGCATCATCAATCTCATCATTTCTTTTTGCAATCGTTTTTCCGCTAATAGAAAGATCACTCGCCAGTGTACGACCAAATATTCTGGCTTCAAATTTTTCGCCAATTTCATCTGACTCTTTCCTGGTAACAGTATGTGCATCTTCCGATCCGCAGTCTTCTTCTCGAATAAGAATATCTTGAACTGCATCGACCAAACGCCTGGTAAGATATCCAGCTTCTGCAGTTTTTAGAGCAGTGTCTGATTTTCCCTTTCTTCCTCCATGAGTTGCAATGAAATACTCGAGCACAGAGAAACCTTCAAGCAGATTGGATTGAATTGGAAGCTCGATTGTGCGACCGGAAGGATTAGCAACCAATCCTTTCATTCCCGAAAGCTGTGTCACCTGACCCCAGTTTCCACGAGCACCAGAGTCGATGACGTACGTAATATTGTTTTCCTCATACTTTCTGAACTCTTCAATCATCTTTACGGAAATATCATTCTTTGTCTGTGACCAAATTTGAATTGCATGGCTATATCGCTCGTCAGCAGTTATGAGTCCCTTCCAATAATAATTATTGATAAGACGGATTTTTTCGTTAGCCGCATTCTTCAATTCATCTCGCTCATCGGGGACTAGCATGTCTTCCGTAGAAATAGATACTCCGGAAAGAGTTGCATACTTGAACCCAATGTCTTTAATTCTATCGGCAAAAGCAATTGTTTCTTTTCGCCCTGAAGTATCCAACGCTTTTCTTACAAGGTTGGAAAGCGTCTTTTTGGTCTGAGTATAATTTATAAAGCCCAGCTCTTTGGGAACTACCTCGTCGAAATACAAACGGCCCACAGATGTTTCAACAATTTCACTCTTGCCTTCTTCAATATCCAACCTAATTTTTATTTTTGCTTGCAGATTAACCACTCCCTCTTCGTGAGCAATAAAAGCTTCCTCTTTTGTGCCAAATATCATTCCCTCTCCTTTCTTTCCTTCATGAATCCTGGTAAGAAAATAACAGCCCAACACCATGTCTTGGGATGGATTGACAACTGGATCACCGGCTGAGGGCTTAAGAATATTTGTTGCTGAAGACATAAGACTGCGAGCTTCATCTTGAGCTTTCTCTGAAAGAGGCACATGCACAGCCATTTGATCACCATCAAAGTCCGCGTTGAAGGCGGCACACACAAGTGGGTGAATCCTGATTGCAAGACCCTCAATAAGTTTTGGCATAAATGCCTGAATACCCAAACGGTGAAGAGTTGGCGCTCTGTTAAGCAATACATATTTATCCTTAATAACATTTTCCAGAATGTCCCAAACCTCTTTACCGCTATCCTGAACCAATCGTTCAGCTCCTTTTACATTATGAGCAAGTTCGTCACGGATAATCTGGCCAATTACGAACGGCTTAAACAATTTCATTGCCATTTCTTTTGGAATACCGCATTGATTAAGACCGAGTTCCGGGCCAACAACAATTACGCTTCTTCCGGAATAGTCCACACGCTTTCCAAGGAGGTTCTGTCGGAAGCGTCCTTGTTTTCCTTTAAGCATATCGGAAAGACTTCTTAATTTTCTTCTGTCGCCTGCCGTGAATAATGTCTTACCCGCTCGCGCTGAGTTGTTGAGTAACGTATCAACTGCTTCCTGAAGCATTCGTTTTTCATTTCTGCAAATAACTTCCGGAGCCCCAATACTCATTAGTTTCTTTAGACGATTGTTTCTGTTTATTACTCTTCGATAAAGATCGTTAAGGTCAGACGCAGCGAATCTTCCTCCATCGAGCTGAACCATAGGACGAAGGTCCGGTGGAATTACCAGGAGCCGTTTTAGGATCATCCACTGCGGCTTGATCTGTGCCTTCATAAGTGAACTACAGAGCTTTATTCTCTTCATAATTTTTTTGAGTTTCTGCCCACTACTTTGCTGTCGTTCTTGCTGAAGGTATTCGAGCATCTTATCTAGATCTATATTCGTAATAATTTCTTCCAGCGACTCCGCTCCCGTACCAGCTCTAAACACATGTCCAAACTTCATGTTCATTTCTCTGAATTTAAGTTCGGAAAGAACAGATCCAACGCTTAAATCTTTCAAATCTGTGATAGCTTCTAAATGATTGCTTTTAAGTGTCTCCAATTTTTCCGCCATCTCTTTATCCAACGCGTCCAGCTGCTCTCTTGTTGCTTTACTATCCTGCAATTGTTTTTTAGCTTCATCGAAATCCCTTTTGAACTGCCCCTTTCTGGTTTCCATAGAAGAGTTAATTTCCTTTTCGGACTCAGCTTTTGAATCTTCATCAACCGCGATAACGATGTAAGCAGCGAAATACACAATCTGTTCCAGCGTCTTTATTGGAAGATCCAAAAGTAAACCTATTCTTGACGGTGAACTTCGGAGGAACCAGATGTGAGTTACAGGAACAGCCAAGTTAATGTGTCCTGTTCTTTCTCGCCTTACAATCGAGCGTGTTACTTCCACTCCACACTTCTCACAAATAACTCCCGAATACCGGACCCCCTTATACTTACCGCAAAAACATTGGAAGTTCTTTGTCGGTCCAAATATGCGCTCACAAAAAAGCCCGTCGGGCTCCGCGCGCTGAGTTCGATAGTTAACAGTTTCGGGTTTTGTAATCTCACCGCGAGACCAGGCGATTACATCTTCCGGACTGGCGATGGATAGTGCTACTGCATCAAAGGAATCTGTAGCAGCGGCAGGGGGTCTTGAAGGTGGCATGAGAATTGACTTGGGAAGAATAGAAGATTTTGTTATTTCGTTTACTCGTTAATTCGTTAGGTATCGCTTTGCGACGAATTAACGAAGTAACGAATTAACTTATAAAAAACCGCAGCTCCTCCTGGCTGATCGTCTGAATCAGTGGAGAAACTTCGGTGATTTCCCATAAATTCTACTTAAATTTGGTGTGAATGCAACTAATTCTAAGTTTTTATTGGTAAATTCTGAGTCTAGATACACCCGCCCCCCAAGCCTGTCCTGAGCTTGCCGAAGGAGGGTGGGTTATCCTTGGGTGAGTGGGCCGGCAGTTCATAATGTGTCAGCTTCAAAACCACGTCAATACCGCGTAAAGCGGCACGTGCCGCCACGCGGCTTTACGTACCTCCTCAAAAAAATCTTTTTCTTAAGCCCACTTTTCCCCTCAAACTAGGAACCTTTCCGGTTACGGACCGAAGCGGAACAGGGTATTGACTTAGCAATAATTTATTGTACTATATCGCCATTATGTCATCTGAATTACCATCAGCAGAACGAGTTGGTGAAAGCTGGGGTCCTGAAGCGAGGCGCGCATTCGATATTCTGCAAAGATCAGAGTTAATTTGCTCAGTCGCAAGATCAGAGGATTCTGTTACCGTTGTTTACGACGAAGTTGAAGATCCACCTGAAGATGAAGAAGTTGAATCTGGTGAACGAAAACGATACTTAAATGAGCTCGCACGGCTAACCACATGCGTAAATACGTTATATGTAGAACTGACAGGTGGAGTTACTGTAGATATGAGTAGAGTTAGCTCAACTAACAACAAGTTATTCATCTTCTCAACATTGAGTTTTTGCGCCCAGCCAGATGAGGATGGAGATGGAATTGTATTTATCGATCATCCAATATCCCGCCAAGAAAGAAGAGTCGAGGAAGCCCAAACAGACAGTACTGCAACCGAAGCGACTCAATCAAACACGACTGCATCAATAACCAAAACCGTGGATCCTAGCAGCTGGCTCGAAAGATTCGGACAACAATAAAGATCTAAGTTCTAAGCTCTAAGTTCTAAGCTCTAATCTCTAATTATTAAGCCCCTCATTAATGAGCTCTTTCCCTTCCTGGATCTTTTTTACGCCTTGCTCGACAGCGTCAACCCGACGCTTAACATCGGCAACTCCTTCCTGAACTGTTCCAACAACCGACTTGCCGGAATCAACAACATTTTTAATTTGTCCTACAGTTTCCGTTACAACACCCGAGGCTGTTTGTTCCAAGCCCTGTAATAAATCAGCCGCCTTCTTCTGCCTCTCTTCTACAGAATCACAACCAACCAGAAGCACTCCTACAAGCATCAATACGAGGAGGAAAGCTGAGCCCGTGCAGAAGCGGCGTTCTCGCATAGCTTATTCTGAGGTTGGCTCGTTGTTATCTTTACCAACATTATACTTTTCAAACAACTTCTCGAAAGAACCATCAGATTCTTTCAAAGCTTCGGTAACCATCTTTGCTTCATCGGTTGCAATGTTTAACTTGGATGAAATATTGGCAGTTGCAACTTCTTCTACCTCGGCAATATCTTTTCCTGAACCTGCAACCGAAGCATGGAGCACAATGTAAGATCCACACCCGTCGCACTTGAGCTGAAGCAACATCGCGTCATCTGCAACAACTTGAACCGACGAAAAATCAACCGGCACCCTGCTTCCGCATTGGGGGCAACGCATCTGTTGATATATGCGCTGAAGAATTTGCTGGAGTGTGTGGGGGTCTATCTCCATGTCTTCCTATTATACCACTTCAAGCTGTTTAAGACAAAAAACTTAAGAAAAAATATCCAGATAAGTTAAGTAAACAATACATTTATTGAGTAATCAGTAGTAATATGATGGCATGCCACGCCCGATACAGCACATCTTCGCGCTCATTATTGTCATCGTTGCTGTCGTGGCTTTTTCCACGAATAACATTAAACAAGCTCAGATTACCGCAAAACCAAGACCGGTAAATCCTGCCGAAATTGGAATTGAGCATAATGAACCTTTGTCAGTATCAATTGAGGCAAGTGAGATGAAGGGCAAAGGACTTTTCGAGATAGAGCAGAATTCAGCAGAAGAGATTCTATTGTCATTACCCGGCGATTGGATTCGGAAAGAAGTACGCAATGCAGCTATAAAGGATGTTACATTCGAAACCGCATCGCTTGGGTTCAAACGATGGCATATGCCAGAAGGTGCTTCGATTCTTTTTGAATTACCCAAGTTCCCAAGCTCACTGATAATACATAACCCTTCGAAAGTAACTGTTAAGGTATCTACGACCAGAATAAACCTTGAGTCAGGCTCAGTAGAAAATGAAGTAGTGCTTGTACAAGAAGGACCGGTTAAACTTTGGTAACCTTCAACAATTGACAATTAACAATTGACAATTGACTTACTGCGCTACTGCGCAACCTGTCCTGAGCCCGTCGAAGGGCTGCGCTAAAATTACATTACTGATTATGCAAATCATTCCGATCAAAACACCTCTCCTTAAAAAAGACTCTGACCTTGTCGGAACGTTGATCGAAAATGCTGACTTTGAAGACGGAGACATACTTGCAGTTTCATCCAAGGCAGTAGCAACCGCCGAGGGTTCAGCAATAGATCTGAGTAAGATCAAAGTAACCGAAGAAGGCAAGAAGTGGTCAGACAAATGCGGAAAGACTCCTGAGTTCAGACAGGCGGTTCTTAATGAAGTTAAGCGATTGAACGGAAAAGTCCTCGGAGATTGCCCGCATGCGATGCTTACTAGGCTTAAGCCAGAGGGTTTTAAGGATGGGATAATACTTGCTCCCAACGCAGGTTTGGATCAGTCAAATATTGAAGATGGATATGCCATTGGATGGCCACATGATCCTATTGAATCTATCCGCAAAATTCGGAAGGCCATTCAGGATAAAACCGGAAAGAGCATAGCGGTAATTATGACTGACTCATGTTGCAGGCCCAGACGGATTGGGGTCTCTGCTTTGGCATTGGTTGTAAGCGGTTTCGATCCCCTTTTCAGCCACATTGGAAAGGATGATCTGTTCGGAAATGAGTTGAAGATGACGCAGGAAGCAAGAGCTGACCAGCTGGCAACAGCTACAAATATGATCATGGGAAATGCTGATGAATCCACCCCTGCAGCAATTATCAGAGATCATGATTTTGAGTTCACAGACTTTGAGGGATGGGTACCTGGACTCGATCCTGAGGATGATCTATTTGCCGGAATAATGTAAAATGCTCATATGAACTTCATAGTACTTTGCTCCTCCAGAGGCACCACATTCCAAGCAGTAATCGACAGACTCGCTGACGGTTCGCTGACTGCCAACTGTTTAGGATTGGTTGTTGACCGCGAGGATAGAGGCGCTGTCGAGAAAGCTAAGAAAGCTAATTTACCAATCAAAGTAGTTGGGAGAATCAAAGGAGAACCGCGGGAAGAATATGATTGGAGATTGAACGAAGCTATAAATGAGATGGGTGAAGTGGATGTTATTGCCGCCCTTGGATGGATGTTTATTTTAAACCCCTGGTTTGTTCAAAATTGGGAAGGAAGAATTGTAAATGTTCATCCTGCTCTTCTTCCCAAGCATCCGGGAGCTCACGGTATCGAAGATGCTTTGGGTGCCGGTGATAAAGAGACCGGAATGACAATCCATATCATTGATGAAGGTGTTGATACAGGGCCAATCCTTGTTCAAAAAAGTTGCTCTATAAATCCCGGTGAAACCGTAGATTCACTTAAACCCCGCATTCAAGATCTGGAAAAAGAGTGGTACCCAAAGACATTGCAGATGATAGAGACAGGAGAGATTCAATTGAAAACTAAAACTCCAGCATGAGTTAATTCGTTTATTCGTTAATTCGTTTGATCTCGCCTTGCGACGAATTAACGAAGTAACGAATTAGCGTTTCCAATTTGCTTACAGACAATTAAACTTCTTCCATGCCGACACCATCCTACACCGTCACCTGCAAACAAAACATGATACTCAAAAAGGATATTCATGAGCTAAAATTTACAAAACCTAAAGGATTCGATTTCAATCCGGGACAATTCATACTCTTTCAAGTTCCTGATATTGATAACCCAGATGACTTCCAGCCTCGCGCTTACTCAATTGCATCAACTCCCGATGAGGATGAACTGATATTTGTTGTTCGAATAGTTCCGGAGGGAAGAGCAGGCAAATGGTTTTATTCGATGCTAACTGAGGGGACGGATGTCGAGATGCAGGGACCCATGGGCAACTTCATTTTAAATCCCAATAATCCCAAGGATTACTTGTTCGTTGGAACTGGAGTAGGTCTTGCCCCTTTTATATCACAGGTCAGATCAATTCTGACCAATGGCGAGTCTAGGAATATTGATTTGGTCTGGTGCACTTACAACGAGAACAGTAGTTTTTGGGTGGAGGAGCTAAAAGCCTTTGAAGAGAAATATTCAAACTTCACCTTCCACCTTTCTTACACAGATCCACCACCTGAATGGGAAGGACTTACCGGAAGAGTACAACAAGTAATTCCAAACATTCCTGATTTTAAGGAGAAGCAAATGTACATTTGCGGTAACCCTGCAATGACCACTGACGTCAAAAAGATGTGCCTTGAAGAATGGGAGATGCAAAAGGAGGACATTCATATTGAAGGATATATATAGTTTTTATTTACCCTCATCCCCCTGCCCTTCTCCCATGGGAGAAAGGAGCTACTTCGACGTAGCTCCCCTCTCCTGAAAGGAGAGGGGCCGGGGGTGAGGTCGGAATAATGCCTTCAGATAGATTCTACAAACTCATCAAACAGATAATTAGCGTCCTCGGGACCTGGTGTTGCTTCCGGATGGAATTGCACAGCAAAAAACTTTTCTGACTCGTGCATAATTCCTTCTACAGTTTGATCATTGGCATTCGTGAACCAAACCTTCCAATCACTAGGTAGGCTTTTTTCATCCACAGCAAAACCATGATTCTGTGAAGTAATAATACAACGATCACTAATTTTCCATTTTCCATTTTCCATTTTCCATTCCTGGCAGGGCTGATTAACTCCTCTGTGCCCATACTTAAGTTTGTATGTATCTCCACCGACCGCGAGTGCAAGTATCTGCGTGCCCAAACAAATTCCAAATGTCGGAATACCCTTCTCTATTGTTTTGCCGACCTGATCAATTGTCTCTTTGCACATTTTAGGATCTCCGGGACCGTTTGATATGAACACAGCATCATAATCTAAATCTGATCCATCCAAATCAAAATCCCAAGGCAAGCGATGAACCTTAACTCCTCTCTTTAGAAAAGACCTGAGAATGTTGTTTTTAATTCCGCAGTCGTAAACCGCGATCACTTTTGTGTCATCCCGAGCTCTGTCGAGGGATGGCTCATAAGTCTTAACCTCTTTACAACTAACCTCGGCTACTAAGTTAGTGAGATTTGGATCCTTTATCTCCTTTGTCTCTTTTGTACCCTTTGTCTCTTGATCAATAGCCCCCAACATAACCCCATGCTCTCTGAGCTTTTTGGTAAGCGCCCTCGTATCCACCCCAGTAATCCCAGGAATATTATGATGCTCCAGCCAGTTGTGAATCGAGCTGACTGCATTGAAATGGCTAAAGTCCGGACTCTGCTGAGTGACAATTACACCTCTGACGTGTATCTCCTCGCTCTCGAAATTCTTGCTAAATCCATATTCATTCATCTCGGCACTTGGCACTCCATAGTTTCCTATTAAAGGATAAGTGAAAACGAGAATCTGACCTCTGTAGCTTGGATCAGTAAGGCTCTCCACATAGCCTGCCATCCCTGTATTAAAGACAACCTCCCCGTCAATATCCCGTGCAGAACCAAACGACTGGCCTTCGTATGTGGTGCCATCTGAGAGAACCAATTTAGTCATATTATAAAGAAGTGCCGCCTGCCCTCCGTAGCTCCGAAACGGAGTGAAGGAGCGAAGGGGGGTCAGATAAGGTGAGCTTTGTCATAGGTCTGGGGAAGGATAGTGATTTTAAAGGCCATTGGCAATTGGCAATTAGCTATTGGCTATTCTCACATTAAGCTAACTGCCAAATGCCAACTGCCAATTGCTGTTTGTGGCTACCATAAGCCAAAATCCTCAAAATGCTGGTAAATGGACCCTGGGAGGCGTAATATTGATGTCCTTTTGGCTATTGACATTTTCTCATTTTGTTATATTCTAATTAGTAGCCAATAGTTCATTCACACCATTGCGTTCCTATATATGCATATATATTTAAGGAGCAAATTTCCCCACAAATCTACCTTCCCCCTTTTTGATTCCTCTGGCTCGTAGCCAGGCGGATAGAATTGTAAGGTAGAAAGTGGGGAAGCGTAAAAAACTGAACCATTCTGTAAGTGTAACCTGGCAGGGAAACCTGTCGCATTAGGAGACCGAGAGATGATGAACCGAACGAAACTGCTGGCGGCCATCCATAAGATGGAAAAAGAACTGACCATTCCCGCCGCAAAGGTCTGCAAGCTGGACGCTAAAGCTTCTCGGGACGACTTGATGAACGCCGCTGAGGCACTAGTCAAGAAGTACCCGAAAACGAAGCCCTGTCCGTTCGTCGTTAAGGGCCCGAGCCCTCGCGACCTCGGACCTGCGCCCAAGCCCAAGAAACCCGACCCCAAGAAACCCGACCCCAAGAAACCCGACCCCAAAGTCAAGCTGATTCCCGGTCCTAAGGGTCTCAAGGGTGACAAAGGCGGTCCCGGTCCGAAAGGGCCGAAGGGTGAAAAAGGTGGAATCGGTCCGAAAGGGCCGAAGGGTGACAAAGGCGACACCGGAGCAAGCGGAAGCTCAACCGGTGGCAGCGGTGGCAGTAGCAGCATGATCCCCCTGTGGGTGATTGCTGCCATTCTGGCATTGCTAGTGTTCGCAGCGGCTATCATGACCGGCGCCGGCCTAATCGGCATTGGTGCCAGTGTTGTGTCGGACGGCGGAAACGCCGTTCACAGTGGCGGAGTCACTGAGGTGGTCTACGCCACACCAGCCCCGCCCCCCGTTGTCTTGATCGATGACGTCGACTGGCGCCTTCGGGCGCGCGTTCGACAGAACGAAGCAGGGCTTCGAGGAGTGAAGGAGGAAATGACACACTTCTTCGACGGTGAGTAGCATGGATGCTACACAATGGGGAAAAACTACGCTTCTCTCAAGGACCTAGCCTTCGGGCCGGGTCCTTTTCTTAATACAAAAAACTTGATCACTAACTACCGATCACAATCTGAGTATTAACTACTTCTATACTGTCTCATTCCTCCAATTCGAATTTCCCTTTCCAACATTTACTTTTAGCGGCGTCCCCATTATTCCATGATCATCGATAGGAACTATCGTGAAGTTTCCATCGAAGCCTTTCTTCTCGAATGAAAGCTCGTACTTCATGGCGCTGATTCTTTTTACCCATACCCCATGCGGGAACCTCTTTGGTCTGCCGTTATTTTTATTGAACTTGCCAATCAGATCCACATGGATTCTGTTTGGTTCATTACTGGATTCGCCTAGATCTCTGTCTCCCACAACTATCATAAGTTCTCTGGGTTTAATGTGTGCGAGATTTATTCCCGGCTTACCGAAGAGCTTTTTAAGATCCACCGTTTGCTTTTTGAGCATTTTGCTCTCTTTGTACTCATTCAAGTAATCAATTTTCTCGAGCCCCGGTCCTTCTGTGTCTTCCCTAAGTTCAAACTGCCTGTTGAATCCTCCTGGAGCTTGGATGGTGTATCTACCAGCCCTGGTGAAGAATACATTAAGTCCTTTTATGGCTCTCCTTGTACGATTGCTATCTAGATACTTGGTTCTATAGTGAGCACGATCCACAACTATTCCATAATCTGCCATGCGCTCTTCTGCTCCAGGATCGCTTCCGAAAGCTGTTCGACCACCAATAGCATAGTAAGGCTTGTAAGAAAACCTCACCATTTTTCCATTTGGTTCTTCGCAAGTAATTGTTAGCTTATGTGTTGGAGTGAATCCGAGCCCTACCGTAGGCTCAGGAATATACATCTGATGGAAGATGCCTTCTTTCTGCTCAGACGCGATCTCGTATACCATTGCCATGTGCTCCTTATGTTGTTTCTGGTTATCAAGCTGTTTCTGCAGCTCACCCTCCATAGCCCTCAGTCTCATCAGGTCTCCGGGGATTCTATCTCTATTTGTCCTCCAATAACGCTGAAACATATTCAG
>NYYU01000033.1 GCA_002685955.1 Parcubacteria group bacterium | reverse complement strand
TTGATAGTTACCTGAGTAATATAAACGCTAGAGTTTCAACAATCTACCGATTTATCATTTCACACAGACATATATACCATCATTTGATGGATATGCTTTTCATAAATTAGGTTTGTTTTTACCGAGATGTAAATACCTACACTGCTTTGCCAAATACAATTTTCACAAACTATAATAGGCGTATTTTACACTTGCTCTGTATCGCATTTGTTGTCAATGTCGCAATAGTTCTTAACCCAACTACCGTCATGGCGAAATTTGATCCTATGTCGTTCTTTGAGCATAATACCACATTCTTTTCTGATTATAAGACATTCCAGCCACAGTGGCTTGCGGTAGAAGATCAGATATCCAACATCAAGGATGAGTACGAGCTGGTTGATTGGGCTGCAATTAGAAACAATGCCAAAGAAGTTGTGGTAAAACACGAGAATCTTATGGTGAAGCTTGCGAGGGACTGCAGATCTGCCCGAAGCAAACTACCACCTGCTGAAGCGGATCAGGCGCTACACGCAATAGAAGTAGTGTTAGAACATATCGATAGTATCGGTCATGTCGTTCTTAAGCTTTATGAAATTTCTGAAAAGTTGTATGACAAAACATTAGATCCATACTCTTATACAATGTCGGATTATAATTCTGACAAGAAGCACTTTAAGAAGTTGAATGAGGTATTTAAAGAGAAAGGAAAGGCTCTTAATCAGCTTTTTTATGGTAAATAGTCTTCAATATATTAATAGATCAATGGATGCCCCTTATGAGTGAATACGATTCGTTGGTATGGGAAACCAATACTTTGGCAAAGGTTGCATTTGTGCCTTTGATGAAACGGTTTCCCCAATATGAAAGTGTGGCAGATTCTGATTTATTAGATACCTGGGACTATCTTCTGACAATTGCTATGACAGGAGTAGCGGCTAATACGAGGGGTATATTATTCGATACCAAATCTATAAAAAGGCTGAAAAAAGCGCTTGGACATAATCTAAAAAACGGTAGCAAGGTATTTGATGCTTATTATAAATATACTACCATGCAAAGTAAAGAAGTTGGTGTATCGTGTAGTGCAGTATCAGCAATGTGGGTAGCATTGCACTTCAAAGAGCATGATGAGGCTAATACAGATTTGAGACGTTGCGCAGATCAGCCCAATTTTATAAATCCTATATCAAGTTTTATGAATATAGCATTCGGAATCACAGAAGTTGGTTTGCCTCATTTCTTGAAGTTTATGGCATTAGAGGCTGAAGAGAAGGAAGGGGTTGATTTGGGGTTTGGCACAAAAGGAACGAAGCATGACCGAAATATGCAAATAAGGATTCTTGCAGAAATTTTCGAGACTTTTGCGAGTAAAACAGTGGATACGATAGGAGAGGAGGAAGAAGAAGAAGAAGAAGAAGAAGAAGAAGAAGAAGAAGAAGAGGAAGAAGAGGAAGAAGAGGAAGAAGAGGAAGAGGAGGAAGAGGAGGAAGAAGAGAAAGAGTCGGTTGAGGCATACAAGCAGGCAATAGAGACTAAGTCTTTCTTTAGCAAGAAAACAAAGATAACAATACATGCGTTTACTCGCTTGGTAGCCCAATGTATTATAAAGGCAAATCCCACCAATTGTAAGTTAATTGAGAAAAGCAAACTCTTGTCTAACAAAGAGAAGAAAAGAATTATTTCTGAACTTTTATATTTCCGTCTTGTTCTTTTGTATTTCATGTTACTTTTTGAAAGAAGGTTTGGCAGAAAGGATTATGATGAGAGTGAATTAACAGACATTCTCTCACTTGGTGTATGTTTGGCTTTCGAAGACAATGGCATAGACAAAGAAAATGCACAAAAAAGAACAGAAATATTCTTAGGCAAACTTCAATATTATTCTGAGCTAGTTCTTGGTGCTGACACTGACGAAGATGCCATAGTGATAATAGAAACAGAAGTGTACTCTCATCTTGTGGAAGGATTTATAGATGACGTGTTAGAGATGGACAGTGATAAGTTAGTAGAAATATTTAAAGATGAAGAATATATGACTAAGCACCATGAAGTCTTTTATTTTGCGAAGCAAGCATATGATTTAGATGATGATAATTTTAGAACGAGTTTAAAGGGGTTTAAGTTTGTTGGCTAAAATGATTTACTCATGTAAGTAAACGTTAGTTGCCTGAAACTGTCCATAACTGATAATCTTCCCAACCATCGTTTCAATATTTGCTGATTTTGATGGGGAAGATTTCTGTTTTTATGATTACTACTTCACCATTAATGCAAAATCTATGTCATAAACCTATATTTTACGTCCTAAAAATCAGGTCATGGAGTGGCAGGTTCACGAAAATGCACCATCATTTTTAGAGAAAAATCACTGTTCATAAGCCCTTATCATACCAAGGCTTATTCTCAACGTCTTATAAATAACAGTTATGTTATACTCAGCGAAATTCTTAATACTGCAGGTCCACACATCTTTACAAGAGGATATACTACTTTCAGAATGGAATAAACTATAAGCACAGCACTCAATAAACATCCAATAAGATAGCTTAGCAAGCGCATACAATTAATCTTTGTAATATATATATTCCTCTAAAATCTTGGAGACAAGTATATGGCCATAAGGCCTAAGATGTCCATCTACTGCATAATAGATAGAAGAAACATCATCTGAAGTAAAAATACTTTTGAGGTCCACTAATGGTATATTGTGTCTATTACATACATTTGTGAGCATTGCTCTTTCATTAATAAATTTCTGTTTTTCCACTAAGGACAACTTATCTAAATTGGGATGAGACTCCTCATAGGTTGGAATGACTATTAAAATCACTTTAATTCCATTATTACTTGCAATGGAAAAAAATTCTTCCATAATTTTCTCTGTAAGCCGAAAACTGTATTCTTCAGAAGATGAAGAAGGAAGGGCAGCATTTACATCCCTCGTATCCTTATTGACAGTTATTCTTATCAGTTTGAGCCGCATAAAATTAAAGAAATGCGAACGCTGAACAAAAAAGCTATAAAAAGGTATATTATTAACTATTTTCTTAACACTTCTTGTCTTTTGATAACCATAATTAGAAGAAGGTACCAATTCGCCTTTCTCGCTAATTTTAAATAAATTAGATCTCAAATTATCACTCATATCATTTCCTTTGAAATATTGAAGCACTACTAAATCAGGTGAATATTTAATGACTTGATGTTTCAGTAGCAATAATTGTTGGGATGTTCCCCAAGAACCTACCGCCCAATTAAAAACTTCATATGTAACTTTATTTGAGTCTCGATTTAATGATTTCTCTAGCCTCATAAGGTAAATTTCATTGCGCTTAACACCTGTACCCCAAGTGAATGAATCACCCAGCCCTATTATCCGATAGGTACTCTCAGGCTTGAGCTTATTTGGTTCTTTATCCCTAAAGCCTAACGAGTTCAATTGAAAATGAAACATAAATTCAGGTTTTTTTATATACCCTTTTAGCCCTGGAATATTTATCAATCCATAAATAGGGTCTTCTTTAAAAAGCACCGGTATTAAAGACTGGGGATTAAAAATCCTAAAATATCCTTCAACAGCCATAAATCCAAGAAATATGCTGCATAACAAAACAGATATGTTTACTACAATGTTCTTTGTCCTCATCCTCTGGCTTATGTTCTTTGTCCTCATCCTCTGGCTCATGTTCTTCTTGTCTACCCATTCGGGTTGTTCACTTTTCGACAGGACAAAATCCTCTAAAACCAACGTATCCATCTCAGTACGCATAAAACATCTGTAAGCATCTTTAGGTGTGCAGACAATGGGCTCACCACGTACATTAAAGCTTGTATTGACGATTACGGGACAGCCTGTATTTTCGTAAAACTGTTTGATCAGCCTGTAGTATCTCTGGTTGTACTTTCCATCTACTGTTTGAATCCTCGCGCTGTAATCGACATGCGTAATAGCCGGAATATCAGATCGCGATATATTCAGCTTATCTATTCCAAAAAGGTCCTTCTCTTCATCTGTAATTGGGATTCTCTTTTCTTCTTTTACGGATGCCACCATAAGCATATATGGACTCTCTTTGTCATACTCAAACCAATCTGACACATTTTCCAGCAGAACCGAAGGGGCAAAAGGACGGAAAGATTCACGATTCTTTATCTTAAGATTCATCTTCCTCTGCATATCTGGGTTCCTGGCATCACCTATAATGGAACGCGCACCAAGTGCCCTCGGCCCAAATTCCATCCTACCCTGAAACCATCCTATGGCCTCCCCAGTTTCCATTCGTTTCGCAACATCATCATAAAGAGTTTCCTCACTATGCTCTCTATAGGGATAACCATTTTCATCTAGAAACTTTTTAATTTCATTATTGTCAAAATAAGGTCCCAGATAACTTCCATACTGTCTGTCTTCCTTTTCATTAACTTCTCTTGGCATATCAAGATAGTGATGCCAGATGGCTAAAGCTGCACCTAATGCCCCTCCCGCGTCTCCTGCAGAAGGCTGTACCCAGATATTCTCAAAAGGACCTTCTCTTAAGAGTCTACCATTGCCTACACAGTTGAGGGAGACTCCTCCGGCCATACATAGATTCTTCTGACCTGTCTGGTCGTAGACAAATCTTCCAATCCTTAACATAATTTCCTCTGTAACTTTCTGTATGGAAGCAGCTATGTCCATTTCTCGTTGGGTAAGCTTCTCTTCCGGCTTCCTGGGTGGACCACCAAAGAGCTTATCAAACCAACGATTAGTCATGGTTAAACCCTGGCAGTAGTTAAACCCTTTCATCTTCATCCTGAAACTTCCATCCTCTTTCAGGTCAATTAGTTCGTCCATTATAAGTTTCACATACTTTGGTTCTCCATAGGGTGCTAAACCCATAACCTTATACTCACCAGAATTCACTTTAAAACCTGTATAATAGGTAAACGCAGAATAAAGCAGTCCCAGAGAGTGGGGGAATGAAATCTGCTGCTGTAACTCAACCCTATTTTCTTTTCCGACACCCCAAGTGGTTGTCGCCCATTCGCCAACTCCATCAAAGCAGATAATGGCAGCCTCTTCAAATGGTGACGGGAAAAATGCACTTGCGGCGTGAGATTCATGGTGCTCTGTAAATAGTACCTTACCTTTCCAGCTCAGTTCTCTCTTTATAATCTTTGGAAGGTGGAGCTTTTTACTTAACCAGAGTGGTATTGCTTTTCTGAGGCTTATCCAACCTTTTGGGACAAAACTTACATAAGTCTCCAGGAGGCGATCAAACTTAAGAATGGGTTTGTCATAGAATACGACATGGTCAACTTGTGCTATGCTAATCCCAGCCTCTTCCAGGCAGTATTCTGCTGCCAGACGGGGAAACCCTTCATCATGCCTCTTGCGTGTGAATCTCTCTTCCTGTGCTGCAGCAATAATATCTCCGTCTCTTAAAAGAACAGCTGCGCTGTCATGATAATATGCTGATATGCCTAGAATGTACATAATTTAAGTGCCTAAAGTTTAAAGTGAGTAAGAAAAATTCAGGAATTCAAGAATTTTGGAATTTAGGGATTAAAGTATATGGCTCATGGATGACAGCTCATAGTTATTTCGTACCCACCCGGCCACGCCATTTGAACGGGTCGGGTTGGCACAAAAGGGTACGTAAATAAGTAAAAACTCACTTTTCTACTAAAACAGTGCGTAGATGAAAGGTGCTACTGCACTTGACTCTGTAAATACTATCAGTGCTCCTAATAAGACAAGAATAATGATAATCGGTAATAACCAGAACTTTTTCCTTACCTTCATAAATGCCCAAAACTCTCCTAATAGTCCCATTTTATTCTCTCCTTAAAATTGTCTTTCATAACGATTTTTATCTTTTAAACCTTCTAGTTCATAAGGTTCCCAGTATGTTCCCTCTTCCAGCATCTTCCTCTTCATTGGATCCTTCCGTAATAAACGCATTATAAGACCGGTTGGAATAAAGACCAATATGAACACTATGGATAAAAGAATCTGAGTATTAAACCACCCAACTGCGTGCGCAGCCTTTAACCACAGTTTGAAAACAGGACGCAGGATAATAGGCGCAAAGGATATAATGGGCAGTAAAACTAAGACCAGGCCAATTAGCACATAGCTCAAGGTTGAAGGATAGTGCCTCCAGGCAATAACTTCAAAGATGGCGCAGAAGATTATGAAGACTATCCGTATATCACGTTTTTCTTTTTTATTTATTTTGTTATTGGTTACAAAAATGACCTGCTCCCCAAAAACTGATCCACTTGTAAAATTAGTATTATACTATATAACTAGATAAAATTTATGACTCTACCCAATATATAATAAAACGTCAATACCATTTTATTAGTAATCATTTAGTCAAGCAGTTTCTTTAAATACTTATGTGAAATGGATTCATACACAGAAAATACTAGAACTCCATATTATTAAAATCAAGAGAAAATTAGAGAATATAACATCTCAGATTTACCACCTAATTACGCTTGGTATGTGAAAGTTCTATATAGTTGCAATGGAGAGGGTCTGGGTGCGAAGTAAATGTGAAGTAAAAAATCAAAACAGGGAGTAAACCAAACTCCCCATTCTGGCCTTAACCTATAATAAAACAAACTACTTGCAACCAGACAAAAAGCTGCTCACCTATTTTGAGTTGAATGGCATTCAAAAGATCAGGAATCCGAACCCCTATCCTCCATAGTTCATCTGTAGTTGACGTAATGCCTACAACGATTACACTTTGTGAAATACTACTAACCTCAATTATATATAAGGAAGGCACACCAATCTAATTTCAATAGTAGACTCCGGTTTAGTGCCAACTATCCTTAATTTTAAGACCTCAATATCTTCATCGATATCATCGTCAAATTTTTTTGAATAAATAGCTCTGTATCTAATGCCTTCAAAGACTACCTCGAAATCAATGCCGTTCATCGCAAGTTGCCATTTTGCTTCTTTTACACTTAGGGCCCCTTTTAGGCACTGCACTATTTCCAGTTTTCCGTTATTGAAAAACTTATAATACTTGCCACTTTTGCATGGCTTATTCGCTCCCAACTTCATTATTATTTTCTTATGCTGCCATTTCTTTAAATCATGGCCGGCAATCTTAACTCTATATGAATCTAAAGTATCATTTGATAACACGCTAGATGCCGCAAGAAGAGTGAAAATAAATGATGCAAAAAGAAAAGTGCAAAATTTGAGAGTATTTAACTTTAAAAATTTGAATTTGTGGGTCATTTTCCAGTCCTTCCAAACATGTTTTCTTAAATGAAGGTGATAAATTTCTTGGATATTGTTAACAATGCCAATATTCGTTAATCTCTTTAAAATATAATGTTTTATGAAGGATGCATACTATCAAAATAATAAATTATTACCAAGGATTGTTTGAGAATTTTCAGTAAATTTTTCTACGATATAGTTATAAAAAAAACTAAGGCATTCCGTAGCCCATAAATAGTATTAAGGTGACCTGTTCCCTGTGTGATGTATATATTATATCCCTCTCACAGCCTGGACACGATAAAAGGGGTTATCATTTAAACATCAGGATTCACAGGGATATTACTGGTGAGATGTGGTTTGGGGTAGTTGTTTTTCTCTGAGTTGTTTATAAATCAGATTAAACAGTTTATCTGCCAGTTCGGGGTCAAGTCTTTTTAGTATTTCACAC
>NYYU01000032.1 GCA_002685955.1 Parcubacteria group bacterium | reverse complement strand
ATTAGGGATAAATTTTTCGCTAAAATCTTTATAAAATAATTCATTGCGCCAATTACAAAATACAAATTACTCATTACTCAAATTTTGAGTGAAGCGAAAAATTTATGTGGGCGTACTTGGATTCGAACCAAGGACCTCGTCATTATCAGTGACGCGCTCTAACCAACTGAGCTATACGCCCGAACAAAAATATTATATCAAAAAATACCTGCTCAGGCAAGTATCTTATGAATAACTGCGTAATCTTGTGTAGTTGTCCCAATAATGATCTTAATTTGGGGCTCCAAGATCAATACCCTAAGATTGAAAATAGAATTCTAATTTTCAATCTCAATCGACACCCCAAATTTTTTTCGTAGAAAAAAATTTAGAAAGGAGGTGATCCACCGACAGCTTCCGCTACCGGTGCCTTGTTACGACTTCATTCTGGTCACCAATCTTACCTTAGGCCCTCTAAAAAGAGAGACTTCGGGTACTACCGGCTTCCCTAATGTGACGGGCGGTGAGTACAAGACTTGAGAACGTATTCACCGTGACATGGCTGATTCACGATTACTAGCGATTCCGACTTCATGAGGGCGAATTGCAGCCCTCAATCCGAACTGGGACCAAGTTTGATGGGATTAGCTCCACCTTACGGTTTGGCGACCCTTTGTCTTGGCCATTGTACCACGTGTGTAGCCCAGGGCATCAAAGGACACGCTGATTTGACGTCATCCTCGCCTTCCTCCCCTTATTCAGAGGCAGTTCCCTGTGACACTTGTAACACAGGGCGAGGGTTGCGCATGTTAACCCATTTAAGGGAGCACCTCAAGGCACATGCTGACGGCAACCGTGCACCACCTGACCCTAATGTCCTTGAGAGAAGGTCTATTTTTCAATAGACTTTCATTAGGATGTCTAGCCCTGGTAAGGTTCCTCGCTTGTCGTCGAATTAAACCACATGGTCCACCGCTTGTGCAAGTCCCCGTCTATTCCTTTGAGTTTTAGTCTTGCGACCGTACTTCCCAGGCGGTCAACTTAACGCGTTAGCTTCGCCACCCAGAGGGTCGATACTCCAGACGGCTAGTTGACATCGTTTACGGCGTGGATTACCGGGGTATCTAATCCCGTTCACTCCCCACGCTTTCGTGGCTCAGCGTCAGCTAAGCACCAGCTAGTTGCCTTCGCTTTTGGCGTTCCCTACCATATCAACGGATTTCACCCCTACTTGGTAAGTTCCACTAGCCTCTCACTTGCTCTAGTTTTGACGTTTGACCAGCCGCTCTGGAGTTGAGCTCCAGAATTTAACCAGCCACTATCAAAACCGCCTACCCACGCTTTACGCCCAGTGATTCCGGATAACGCTTGGGGCCTTCGTATTACCGAGGCTTCTGGCACGAAGTTAGCCGCCCCTTATTCCTGGAGTACGCTCATCCCCCACCTAATTTGGATACAATTTTTGCTTTGCAAAAATTATAGCTACAACAAATAAATTAATATTCAACATAAAATTGTTCCTAAAACAAAATTAAAGGTTGTCTCTTATTAAAATCCAAATTAGGTGGGGGATTGTTCCTCCAGAAAAGTTCTTTACACCCCGAAGGGAGTCATCAAACACGCGGTGTCGCTCCATCAGGCTTTCGCCCATTGTGGAAGATTCTCGACTGCTGCCACCCGTAGGTGTGAGGTCCGTGTCGCAGTACCTCTGTTGGGGGTCAAGCTCTCACTCCCCCTACCCGTCATAGCCTTGGTAAGCCATTACCTTACCAACAAGCTGATAGGACGCAGGTTTTTCTCGAAGCGAAGTTCCGATAAATCGGAAAAACTTTAGTCGCCTAAGGCGACACTATCTGGTATTAGCTCGAATTTCTCCGAGTTGTTCCAGACTTCAAGGTAAATCCCTACGTGTTACTAACCCGTTCGCCACTGTCGCCTAAGGCGACCGTTCGACTTGCATGCCTTATCCACACCGCCAGCGTTCATCCTGAGCCAGGATCAAACTCTCAATAAATAACAATATGTCGCTAAAGCGACAATAATCCTGTTATATTTTAATAGATTGGGACAACTGCACAAAATTGCAGTTATCTTCATATGAAATTTTCAAAGAACATTTCTATCTTATCCTATTTAAAAAACCATGTCAACAACCTATTTAAAAATCTTAACATGCTTTTCCTGCCATTGTTCAATCTTCTTATGATTGCCTGATAATAGAACCCTAGGTACTTTTCTTTGTTTGTTATTAATCTTAATACTCTCTGGCCGGGTATACTGAGGAAAACTCTCCTGCTCTAACGACCCTTTAGTAATCACTCCCGGGATTAAACGAGTAACCGCATCAACCATAACCATGGCCGGTACTTCTCCCCCAGTCAAAACATAATCACCAATGGAAATCTCTTGATCAGCAATATATTTAGCCACTCGCTCATCAACTCCTTCGTAACGACCGGAAATAATAATTAACTGATCTAGTTTTGAGAATCTCTTCGCCATTCGCTGGTCAAATTTTCTACCCTTGGCTGAAAGTAAAATAACTTTTCTTTTTCCCGACGCCTTTTGGGTTGGGATCCCGACTTTACGTCGGGGCTTCTTAATCGCCTGGACTGCTTTTTGGATTGGCTTAACCATTAAAACCATGCCAAAACCGCCGCCATAGGGCTTATCATCGACCGTTTTATGGCGGTCTTGAGTATAATCGCGCAAATCATGAATATTAATTTTAATTAACTTTCTTTTTTGAGCGCGCTTAATAATAGATTCATTAAAATACGAATCAAAAATATTTGGAAATATGCTGATAATATCAAATCTCATGCAATTTTTATCAAAATTTGCTAAAGCAAATTTTGTTATTAAAACTGAGCAGTCGCCTCAGGCGACTAAAGATTTTGTTCTAAAAATTATTCGCTTTTAGCTTTAATTTTTAACAAAATTCTTCATACAAAAACTGCGATTCCCTTGGAGGAGTCCCGCCAGAGGCGGGTCCGCCTCTGGCGGAAGCACAGTTTTCGTTAATCTGTAAAACAAAGTATTTAGAGTTTACAGCTTCAATTCATCAACTACTTCGTCAACGCCTTTTTTAACATCGCTTTCAGAAGCGCCTTCTGAAGCAGGTGCACTTTCTTGAGGTCTGACCCTACCACCTTCTGGCTCTTCGATCTTAAGGTTGATGCGAGCGTTATTCTTAACGCCGATAACTCTTAAAATAGAACGAATTGCCCGGGCAGTAGATCCTTGTCGTCCAATAATTTGGCCCATATCTTCTGGGTTGACTTTAAGAGTTAAAAGAACTCCCATTTCATCAACTGTTCGGACCACTTTAACATCATCAGGGTTACCAACAATGGATTTGACAACTAACTCCAAGAATTCCTGATCGGTTTGTGTCTTTGCCATAAGTCTTTATATCGTTAATTTGTGATTTCTATCTATAGCAGCTCGACCTTTCTCTGACACTGCTACTCTTTCCTTATTCTATTCCTTTTTTTCGGTTTTGTCAATCTCTTCTTCTTTTGGTTTTTCTTCTGATTTTTCTTCTTTTTTTTCTTCAGTTGGTTTTTCTTCTTTCTTTTCTTCAGCTGGTTTTTCTTCTTTCTTTTCTTCAGCTGGTTTTTCTTCTGTGTCTGTGGCTGATTTCTTTTTCTTAATTTTCAATTTCTTTTTAATTTTAGGCCCTTTAATTACTCCCTGAGCGACCAATAGATTATGGACTGTTTCAGAAGTTGGCACTCCTTGAGACAACCAATATTGTATTCTTTCTTTATTCAAACTAATTTCTTTTGATCTTGGATTGTAACTACCCAAGATTTCTGAAAACTTCCCGCTTTTAGGCGGAGCTGTTTTTTTGATAAGAACGACTCTAAATTTAGGAGCGTTCTTCTTGCCTGTTCTAGTTAAACGAATAATTAGCATAATTTTAATTCCATTCCTTTTTTTCTAAAGCTGCTTGGGCTGCTCTTTCTTGCGCTTCTTGCTTAGAAACACCTTGGCCCTGGGCAACTAATTCTTTTTCAAGATAAACACCGATAATAAAGCTTTTGGCATGATCCGGCCCCCACTCCTTGAGTACTTCATAGGCTGGCGTAATACCGACTCGATCCTGAGCTTGCTCTTGAAAACGGCTCTTGGGATCTTGATAAAGTTTTTGCTTAATAATCTGGGGTAATTCTTTTAAAATATTCCTTTTAATAAATTGACTGACTTTTTCATATCCCTGATCTAGATAGATCGCTCCGATTAAAGCTTCCAGAGCATCAGCTAGAATATATTGGCGGGCCCGGCCCGTGTCCTTGGCTTCGCCATAACTTAAGAATAAATAATCATTAACGCTCAACCGCTGAGCAATCTTAGCCAGCATTTTAGCATTAACCAAAGCGGCTCGCCAGTTAGTTAATTCCCCTTCTGAATTAGGATAATTCTGATAAATATATTCGGTCACGACCATTTCCAAAACCGCATCACCCAAAAACTCAAGCCGCTCATTATCTTTTAAATGAAAATCCGGGTTTTCATTTAAATAGGAACGATGGACCAGGGCCTGCTGAAGCAGGTCCTGATTATTAAACTTTATCTTAATAATTTTTTCAAAAGAAGATAAATCCATACCAGTTACTCGTTTTTACCCGGTTCCCCTATTTCCCGATAAACTGTTCCTAAAACTCCGTTAATAAATCTACCTGAAGATTCACCGCCAAAAGTCTTGGCTAATTCAATCGCTTCATTAATAGCCACTTTAGGCGGGACCTCGCTGCGATTGCCAAAAAGAAGCTCGTAAAGGCCAATACGCAGGATATTTCTATCAACAATAGTAATTTGTTCCAAGGGCCATTCCGGAGCGGATTTTTCAATAACTTCATTTAATTTAGATAAATGTTCAACCACTCCATCAATGATCTGCCAAACAAAATCACTTTCTTCTAAACCCGGCCCAAATTCTTCGAGATTGCGTTTAACAATCTTTTTTAATTGGGCTGAATTTTTGCCTTTGAAATCCCATTCGTAAAAAGATTGCATAGCAATAGAACGAGATAAATGTCGATTAGCCATATTTAAATTATTAATTTAAAATTACTTTTGAGACATGTCTTCCATAGTCATGCCTTTTTCTTGGGTTTGTTCTTTTTCTTGATCAGCTATTTCTTTTACTTTTTTCTTTTTTTCTTTCTTAGTCAGCTTAGCCAAAACATCAACCACTTCTCGACCAGCATAAACGCCGCAATTACGGCAAAGCTGATGAGGTAAAATCGGTTCTTTACATTTCGGGCAAACTGAAAGGCCTTGCTTGGTTAAAGCATGATGGGAACGACGCCTATTTCTTCTTGATTTAGTATGTCTTTGCTTGGGCGTAGCCATTAAAATAAATTATATCTACTAAATAATTATTGTCAATCCTTATTCCCTTGATATTTCTTGATTGCCTTTCTTAAGGCCTTAACGGCTAAGTCAGCGCAATGCATTTTAACCGGCGGCAGTTCGCCTAATTCTCCAACCACATCCTGGAAAGTAATCTTACTGGCCTGAGCCAAGGTTTTTCCTTTGGCCAATTCTGTAATCATGGAAGATGTAGAAATAGCCGCCACACAGCCCATGGTTTCAAATGAAATATCTTTAATCTTATCATCTTTCACTTTAATGTATAACCTCATAATATCACCACACTGCATATTGCCCACTTCAGCTACCACATCAGGGTTTTTGAGTTTGCCCATATTCTTGGGTTTTTGAAAATGATCAAGCACTTTTTTGTTATACATAATTTTATCGGCCGGAAATCTTTCTTAATCTGGCAATAATCCCCGGTAAAATCTTTAAAAGATAATCTATGTCTTGACTGGTTGTCTGTTGCCCCAGAGTAAAACGAACACTAGCATGGGCCTGTTCGTGAGATAAGCCCAGAGCCAACATGACATGAGAGGGACTTAATGAATGACTGGCGCAAGCTGAACCGGTTGAGGTAAAAACACCTTTGGCTGACAAACTTAAAACAATACTTTCTCCTTCGGCTCCTTTGAAGCTAAAATTAGCATTATTAGGCAAACGATCCTTAAAGGAACCATTTAATTCTACTTGATTAATATCCCTTAAAACTCCGGTAATTAATTTATCTCTTAATTTTTTAAGTTCCTTATTATTCTGATTAATCCGACTGACTGCTTCAGCTAAACCAATAATACCAGGCACATTTTCTGTACCAGATCTCACGCCTTTTTCCTGACCACCGCCCCGAATCAGTGGGCTCAGCTTAACTCCTTTTTTAACATAGAGTAAACCAACCCCTTTAGGTCCGTAAACCTTATGACCGGATAATGACAAGCTATCTAGGCCTAATTTATCAACTGAACAATCAAGGTAATTGGCCGCCTGAACTGCATCACTATGAAAAATGATTGGATGTTTTCTTTTAGGATTAAGCTTTTTAATTAACTGACCAATTTGGCTGATTGGCTGGATAGTGCCAATCTCACTATTAGCATACATAATTGAAACCAAACGAGTATCCTTTTTAATTGCCTTTTTTAAATCCTCCAAACTAACCAAGCCATTACTATTAACTGGTAAAATTGTAAGCCGAATTAATCCTTTTTTAAGTAAAACCTGACAAGGTTCTAAAATCGCCTTATGTTCAATAGCCGAAGTGATAATATGGGGATTAATTGATTCTTGGAATCTTAATTTTTCAACCAAGCCCCAAATAATCCAGTTGTCACTTTCGGTCGCGCCAGCTGTAAAATGAATTTCTTCAGACAAACAATTTAAAAAAACAGCAATTTGTTGACGAGCCTTTTCAATTGCCTGAGCTGCAGTTTGACCCAAGCCATGAATACTAGAAGGATTACCATATTTCTGATTAAAATACGGCTGCATTTTTCTAAAAACAGCCGGAGCGACTGGTGTGGTTGCAGCATGATCAAGGTAAATTTGTTTCTGAGCCATAATATATTATGATAACAAAAAAATATAAAACTGTCAAAGCAGAAATTATCTCTTAAGACCAAACCTATTTCTAGGTATCTCGTATTTTTCAATAATTGATTGGTTTAAATCATTTCTTTTTAAAAAGATGATGGCATAATCATCAGCAAAAACTGGTGCCCAAGCATCATCAGTCACCCGTTCAATTAAAAACTTCTGGGCCCAAGGCGTGGCATCGTGATAAGCAAAGTAAATCACATTGAAATTATGGATTTGATCCTGGGCTTGCCAAACTTCAGGATTATTCTGAGAGGCAATATAGATATCTTCAAAAAAAGAAACTGAATAAGCTTCGGGCCGGTTATCATTAAAGACCTTTTGCTCAGGATGTAGGTAAAAGATTAAATATCCACCAATATCATAATTATTAAAAATTGGTCCTTGTATATCTTGCTCTTTGAAAAAAAGAGCTGATTGATTATTGCCCGGTTCTAAACCTAGACCGAATTCTCTAACAACCCCAAGAGGCAATCTCTGATAATGTGTAAACAAGGTAACAATTAAAATGAATAAGGTTAAAAAACCAAAAGTCAGTTTAACATCAATAGATTTTAATTTAAGATTTTTACCTAAAATTTGCTTAAGATTATATCCAAGAATGGGCAAGGCAAAAAGACCAAAAGCGGTAAAATTACGGATAGCCAACCAGCCCAAACTACCCCAAACAGCAGCTAAAACAAAATATTTAAAAGAAAAAGCTTTAGCATTCCTAATCAAGAGCATAATAAAGCTGAGGACTAAAACTGCAAAGACGATCTGATAGAGTTTTAGATTAGGGTTGCTAATAATTCTCAATCCTTCTAAAAACCAAACCGATTGATTCTCAATAATCTTATACCCATACTCCCTAAAAATATTAAAGGGATAAATTGCTCCTTTAAAACCAAAAGGACTAGCTAGAGTGGCAATAATAGTTAAACCTAGAGCAAATCCTAAGTTTTTTAAAGATTTAGGAATTTGTTTTTTAAGCGCATTAATTTCTACTTTTTGAAATAGTAATTTACCTAACTCTTCTACAAAAAAAAGTCCGATTAAGGCCGGACCAAAGATAAAATAGATATGAGTATTAAGCCAAATAATTTGTAAAACCGGTAAGATAAACAACCATTTATCTTTTAACCTCCCTTGCTGCCAATGCCAAAGCATCCAAAAAAATAAACCGAGGAAAAAATAGCTGAAGATTTCTGGTCTAATTTCAGTTCTCTGAGCAATCAGAGGAATTAACAAAGCTGAAAGCAAAACAGCTATGCTAAAATTAGATTCTTTTTGAGCGATTCTAAAGAAAAAATAGAAGATAACTAAACTAAATAACAGATAAAAAAGGGAAAGACCAGCAAAACCAGCCATTCCCCAGATAAAATAAAAAATTACTCCACTACCCCAATGATGATTAACTACTGGATAATCAGGTTGGGTATAAGAGTAAAAATTAGAATCTAAAACTCCAAAATCACCATTTAAAATTACTTGACCATTTTTAACATGCCTACCTAAATCAACTACGGTTAAATCAACTTTATGAATTAAAAATAGTCCATACCAAGCCAGTAATAGAATTAAAATAAGGATCTGTAAACCTTTGTTCTTATCAGCCATGGAAGATTAGGCGCTAATCTCTAAAAGTTGTATTTCAAAGATAAGATTGGCATTAGCTGGAATCGCTCCACCACCTGCTCCAGCTGCTCCATAGCCAAGTTCTGAAGGGATATATAGCCTTCTAATCTCCCCTATTTTCATACCGACTAATCCTAAATCCCAGCCTTGAATAACTTGACCCCCTCCAACGGTGAAAGAAAAAGGTTGGCCCCGATCCACACTAGAATCAAACTTAGTCCCATCTTCTAAAACACCCACGTAATGGACTGATACCGTATTACCGCTTTCAACTGCCTGACCAGAACCTTCTTGTAAGATTACTGCTTCTAACTGTTCAAAGGTTGGCGCAGTTGGTTCTTGCTGGGACTGCTCATTCTTATCAGCTTCCAGGTCAATCCCTTCAAATTTATCTTTTGAAGTAACCCAGTAGATAAAATAGATGCCTCCGGCGATAACTACTAGAACAATAATTATAGGGATAATCTTTTTCATTATTCCTATTCTATCATCAAAAAGTTTTGATGTCTATAAAAAACAACCCTGTAAATATTGTTTTATTCTCTTTTTATCTTCGTTTTCTTTATTTCCTTTAAAATACAGCTCGATAAATTCAAATCGTTGTTCTTGTTCAAAATAAGAATAAATAATGCGCAACAAATGATTATTACGCAGAGCACGACACGCCATGTGTGCTTTTACCAACTTGATATTTCCAGACGAATGTATAATGACAAAATTTTTACCTATACCCGTTGGATAGACAAAAAGCACTTTCTTAAATTTCTTAAAATCATCATCGAGTGTTTTGTGTTTTTTAAAAAGTTTTTTGAATTCCTTCTTAAATTGATCAAGCTCATCAAAGCGTTTCATAATCTTTTACAGAAGTTTCTTCGGGACGATAGAAAACATGTTCATATTCCAGCGCTTCCCTTTTTTTAGCAACTTTCCACGGGGTATCAATATGTGAGAGCGCGGAAATCTGAGTCGCCGTTAAATCTCCAAGTCGATCAAGCTCCCAATCTATATGAGCAAGTTCCTGCGCGGAAAGTTCAGAAAGATCAAGCTGCTCGTTTGGGTTAACGAGATATTTTGTTTGCTCGTGCTTATAAAATTTACTTTTTATTTTTTCCACTTTTCCTTTGTGCTCTAAATCACCCATTATTTTGGTGAACATAACAGGAGTTGGGCCGTAATAATTCTTGATATATTTAGCTCCGACGAGCTGCTCCTCAAATTTCTCGTAATAATCAAAGTCTATGAAATACAAAAGTTTATACAGGACTGTTTGCCCAATGTTCGGTTTGCCGCCGATTTTTGCGATGATATACAAAAGCACTTGTTTAAACTTCTCAGCCTTCTCTTGGGGTATACTAATGCGTATGGCTAGTTCTTTTGCTTTTCTCGATATCTTACGCTTTTTTATAGAAACAGCGGGCAGTCTTCCGTCTTTCCCCACAAGGAAATTTTCCAATGACATATCAAAAATCGCCGCGAGCTTCTCTGCTTCAGTTATAGTAAGCTCGCGCTCACCTTGTTCAATCAGCATATAGGTCGGACGGGACATACCAAGCTCTCTTGCCAGATACTCTTGCGAAAAACTATTTTCTTCACGTAACACCTTAATTTTCTTAAATAAATCTTTAACCATACATATTCATTATATCCCTTGTAAAGAATACTTGTCAAGTTAATAAGTAAGAATACTTGACAATAAAAATAACCCCGTAAATATGGGGTTATACCACCTGGCTGGGAAGGCAGGATTCGCCCCGTTAGCCAACGGGGCGCCACGTCGGATGACGTGGCGAAGCCCCGAGCGAGGCGGGAAACGCAAACTTTACAAATTGGCTGCCAGACTAGGATTCGAACCTAGATAACATGCTTCAGAGGCATGGGGCCTACCATTAGCCGATCTGGCAATTCTACGCCTCCAAATATCTTCTGATTGCTACTAAACTGCTAACCATCCCCAAAACAACACCAATGGCCAGCTGAAGCAGAAAAATAGAAATGAAATTCGCTTGGAAGAGATAGAAAAGGTCAGTCCCGGGCAAATAGGCGGTAATCCTAGGAGAAAGATACCATAAAGAAGGATACAGAATCAATAAAGCAATCAAAGCGGCGATAATTCCATAAAGAGCTCCCTCAACAATAAAAGGACCCTGGGCAAACCAATTGCTTGCTCCAACTAATTTCATTACCTTGATTTCCTTGCGAGAACTATAAATAGTCAAACGGATTGTATTAAAAGTAACCAAAACAGCCAAACCGGCTAAAACAAATAAAATTATAAAACCAATTCTTCTAATTGTTTTAGTAATAAAGGATAGTCTGGCAATGACCGCCTTATTCTCTAAATAATTGATTTTATCAATAATTGGCTGATACTTTTCCTGACTGAAGAAATCAGCAATCGCTCCATATTGAGACGCTGTTTGAGCCTTAACATTCAAACTAGCTTCTAAAGGATTGCTATCTAATTCTTCTAAACTCTGAATTAAAACCTGATTATCCTTATGCTTTTCCTTAAATCTTTTTAAAGCTTCTTCAGTTGAAACATATTCTACGCTGCGCACTTCGCTTAATTGAACCAATTCATTCATGGTTTGTAAAATATCTTCTTCTGATGTTTCTAAATCAAAATAGACGCTAATATCAATCTTATTTTCCAAATTAATTACTAAAGAACCAATCAAAACATTAATCAACAAAAGGCTGGTAATAGAAAAAATAGCTAAGCTCATCATAGAAATAGCAGCCGAAGAAAGCCACTTATTTCGCCAAAAGCTTAGCCAACCAGATTTTACAATACGAATAAAAGTATCAAACATTAAAATAAAATATATTTTCCTTGTTCGTCGTCTTTAATGACTTTGCCTTTTTCCAAAGTAATTACCCTTTTATCTAGCCCATTAATAATTTCACGATCATGGGTAGCTAAAATAACAATGGTGCCTAATTCATTAATTTTAATTAAGAGTCGGACAATTTCCCAAGTATGAAGCAAATCCAAATTACCAGTTGGCTCATCAGCAATTAAAACCTTGGGCCGATGGGCTAAAGCCCGAGCAATAGCCACTCGTTGTTTTTCTCCTCCGGAAAGCTGATCAGGAAAATGTTCAGCCCGTTCAGTTAAATTAACCAATCTTAAAAGCTGAGGCACGTCTCGCTCAATATCCTGTTTAATCCGCCCACCAGCTTCCATGGCAAAAGCAATATTCTCATAAGCCGTCTTATTAGACAAAAGCCTAAAATTTTGGAAAATCATGCCGATTTGACGACGCCAGAGCGGCAAATCCCTACGATGGATTTGACCAATATCCTGTTTACCCCAAAAAATCTGCCCTTGACTGGGCGATTCTTCTCGGATTAAAAGTTTTATTAAGGTAGATTTACCTGCGCCGGAGCGTCCAGCAATAGAAACAAATTCTTTCTCATTAATAGTTATATCAATATTCCCCAAAGCAGGACAATTAGGCGGATATATTTTAGAAACTTCCTTAAATTTTATCATGCCGTTTTTTTAATAAAGCCCTCAATAAATTTATCTAACTTGCCATCTAAGACCCTTTGAGGGCTCCCGATTTTAACCCCGGTCCGATGGTCTTTAACCATTTGATAAGGATGGAGCACATAAGAACGGATCTGACTGCCCCATTCAGCCGGTGACAATTCCCCCCTTATCTGCCTCTTCTTCTCTTCTTGCCCTTTTAAATTGTACTGATGGAGTTTGCTATAAAGCCATTCCATAGCCCTTTTTTTGTTGGCGCCCTGAAGCCGTTCGTTCTGACAAGAAACAACTATACCGGTTGGCAAATGAGTTATTCGCACAGCTGATTCTACTTTGTTAACATACTGACCGCCTGGCCCGCTAGCTCGAAAGGTTTCTACTCTTAAATCTTCCGGCCTAATATTAATTTCTTTCATTTCTTTAAATTGAGGCAAAACTTCAACCAAAGCAAAAGAGGTATGGCGGAGATGATCAGCGTTAAAGGGTGATAATCGAACCAAACGATGAACGCCTGATTCTCCTTTTAAATAACCATAAGCATAAGCTGTTTCAATAGCTAGAGTTGCATTTTTAATTCCAGCTTCCTTCCCCCCTTTTACTTCAATTACTTGGGCTGACCAATCATTCTTTTTAATAAACTTTAAATACATTCCTAAAAGCATTTCAGCCCAATCCTGAGCATCAGTCCCGCCCGCCCCGGCATAAATTGATAGAATTGCCTGACGCCTATCATACTGCCCAGTTAATCTTTCAGTTAAGTCTTTCATTAAATCAGTTTAGCATATTGATTGCCTCCAGTAAAGATTAGGGAGCCGAGGGTGGGAATCGAACCCACAATCTACACGTTACGAATGTGTTGCTTTGCCATTAAGCCACCTCGGCTAAATCCTAGAGCGAGATACGGGAATCCCTGCCTGCCGGCAGGCAGGGAACCCTAACCATCCGCCTACTCTACACCAAAACAAAAATTTTCCAGAGCGGATGAAGGGAATCGAACCCTCGTCATCTGCTTGGGAAGCAGAGGCTTTGCCACTAAGCTACATCCGCTTAATTAGAAAAAAAATACTCCCACCATTTCCAGTAATTAGCTGTTGGCTCTTTTGGAGACAATGAATCTTCTATTGCTTCTAAATTATCTGGTTGATCCGAATCTTGAGAAGGTTGATCCAAACCAGAAGATAAAATAATGACTTGCTCGCCCGGTTTTTTTAAATTGAGTTTAAGTCGGGCTTCTTTCTCCAAATAGGAATCTTGTTTAAAATATTCCATTAAATTACTTAATTGACGATTGCGGCCTTCTAGTTGTTCAATGTCTGCGTTTAAACTATTAATTTCTTTAGTCAATTCATGTTTGCGGTAGCTTTCCCGGCCCAAATTAACCACCAAAGCAATCAGAATAAAGCTAATCAAAAAAAGAAAGATTTTAGATCCAAGAATCCTTTTGATAACATTCTGAAATGGAGTTGATTTAGCCATATTGTTTAAACTGTCTTTTTATAATAAACTAGAGTTATGAAACAATCAACTCGCAGAAAAATGTTTCGTTTGACCTGGATTATCTTGGCCAGTTTGGTAGTGCTCAGTATGTTAATTTTCACCCTGGCTCCTTTGCTCTAGATTACTTTTTTAAAACTTTAAAAAAAGCTTCCTGAGGAATATTAACCCGGCCCATCTTTTTCATTCGTTTTTTTCCTTTTTTCTGCTTTTCCAGCAACTTACGCTTACGAGTATAGTCTCCCCCGTACAAATAACCGGTCACATCCTTTTTCATAGCGGAAATAGTTTCTCGAGCAATAATCTTCCCGTTAATGGCCGCTTGGACAGCTACGGCAAAAAGCTGTTTAGGAATAACTTGTTTTAATTTCTGAACTAAAGCCCGGGCTTCTTGGTCAACCTTATCTTTATGGACAATCCTGGCAAAAGCTTCTGTCTTTTCTTGAGCGATTAAGATGTCTACCTTAACTAAATCAGCTGGACGGTGACCAATCATTTGATAGCTCATTGAAGCATAACCAGCTGTGATGTTTTTTAAATTATCATAAAAATCAATAATAATTTCATTTAAGGGCGCTTGGTATTTGATCAAAGCCTTGACTGGACTTAAATACTGAGTATCTTGATATTCACCTCTGGTCTTTTCTAATAATTTCATAACTGACCCTAAATACTGGCTAGGCGTAATTATTTCCAAAACAGCCCAAGGTTCTTTAATCTGCTCAATCTGATCAGTCCTGGGTAAATCTGAAGCTGAAGAAACTAATAGAGAATCATCTCCTTTAGTAATTACCTGATAGCTCACTGAAGGCGAAGTAACAACTAAATTCAATTGGTGTTCTCTTTTAAGCCGTTCTAAAACTATTTCTAGATGAAGCATGCCTAAAAACCCACAGCGGAAGCCCCGGCCTAATCCTTCACAAGATTCTGGCTCGTATTGTAAAGAAGCGTCATTTAGTTTTAATTTAGCCAAACTGTCTTTTAAAATATCATAACTCTCAGCCTGAGACGGATAAAAACTAGCAAAAACAACCGGCTTAGATTCCTGGTAGCCAGTCAAAGCTTGAATCTCCTTAACCGCTCCCTCAGTGATGGTATCACCGACCCGACATTGAGCCAAATCTTTTAACCCCGTAGCAATATATCCAATCTCACCAGCCTCAAGCTGATTGGTCTTAGTCAGCTCTGGCTTGAAAACTCCTACTTCAATAATTTCTACTTGAGTTTTAGAAGCCAACATCTTAATTTTATCTCCAGCCTTAACCTGGCCATCAACCATCCTGACATAGGCGACCGCCCCTTTGTAAATATCATAATTAGAATCAAAGATTAAAGCCCTTAAAGGGTTTTTTAAATTACCTTGAGGACAAGGAATTCTTTTAATAACCGCTTCTAAAACTTGTTTAACATTGATCCCTTGTTTAGCTGAAATTTTAATAATGGCTGATTGTTTAACAGTTAATAATTGGCTCATTTCCTCGGTTATTTTCTCAACTTGGGCCTGAGCCAAATCTATCTTATTAACCACCGGAATAATTACCAGCTTCTGCTTTTGGGCCAAATGCAAGTTAGCTAAAGTTTGAGCCTGAATTCCCTTATTAGCGTCAATTAAAAGAATTGTTCCTTCCACGGCCGCTAAGCTGCGTGAGACCTCATAACTAAAATCAACATGGCCGGGCGTATCAATCAAATTAAGAATATATTTATCATACTCTATCCGAACCGGCTGCAGTTTGATGGTAATGCCTTTTTCTCTTTCCAATTCCATCATATCTAAAAATTGGGAACGCATTTTTCTCTGCTCAATTGCCCCAGTCAATTCTAAAAACCGATCAGCCAAAGTAGATTTGCCATGATCAACATGAGAAATAATACAGAAATTACGAATGTTTTTTTGATTCATTGTCTTATTCTCTCACCTTTTTCCAAGGAAGCTTGCTAACTAAAGATGAAAAGAAAATATTTAATTCTTCCAATCTAAAAATCCAAGCTAAAAAGAAATATATTAAGACGCCAATCAAGCCAGCAATACCTCCTTGGATCAAGGCTGGCTGATTGATCAATCGCAAGACAAACCAAACAGCTAATCCAGCTATTAAACAAGCTAAAAGCATCTTAAGGCTGGAAATTAGAATTTTTTTAAGGTCTAGCCAACCGATCTTGTTTCTTAAAAAAACAGTCAAAAGAATTAAATGGAAAAAGCAGCTCAAAGAGAAAGCTAAAGCCAAACCAACTACGCCTAAAACTTGAGCCAAAAACCAAGCTGAAGACAAAGCAACTAAAGTGGTTAAAAAGCCAGTCAGCAAGGGCGTTTTAGCATCTTCCCAGGCAAAAAACCCTCGCAAAAAAAGTAAAATTAAAGCCTGGGCAAACAAACCTAAGGAAAAATATCCTAAAATCTGAGCAGTTAAATGAACATCAGCTGTTTCAAAACGACCCGTGCCTAGAATAATCTGAACGATTTGACTTCTCAAAACAATGAATAATACAGCGGCTGGTAAAGTAAAGAAAAGAATCTGTCGAGTAGTTGAAGAAAAGATTTTAACAAAGCCTACTTTATTTTTTTTCTGAGCCGCTTGAGAAAGCTTGGGAAAAGCCGCTACTACAAAAGAAATTCCGAAAATACCCAAAGGAAAACTCCAGATATTATAGGCCAAGTTATATACGGCAACACTGCCCACCGCTAAAAGCGAAGCTAAAACTGTCATCACAATTAAAGTAATCTGCCAAAAGGCAAGATTAATAATTCGAGGCGGCATCATTTTAAAAACCCTTTTAACTCCAGCAAACCTAAAATCAAAAACTGGCCGCCATTTAAATCCGCAAAGCCAAGCTGAAGGAACCTGAATAACCATATGAAGAAAAGCGCCAAGCACAACGCCATAAGCCAAGCCCTTAAGGCCAAAATAGTCAACCAGGAATAAAACACCGAAAATAATACCGAGGTTATACATAATCGGACCCAAAGCATAAATCAAGAAACGACGAAAGCTTTGAAGAATGCCTCCTAAAACAGCGCTTAATCCCAAGAAAAAAGGACTTAAGAACATTATTCTGGTTAATTGAACCGTTAAAGCCAGTTTATCTGGGGAAAAACCTGGGGCAATTAATTTAATTAACCAGGGAGCGATGATGATAAGAATCAAACAAACTATAACCAAAGATAAAGTTATTAAATTAAGAACACTGTTAGCTAAATGCCAGGCCTTAGATTCATTTTTTTGAACATAATTAATAAATACTGGAATAAATCCAGCTGAAATAGCGCCTACCACTAGCAAAGAAAAGACTAAATCAGGAATACGAAAAGCCGCGTAATAGATATCAAGTTCATCACCGGCGCCAAACATACCGGCTAGCATGCGATCTCGAACTAAACCTAACAAACGACTAACTAAAGAAGCCGCTCCTAAAACAAAAGCAGCCGACATAATGGTTTTTGATTGATTGTTGAATAATCTTTTAATCATTCATCCCTTATTGATACTCGGCTAATTCCTCTGCCAAAACATCATCAATATCTTCCCACTGATAACCTAAGCTTTCAAATTCTTGGGCTGTTTTAATCCATTGTTTAACATCATTACTAATTAAATAAACTTTATCATGGCCAATCGCTCTCATTAAATTAACTGTTGGATAAGCAGCTAATTCTGAAGATGTAACTTTAATAACATCACTTACTTTATTGCCATAAAGGTCAAAAACCTTTTGGTTAATAATCCACTTTTTCTGATAGTTTTTATTAAGATAATAGACCTTATAACAATTAGTTGCTTGAAGCAAATCGCCTGGAGAATAAAAACTATCTGAACAATCACAATCTTGAGTATAAAGCGCCCGGACTTCTGACAAGGACAAAGCTCGGTCATGGACCCTAACTTCATCAATAAAGCCTTTGAAAACACTGCCTCTGGCCAAAGCTCCGATATAAAAGAAGGAGTTATTAGTTAAATCGCCTACTTTAACTGTGCTAATCTGATCTCTTTGCAACCCATCAACATAAATAGTATTAGTGTCATTGGCCCGATCAATTACCCCGACCAGATGATGCCATTTATCATCCCGATAATCTTGTTTAGCAATTGCATTGGCATCCTGGGCATTTTCGCTTCCAACGATTCTCATTGATAAATAGCCATTCTGGTCGTGCCTTAACATATAGCCGTTTAATGAAAAAATATCAGCCTTGCCAACAATTGACTTGTAACCACCAATCTGATCATCTAGTTTAACCCAGGCTGAAATGGTAAAACTATCATTAGCGTCAAAATCCAATTCATCATGATCATCCATAACAATATATCCTTGACCGCTAAAGATTAAAGTATAATTTACCTTGCCTAAAACTCCCCAAGTTAACTTATTAACATAACCAGTCAGCTTATTACCCGAAGAATCTTCAGCCGTATTATTGCGAGCATTATCAAAATTCCAGTAAGCGATTAAACCATTGTCGCTAGAAGCAATCGTAATAACCTGTAAAACAAAAATTAAAACTAAACCGATTAATAGGATCAATTTTGTCCTTAGATTAAATTTAAATTGTTTTTTTACCATAGTTCAAAAGTTATGCCCAAAAGCCTGTCTGCTTGCAAATCAGTTTCTGTCCGCCAAAGCCCGGCTTCGGCCTTATTCTCATCTGGATATTGCCAAGAAACTGACCAATCTTCAGGAAATTTCAATTGATGGCTAAATTGGCTGCCCAAGCTGCCGGCTTGTTTTTGCGCTAATAAACTATAACTATCGCTCGGATTTGTCAAGTCTATTTTAAAAGGCAGCTTATACTTATAAACTAAGGTAACTGTTTCACCAGGACTGACATAAACCCAGTTAGCAAAAACTGTTTTGCCATTTTCTTCAAAAATCCGGGTGCCGGTCTTTAAATCAATCGTCATCTTATCTTCAATTGAACTAACTAAAGGGTCTTGTTTAAAACCTTGTTGCTGGTAATCAATGGGCGGTTGGTAAATTTCTACGCTTTGACCCTTAGCTGAGATTAATTGACTGCCTCGGGGCAAGTAAACTCTTAAATAGTTTGAATTAACTCGATTCCACCAATCATACTTTTCTTTACCGCCTTGATGCTGGCGGATAATAGTCAAGGTATCAATAATTGAACCATCGGCTTGAATTTCAGCCTGATGTTTAATTGTTTCTTGAACGACCCGATCCGTCTTATACCCGTTAATATTAGATGAAACAACGCTTAGATAATCACGGCTAGTTGTCAATAACTGTCCAGCCCAGCCCTCATCAACTACAATTCCTTGTAATGCTGAATCGCGAAAATAGATTAAAATATGTTTTTCTTTGAAACTATCAAGGATAATTTCAACCACCTCCGCTCTTTTTTCAGGAGATAATTGACTCAAGGTTTCAATAAATTTAGGAGCAAAATCAGCTAAAATCTGTTTAGGCCGATTCAGCTCTTTATCATAATCAACCTCTACTTTGTATTGGACTAACTCAACAAAATTATTTGAATCCAGGATCACTTCGTATTGAGACATAGCAATCGGACCAGTTAATCTTAAAAGTCGCTCTACCACGGTCGGGGTTAAACTAATTACTCCATCAGTGGTTGGTCCTCCGGTTTTTTCATAAAACCAAGAAATCTTTTGGGCTGAAGTGGGAAAATCAGGAAACCAATTAGCATCATGCATTGACCAAGCCGTACTCACTTTCTGAATGGGCTGAGGCGGGATAATTTTCTCATGAAGCTGCCCATCAACATTAAAAACGCCATCAACCATCAGATTAGCTATTCTACCTTGATCTAACTTTAATAGGCCATAAGTGCCAATAAATCCACCGGTCGCTCTAATTTCACTATTATTTTGAAAGATTAATAAGTACTGGCGAGGATTATCATGACCCAAGATTTTTAATAAAGCATCTGAATAATCAATTGCTTGAGCAAGTATTTCTTCAACTAGGGGCAATTTTTTCTTTAAAGAGACGGCTCCGGTCTGAATTTCCTCTGGCAAGGCCTCAATTTTAACTTGATCAAGCTCTTGACTGGCTAGCCTAATGTCGGTCAAAGCTTTGACTAAATTATCCTGATTCAGGGCAATTTTCTGGCTTAATGGTTGAGAACCGTCAGATAAATTAATTGAATTAAATAAATTATCAAAGGAAAATAGGCCAATGGCTGAAGTAAGAGTTTGACCGGCTTGAGCTAAACTCTCACCAACCTTAACCAAATGAATGCCTGAAGAAACAACTGAACCGCCAGGTATTTGCCCTAGAATGGCTAAGGTTAATTTACTTAATTTATTAACTTCTTGACGGGCTTTAATAAAATCTGATTGAGCCGAGCTGAAATTCTCTCCGGCTGTTTGCCAATCAGCCTCTTCTAATGATGCTTTAGCTGCTAAGAGATTCTGATAAGCAGCTAAGCTATTACTCATAACATTTTCCTTAATACCAAAACCTTTATCTACCCAAACGGCGGCCGGAACAACCATGGCAATTAAAAATCCAGCCACTAGAAACCTGGTTAATGATTTGAAATCAAAATCATTTTTCAAGCTAGCTGGTTCTTGGACAGCCGGCTGGGCGGCTAATTGGTAATCTTGAGAAGCTGCTTCGGGGAAATAGAATTGTTCTAAATCTTTCCCGATGCCTTTTGGATCGGGATCCCGACCTCCGATGCTTTGATCGGAGTCCGTACCAGAGCGTCGGACTTGCGTCGGGACTTCCCATTTTTCGACTGAACTAAGTTGAACTTTTTCTAAATACTTATCAAGATTATCAAAGCCCTCTAATTCAGCTAAAAGCGTATCTTGATCAGGCAATTCAGCTTGATCCGCCAATGGTTCTTCTATTAATGGCTCTTCTATCTCTGGTTGATCTTCATTTATTCTAATGGCCTTAGTTTTTCTCAAATCAATAACAGCTGACATCTGTTTAATTTTTTCTATATCTAAATCACCCCTGTGATTAACAGGCTTGACATCGAATAAAACATTTAAAATATGTTTTCTCCTATCGCTCATACTATAAACACACCTCAATGAGGCAAGGTCTTTTATTATACCACATAATCCCCCTAATTAATACTGACTTGAATATAAATATTCAGTGTTTGCTGAGCTGTCTTAGTCCACTGATATTTCTTAACTATCTGTCCTCCTTTTAAAATTAACTTGTCTTGAAGTTCTTTATCCTTTAAAATCTGGAGAATTTTATCAGCCATATCATCAACGCTTTGAGGGTTAAAATATACTGCCCCGGAACCTAAAACTTCCGGCAAACAAGATGTCTTGGAACAAACCACCGGCAATTGACAGGCCATGGCTTCTAAAGGAGGCAGGCCAAAACCCTCGCACAAGGAGGGGAAAACATACAAACTAGCATTTTGATACAGATCAGCTAATTCTTGATTTGAAATAAAGTCGGCAAAAACAACGGAATCTGAAATGCTAGATTGAGAGTTTTGAACAAAGCTTTTTAATCTTTTATAAAAATAGTCTATTTCTCCAACTAAAACTAATCGCAAATCCCCTTGCTTATTCCCAGCTACTTTCTTAAAAGCTAGAATTAATCGCTTTAGATTTTTATGGGGATAAGCATTGCCAACATAAAGTAGATATGGTTTAGTCTTATTAGGATTAGGCCTGCTTAATCCAATTCCAGAAGTTCCTTCATAAATCACCTTTATTTTTTTTGAATCAGTTTTAAAATATTTTAAAATATCTTTTTTAGTAAACTCTGAAACAGCAATAATTTTTTTAGCTCTTTTAACGGCTGAATTGATGACTATTTGGTAAGCCAGGTTTTTAAACCAATACCTCATCGGGTCCAAAGTAGATGCCCGGCGCGTCGGGAATTTTTTTAAAATCAGATCATGAATTGTTATGACGAAAGGCTTTTTATAAAAAATCGGCACATTAAAATGAGGGAAATGCATTAAATCCACCTGGGTCTGTCTGATTTTTAAAGGCATGAGTATTTGTTCTTTCAAACTATACCAAGGATAATCAGCCAGGACTTTTTTAAAATTAGGATTAGTTGGTTGATATTCGGACCAATTCTTTTTACGGAGAAAAATAACATAAGAATTAGTTAAATCAGTTTTTTCCAAATTTTCCACCAATTTCTGAACATAGCGGCCTAAACCCTTTTGTCGCGGACCAAAAAATCTAGCGTCAATACCAATTCTTATTATTTTTCCTTGACTTTTATTAGACATTGTGATAGTATTATATCAAGTTCTTTTGTTCGGTTTCAAAACGGAATTCGCGTTTGAATTCTTAAAAAGGAGGGATTAATATGATCCAGACAATCTTCGGTTTTCTAGGGTATGGAATGCTAGTGGTATTTATTATAGGGATGGGCATCCTTTTCGTCGGCCCGCTCCTCACAGCGAATCAAGAAATAAATGATTAATCCTACCTAAGGCAGTCAGACAATCAATCCATTTGGCTGCCTTTTTTTTATTCCCTTAAAACTTCTAATGTTTTTTGAGCGCTTTTTTGCCAAGAAAACTTTTTAGCTTGTTCAATTCCCTTTTTAATTAATCTCTGTTTTAAACTATCATCATTCAAAACCATTTCCATCGCTCCAGCCAATTCATCAATATTGTATGGGTCAATCATTAATCCAGCCGAACCAACCACTTCGGGCAAAGACGAACTGGATGAAGTAATGGTTGGCACACCAGAGGCCATCGCTTCTAAAGGAGGAAAGCCAAATCCTTCAAAAAAACTGGGATAAACAAAGACCTCGGCCAGGTTATATAGATAAGGTTTATCCTCTTCTTCAATAAATCCGATAAAAAAAATATCTTGTTTTTGTTTTGAATTCTGGACTGCTTTAAAAATATCCTGATAAAGCCAGCCCCTTGTTCCGGCAATAACCAGTTTGTATCTTGTATTTAGTAATTCAAAAGCTTTAATCAAGCCAATTAGATTCTTGCGCGGCTCAATCGTGCCAAAATAAAGGATGAATTTATCTGGCAAGTTATACTTATTTCTAATTCTTGTTTCTTGTTTTTTGTTTCCCTGCCTTGCCGGCAGACAGGTTGTTTTTTGTTTCTTAAATTGGCTGCCCACGCCGGAATAAACTACTTTTATCTTAGCTGGATTAATTCCATAAAGATTAATTAAATCATCTTTAGTTGATTGAGAAACAGCAATAATTTTATCAGCCTCTTGGGCCTCTTTTCGGGCATTCATTAAAAACTTTTGCCAGGCTCTTTTGCGCCAAGAAAAAAAATGTGGATAATGTTCAAATGACAAATCATGAAAAGTAATTACTTTTCGGCATTTTGATGATAAAGGAGCTGTAAAAAAATGGGGATTGAAATATACATCAATCCCTTTCAATAACTTATCAATTTTAGGCTGATTTAGATAACGGACGCTGGTGAAAAAAAGGCGGTTAGGGATTCTGAATTCTTCCAGATAAACATTGTTTAATCCCAGCCAATCACAGTTTAATTCAATCTTTTGAAAAGCATTATAAAAAAGACGGTATTCAATCCCAGGATCAATCTTTAAAAGATGCCTTAAAAGATTAATGGTATACTCTTCTACGCCCGTTCTGGTTCCCCGGGCTAAAACTCTAATGTCAATGCCTATCTTCATACCCCGTTAGAAATTATTACCCAGCCAGAAGTTCTTAAAAAAGAATTTCTAACGGGACATATAATCAGATACTATTCTCAATAAATTCCTTGATTTTTTGTTTAAATCTTTCCTGGTCAAACTCCATGGCTCTTTGCCTAATCAATCCCGGATTAAAATCAACTGACTTAAATTCTTTTAAAACAGCCACTAAATCTTCTGGAGTTTGCTCTTTAAAGAATAGGCCGGTTAAGCCTGATTGGATAATTTCCAAAGCCCCGCCTGATTGATAAGCAATGACCGGCCGACCGCTCGCCATGGCTTCTACGACCGCAATGCCAAAATCTTCTTCTTGGGGGGAAATAAAGGCCTGGCAACGAGCGTAATAGTCTCTTAACTTTTCGTCTGAAACCAAGCCAACAAATTCAATATTGTCCTTGGCCTGAGCCTGAAGTTTCTTTTTGTCCGGACCATCACCAACAATTTTTAAAGGCCAACCCAACTGATTAAAAGCTTCAATAGCCAAATCAAATCTTTTATAAGGCAGAAAGCGGCCCACAATTAAAAAATAGTCGTCTGGTTTCTTAGCTAAGTAAAAAAGATCGGTCTTAACCGGCGGATGAATAACCGACACGGACTGACGATAATATTTTTCTATGCGTTGAGCAACAAAATCTGAATTAGCAATGAATTTATCCACTCTTTGAGCCGCCTGTTCGTCCCAAACTCTGATATAGCTCATAAAAAAAGGAATTGTTTTTTTAACTAAATTAGAATAACCAAATTCTTCAATGTATTTATGAGAATCATCCCAAGCATAACGGATAGGCGTATGGCAATAACAAATATGAAAGGTGTTAGTTGAAGTAATCACTCCTTTGGAATAGCTGTGGGAATCAGAAAGAACCAAATCATATTGGGAAAGATCAAATTGCTCAATCGCCAAAGGCATTAACATTAAAAAGGGCCGGTGATGGGATTTAACTAAAGGCACTTTCTGTAAAAACGACGTCTTGATTTCTCTTCCTTCAAAAGCCGAACCAGTTTTAATTTTATCATAAAGCAGGGTGTAAATAGGCGCTCTAGGAAAAATCTGACAAAACGCTTCTAAAACCCTTTCTCCCCCTCCATACTGATTTAAATAATCATGAACTAAAGCAACACGCATAATAGTTATTGATGCCTCTTAAATAAAACAACAAAGGGAGTTTTTAATAAAATAACTAGATCTAATCTTAAAGACCAATTTTCAATATAAAAAAGATCTAATTTAACCTCTTGGTCAAAACTAAGACCGCTCCGCCCGGAAATTTGAGCCAAGCCGGTAATGCCTGGCTTAGCGCAAAACATCTTTTGCTGCTCATCGCTATACTTCTCAACTTCATAAGACATATGAGGCCGATAGCCAACCAAACTCATATCCCCTTTTAAAACACTGAAAAACTGAGGCAATTCATCTAAGGAATACTTACGAATAAATTTTCCAAATTTAGTCATCCGAGGATCATCAGTTATCTTATGCAAGGGCTCGCCCTGGCGCATATTCTTCTGATCTTTTTCCAGTCGTTTCAACATCTGATTGCCAGCTTCGGTGCCAAATTCTCCATCGCAGAGTTCAGCTCTTAAGGAGCGGAATTTATAAAACAAGAACTTCATTTTCTTATAGCCATAGCGATAATCTTTGAAAATAACCGGGCCGGGTGAATCAAGTTTAATCAAAATAGCTAACAAAATGTATAAAGGAGAAAAGATAATCACAAAAACTAAAGCAAAAACAATATCAAAAATCCTTTTAATAATCTTACCCCAGCCATCTAAAGCAGTGCGCTTAATTTCAATCAAAGGGATAGTACCTAAGGTTTCGGCCCGGCTATTGCTAGTCAGAGTTTGAAAAAGATTAGGCACAAATTTAAAAACCAAATGATTTTCTTCACAAAAATTAACTAATTTAAGAATTTTATCTTTAGGCCAGTTAGGGTCGGCCAAAATGATTTCATCCAGGCCAGATCTCTTAATCCGAGTCTTAATTTTCTCGATATCCGGCTCAATCAAACTAGTCACTAATTGATAGCCCAAACTAGGCTGTTTTTTAGCCTGCTCGGTTATTTTCTGGCCAATATCATCATTACCAATAACTAAAAGACGATGAGCTCCAAAATGATATTTTTTCATTAAAAACTTCTGTAAACGATTAATCAAGAGACGGCCTAAAAAAACAAACAAAATGGCCATTAACCAGCCAGCTAACATTAAGAATCGTGAATCAAACCATTCCCGGCGCAAAAAGATATAGAAAACCAAAATAATCATACCAGCTGAAACGCCAATCAAGATTTTCAAAAAATCATCTAAAAGGGGCCGCATTGCTTTAATCCGATAAAGACCGACTAAGCTAAAGACAATTAAGAGGAAAATAGAAATACCTAAGACCAAACTCAGATAACGGCCAAAAGGAAGATTCAAATGGAAAAGGACCGGCCGATATTGAATCACCCAAGGATTAGTTCTTAAAAAATATCCAGCTAAACCAGCCCCTAAAAGCATTAAAAAGTCTAAAGGCACTAGAACAGCCGTAAAAATTAGTTCTGATTTCTTCATCTCTTTCATCCTACTCAATTATGACAATAATATCAAGCCAAGCAAAAAACCCACCGATTGAGTGGGCCTTTTGCTAACCCAAGCAAGTAATAAGCCGGGTTCTGTCCCCCGCAGTACTGCGGGGTGATAGTCATCTATCTAGGTCCAACGTTGCCGTTGAACTCAAGCGAGCTACTTTTACCCCCCACCACTTTTTAAAAAAAGTGGTGGGGGGTTTGCTCTTGCACCAGACAGGGTTTACCACTCCGATTGGTCTCCCATCGGAGAGAGGATTCTTAGGCCCTCACTTTTCACTTTTACCCCATTTTAGGAGATTACCCCTAAAACAAAGAAACATTGTCTCTGTGGCACTTTCCCTATTCTCACGAACGGTGGACGTTATCCACTGTCAGGACCAAGATTAAATCTTGGGGTGCCCGGACTTTCCTCCCCCCCACCACTTTTTATGTCTTACATTATACTATTATATAACCTTTTCTTTAATTCAGTATACGAATTCTTAAACCGTTTTAGTTTTCGTTCTCTCGCTATTGCGTCTTTTGAAGAAGAATATGCCTCATAATAAATAAGTTCAAATGGTCTACGATTTTTAGTGGATAAAGATTGACCATTGTTGTGTTCGTGATATCTTCTCCTCAAATCTGAAGTACATCCAATATATAATTTGTTATCTTTCTTGCTTTTAAGAACATATACATAAAACATAAAAAGTGGTGGGGGGCGACTATCTAACTTACTTAAGTCAATTTAATCCTATCAAAAAAACACAGTTTTGTCAAATAGATAATTTTACAAAAGAGTTTGGGTTCTGGCTTGGGCGTCTAAGGCCTGATTAACCAATTGATCAGCTTGTTGGTTTTTTTCTCTTAAAACATGGTTAAACTCTATTTTTTTAAAATCAAGCATTAAATTCCAGATTTTAATAAATAAATCCTTTAAATCTTTTTCTTTAATTTTGTATTGATGATTTAAATGCTTAGCCACTAATTCACTATCAATCATAAACTCTATTTCCATGTCTTTAGCTTTTTTTTTGCCAAAGAGCAATTTAACTTTTTTCATGGCAAAAATGACTGCCTGATATTCAGCCTGATTATTAGTCGCCTGACCAATAAATTCAGAATACTTTTTAAAGGTTTGGCCCTCTTGGATAATGACAACACCAATGGCGGCTGGTCCGGGATTATCTCGAGCTCCCCCATCAGTAAATATGGTTAACTTCATAATATAAGTTTACTATTTGATTAATTTTAAATCAACAATTTTCATTTCTAATTCTTTGTATCCATTCCATTGATTGATAATCATTTCAAAAACAACATCAACTAAATCTCCTTTTTTTACTTCCTCTACTTTATCAACTAGACTAAAACCAATTGCTTTAAAGTTCTTACCCTTGCCTGAATATTTATCAAACATAGCTAATTCCATTTTCAAATGTTTTTGACCATTACCAACCAATCTAGCTTCCATAATTTCTAAACTCTTGGCTAAAAATTTTGGTTTAAGATTCTTTTTACCAAAAGGTTCAAAAAGACTAACTTGATCATGATTTTTAAAACTGATTTCTTCTAAAGACAATTCAGCATCAATTTCAAGAACCGAATTTAAACTAATTTTCTTTAATTCTTTTTTAGCCAGTTTAAAGCAAATATCCTTAACTTTTTCAATTTTATCTCTGCTCATCGTAAATCCGCCTGTTCCATCGCGCCCGCCATAATCATCAAAATAGCGACTGCATTGATTTAGCATATTCATCAAATCAAACTGAGGAATACTCCGGCAAGAAGCCCGTATTATTTTTTGCTGATCATTGTAAATTACGGCCGGCCGGTTAAACTTATCCTTCATTTTACCAGCAATTAAGCCAATTAAGCCAACCGGCCAATCTTTATCGCCCTCAAAAATTAATTCTGGTATTCTGTCTTGACTAACAATTCTGGCCTCTACCTCTCGAACAACCTTATCGGTCAAAGTCTGCCGCTCTTTATTCTTCTGATCAATTAATTGAGCCAACTTTTCTGCTTTTTGTTCGTTTCCAGTAGTCAAAAGCTCAAAAGCAATATTAGCATGCTCCATCCGGCCGGCCGCATTAATCCTTGGACCTAAAGCAAAACCAAGCGTAGAGGCATCAAGATTAGTTAAAGGCGCTTCTCCCTTAGCCGAATGATTAACTATTTCAGGATTAATCCTTGAAACATCCATTAACTTTGCTAAACCAATCCATTTAGTTTGAGCTAAAACCCCCAAGCCGTACTTAACTATCGTCCGATTCTCGCCAATAATCGGCTCCATATCAGCTACGGTGGCCAAAGCAGTAATATCTAAAAGCCATTTTTTTAAATTATCTGGATCGCCTTTAATCAACAACAGAGCTAAAGCTAATTTATAAGCGACCCCGGCTCCAGCTAAATCTTTAAAAGGATACTTGTCATCTTTTCTTTTATGATTAATCAAAGCGACTGTTTGAGGCAGTTTTTGGTCAGTATCATGATGGTCCGTAATAACTACATCAATACCTAAAGAATTAGCTAAGTCTATCGCTTCAAAATCCTTACTACCGCAATCAACTGTAATAAGAAGATTAATTTTATCTTTAGCAATAACTTTAATTGATTTTGGATTTAATCCATGATTTTCTTTTTCCCGATCAGGAATATATATTTCTGGGGTTAAGCCAAAAGATTCTAGGGTCTTGTATAAAATTGTGGTAGCGCTAACCCCATCAGCATCAAAATCCCCGTAAATCAATATCTTTTCCTGATGATCTATTGCTTTGACTATCCGTTTAACGGCCAAATCCATATCTTTTAGTAAATAAGGATCGTGTAAGTCCCCTTCAAAATCAGGATTAAAAAACTCATCAACTTGTTTTTGAGTTTTAAATCCCCGGTTATAGAATAACTGGACGATTAAGGGAGAAAATTCAGGAAATTGTTTAAAAAAAGCGCGGGGCGCCTTTGATTTAACCTGCCACTTCATAAATTTGAAAAGCGATCACTTTAAAATTTGCGTGAAGAAAATAAATTTTTAAATCGTAGGTGTGGACGCGTTTTACTCAAGCAAAGCAAGAGTAGGGATAAGCGATTTAAAAATTTTGTTTTCGGAACACAAACTAATTATTTAAGCGCTTCTATCCCGGGCAGTTTCTCATTGACTAAGAATTTAAGCATGGCTCCGCCGCCCGTAGAAACATGGTCTATTTTATCTAATAAATCAAGTTCCCCCAAAAGACAAATTGTATCACCGCCCCCGACTAATGAAAAAGCAGAACTTTGGGCCACGGCCCGAGCCACCTGTTCGCTGCCTGAATTAAAGGCGCCTACTTCAAAAAGGCCCATTGGTCCGTTCCAAACAATCATTTTCGCCTGAGCAATTATTTGGTTAAAAAGATGAACCGTATCTGGTCCAATATCCAGAATCATTTCTTCAGGTTCAGTTTTGCCCACCGGAGCAATCCGACTGGAAGATTTACCGGTAGGGTCAGCCGAAGCAACCACATCAACCGGGATATGAAGCTTGTTATTAGTCAATTCCAGTTTCTCAGCTTGAGCGACCATTTCTTCTTCAATAATAGATTTACCAATGGCAAAACCCTTAGCCCTAATAACCGTGTTAGCCAAAGCGCCGCCTAGAATTAAATTATCAGCTTTGGCTAAATAATTCTTAATTACTTTAATCTTGGTAGAGATTTTCACTCCACCGATAATAACTACAAAAGGATGCTCAGTTTTATCCATGGTTTGATGAAGATTCTCTATTTCTTTCTCTAAAAGCAAACCGGCGCAACTAGGCATTTTTTTAGACAAACCACTGATTGAAGCATAATCCCGATGAGCCTGGCCAAAAGCCTCAAATACAAAAAAATCAGCCAAACTAGCCAATAAATTAATAAAGGAAGGGTCTTTGGTTTTTTCTCCTGGATGAAATTGAACATTTTCCAGAAGAATTACTTGACCTGATTTCATCTGTTCTATTGCCTGGACTACGGCTGAGCCAATACAATCATCAAGTTTTTTTACCGGCTTATCAATCAACTGAGCTAATTTCTGGCCAATCGGATCAACTCTTAACTCTTCAACTACTTGGCCATTGGGTCGGCCGAGGTGGGTTAATAAAATGACCTTGGCCCCTTGATTTAATAAATACTCAATGGTTGGCACGCCGGTCCGAATCCGAAAATCATTAGTTACCTGTCCATCTTTTAAAGGCACATCAAAACCAAAACGGACCAAAACTCGTTTATCTTTAAAATTAAAATCCTTAAGAAATTTCATATAGCCCTTTTAACAATCTTGGCAAACTCACTAGCATTTAAAGAAGCAGCGCCGACTAAAACTCCGTTCATATTAATTCCCTTAACATAGTCAATCACATTTTGACTGGTAACACTCCCCCCATAAAGAATCCTAACCCTTTCAGCCACAGAACGATTATAGAGATTGGTCAAAGTTTTCCGAATAAACAAAACTGCTTTCATGGCATCATCAGACAAACAAGGAAGACCGGTGCCAATCGCCCAGATTGGCTCATAAGCAATAGTTATTTCTACCACTCGGCTAGCTGAAATGCCGTTTAAATCTTTGGCTAATTGCTCGCCCACAACCAAGCTCATTTCATTAACCGGTCGGCCTGAAGAATTAAAAGCGTCCCGAGCTTCTTCGCCAATACACAAAATAGGCTTAAGGAGGTTTTTTAAAACGATCTTGAGCTTGTTATTAACCCCTTCATCAGTTTCCTGGAAATATTTTCTTCTTTCTGAATGGCCAACAATGATATATTGACAGCCTAAATCTTTAAGCATTAAAGGAGAAACTTCGCCTGTATAAGCGCCTTTTTCTTGATAAAAACAATTCTGGGCGCCAATAGCTAAATCCCCGGCCAGACTAATTATTTTAGGCAAATAGGCGAAAGGCGGGCAAACAACAACCTCAACTCCTTCAACCTCTTCAATTTCTTTTTTCACTGTCCCGAAAAGGCGCTCGGCCTCTTTAAGGGTAACTGGATTCATCTTCCAATTGGCAATAATTAATGGGTTCATATTATTGAATTTTTCCCGACGTCTTTTGAGTCGGGATCCCGACTTTACGTCGGGATTTTTTAATAATTAAAACAATAACTAAAACTGGGATAAGAATGATGAAAAACCATGAAATCTCCGTATAATATTTCTCAAACTTTTCCTGGTTAGAACCAAAAACATATCCTAAAATCGCTAGAATAACTGTCCAAATACCGGAACCGAGAAAAGTGTAAAAAACAAAACTTTTCAGGCTCATTTTTGAAAATCCAGCCGGCAGAGAAACTAACTGTCTGAGCACCGGCACTAAACGACCAATAAAAGTAGAAATGTTTCCATATTTTAAGAAATATTTTTCTGATTTTTCAATCTTGGCTGGATTAATCAGCAAAAATCTAAAGAACTTGTATCGGGCCAACCCGTAAACCACTTTACGGCCTAATCTCAGAGCTAGATAATAGTTGAATAAAGCGCCCAGCAAACTGCCAATGATTCCGGATAAAATGACTAAATAAATATTGAATTGACCTTGTTGGGCTAAATAGGCAGCCGGTGGAATAACAATCTCTGAAGGGAAAGGAATAAAAGAGCTCTCCAGGGCCATTAAAAGAGTAATGCCTAAATACCCTATCTTGCCAACAACTTCTAAGACGGCTAAAGCCAGCCAGGTTGCCAGGTTTTCTATCATTTGGCTTTTCTCAAAAACTCAGCTGCTTTTTCCGGTTCAATTGTGCTAATTTCTATACCGGCCCCTAATTCAAAACCAGCCCAAGTAGCCGTCTTAGGCAGGATATTCAAATGCCAATGGTAATGATTGTAATCACCACCGCCGGCTGGAGCGGTGTGGATATAGAAATTATGAGCTGGGTTATCAAGCCCCTTATAAATTTTATTCAAAGCTTTGCCTAAAGCATCGGCAAAAAGCCATTTCTCATCTTCAGTCATTTTTTCAAAATATGGCTGATGTTTTTTAGGATAAACCCTTACTTCAAAAGCTACCTGAGAAGCAAAAGGACAAAGCACAACAAATTTATCGTTTTGATAAATAATTCTTTGGCCATCTTTAAGCTCCCATTCAAGCATAGCGCAATAAACGCACTTGCCCTGGCTTTGGTAAAAAGATTCAGCTCCATCTAAACTGCCTCGCAAATCAGGATCAATCACCGGCGCGGCAATCAACTGAGAATGGGGATGAGCCACCGAAGCGCCGGCTGATTTGCCATGATTATGGAAAATGGAAATATATTTAATATATCTTTTTTTAATCAAATCCAAATATCGGGCCTGATAAAGATCAATTACCATTTCCACCTCTTTTTGAGAGAATAAAGCTAAAGGCCTTTGATGATCAGCCGTAATAATTACTTCGTGATAGCCAAATCCATTCATAATCCGATTAGGACCCTCTTTGCGCTCGGTCAACTGGCGCCCGCTAGAAAGCGCCGGATATTTATTAGGAATAGCAATCACAAACCAAGACCCATCTTTTTTATCGCGACGAGCCACTTTTTCTTTAATGTTGTCTTCTTTGCAAAAAGGACAATCTTTAGAAGAGGCCTTTTCTTTTTCCCTTTTTTCTCGAGCAAAACTTTCTGGCCGTCGGCCCCGGCCCGTGGCAATAATGACCCAGTCATTAGAAACCAAATCCATGCGTAATTCCGAAGGAAATTTGTTTTTAAGCTTTTTTTTAATCATCATATTTATGTCTGATTAAATTCCATTTAATTTTAAATAATTCCCTAAAAGTATTTAAATAACCCTTCAAGCTAACATGGCTATCAGGATCATTAACCCAATTAACTGGAATAATACCAATTCTGTACTTAAGCTTCCGAGCTAAAGCTAAAGATTCAATATCAAAACCCCATCGGTTAATTAGAGCTCTTGTGAAAATATCTTTAGTTGCTTTAGCCGTAAAAGCCTTAAAACCGCATTGAGTATCCCAAATACCAGACACAGCCAGCAATTGAATTAAAAGATTGCCCGTATTGCCTAATTGTCTTTTAATAAATGACTGAGCTACGGACTGCTTGGCTCCGGGCGCGTCTTTCTTATCGCGTGAACCAATGACCACCTCATAACCTTGGTTAAACAAAGGAATCATTTTCTCAAAATGATCAATAGTTGTCGCGTTATCTGCATCCATAAAAAGACGAATCTCGCCTACGGCCTCAAGCATGCCTTGTTTAACCACCCAGCCTTTGCCATGATTCTTCTTATTATCAATCAATCTCAAGTTCTTAATTAAATTAGCAAATTTATTAACTACCTGGGCTGTTTTATCCTTAGCCCCGTCATTAACCACAATAATTTCATAAGTATATTTCTGTCTACTTAAATAGCGATCAATATCTAAAAGGGTTTTACTAATTCTTTTTTCCTCATTATATGCCGGAATAATCACTGACAAATATATTTTTTCCATACCCCGTAGAAGAATTTTGACATTTAATTCAAATTATCAAATTTCTTAGTATTATTTCTTTTGTTTATTAAACCTATATCCCCGTATATTTGTCGTCTAAGACGACAGTCAAAATTTCTCTACAGGGCATTGCTTGTATTATACTATAATATTAGATAAGATACAAAAAATGAGATATCACATCGTTACCTATGGCTGCCAGATGAATAAGAATGATTCTGAACGGATTGCCGCCAAGTTAGAACAAGCAAAAAACAAGCCAGCTCAGAAAGAATCGCTGGCTGATTTAATAATTATTAACATCTGTTCGGTTAGACAGTCGGCCATTAACCGAGTCCATAGCAAAGTCAACAAAATTCAAAAACAACAACCCAAAACTAAAATTGTTCTAACTGGCTGCATTTTAGAAAAGGATAAAAAAAGATTTAAAGAATTAAACATAGCCATCTGGCCGATTATTGATTTTAAAATAAAAGCCAAATGCCAGTCAATCCGTCATGCTTTTATCCCTATTATGACTGGCTGTAATAACTTCTGCGCTTATTGCGCTGTGCCCTATACCCGAGGCAGAGAAAAATCAAGGCCTGCCCAAGAAATTATTAAAGAAATTAAAAGCTTGATTAAACAAGGATACGAAGAAATTACCCTGCTAGGCCAAAATGTTAATTCCTATCTCAGTCCCAAGGATAAAACAAACTTCCCTAATTTATTAAAAATGATTAATCAGCTTGAAGGTAAGTTTAAAATCAATTTCCTTACTTCTCATCCTAAAGATATGTCCGACCAATTAATTAAAGTAATTAGCCAAAGTAAAAAAGTTTCTAAACAAATCCATTTACCAGTTCAATCTGGTGACAATCAAATTTTAAAGAAAATGAATCGGGGCTATACGATCACTAAATACAGAAATTTAATTAAAAAAACCCGCCAAGCCATACCTCAAGCGGAAATTTCTACTGATATTATTGTCGGCTTCCCTGGAGAAACCCAAAAACAGTTTCAAAACACAGTTAAATTAGTCAAACAAATCAAATTCAAACAAATCTATACATCAGCTTATTCGTCCAGACCTGGCACTGCGGCCACTAAATTAAAAGACGATGTTCATTCAAGCGAAAAAAAGAAAAGAAAAAGGATTATTTTAAACATGATTAAATAACGAAGAAAACAGATTTTTAAATCGTACCGCGCCCGCAACGCTTTCGCGTAGCGTAGGCGGGCGGGGGTGTGGGCGTGCGCCCGAGCCTACCTGCCGGTAGGCAGGCGAAGCGAGGGT
>NYYU01000031.1 GCA_002685955.1 Parcubacteria group bacterium | reverse complement strand
GCGTTCTCTAGCATTCTATCTGTTTGGTCCATTTCCCTGGCAGATTAGGGCTTCTGCTGACATTATTCTGGGGTTTGAGGCTTTGATTCGTTTTTTATTGGTTGTTTTCTCAATAAGATCATGGTGCAAATCACAAGGTTCTCAACGCAGATTGTATGGTTTATTTTTAGTTGTTTGGTTTCTTGTCGTGATCTTGTTTGCGCTTGGAACTGCTAATTACGGGACGGCGATGAGGCATAATATAGTTTCTCATTGGCTTCTAGTTCTTGTAGGTGGGAGCGGTTTAATAAAATTTGTTACTATATTGCCCATTAGTAAATCTGAAGTTCATAACTCAAGCCGTGAAATTAAAGGATATTAAAAAAAATACAGTCAAAAATATTTAGCCTTCATTTTTCTAAGTTCATGTTGGGTTTATTCACAAACTCTCTCTTTAATACATTGTGGTTTTAGAACAGGAAGAGATACTGGTAGATACTTATCTGGGGCTAATATGTTAATAAATGGTAAACTATCACAAGGGGAATCTCTTTATTATCTGGGATATGATATGTTTGTAGCTCTTTGTTTGCTCTTTGGTGGAGGTAACGTGGGAGTTGTTCTTGTGCAAATGGCATTAACGGCATATTGTATTTTTAAAGGCGAACATAGTAATTTGTTTGTAGTTTGTGATTTGAGATTAAGGCAATTCTATGAAGCAAAATTGCTAAGCAATTCCGACAAATGATCAGAATTGCCGTAATTTATTAACTCCTGTCTGGTTCTGGCTCGGCCAGATTGGGGTCCTCTCATATAAAATAACATTTCTTGTACTACCCTTCTAGGTCTATGTTATGTGATTTCAATTGTTGAGTATTGACGCACGGTGATATAACTATGAATAAAACAGAACATGTAGAGAAATTTTATGATCAATTTTGGCCGCAAAACATCCCTGATTTGTTAAAGACAGAATAATATATTTCTACTTTATTGTCTGATAAAAACATTTTCAATTATGTCTTTGATGGTGGTTGTGGTACAGGGGTATGTTCTATAGCATTGGCATCAAGGGCAAAAAATGTGGTAGCGTTTGATTTGTCTGCTAAATCGTTAATGAGTGCAAAATCTTTAGCTGAGAAAAAGGGACAAAAAACATAGACTTTATACATGGAGATTTGGCAAAAATAGAATTTCCGAATGAGAGTTTTGACTTGGTTTTTTCATGGGGAGTTGTTCATCATTGCAAAGATCCTAATAAAGTAATAGATGAACTAATAGGAATATGTAAACCTGGGGGGACTATCATAATGGGGGTTTACATGAAAACAAGTTTGAGCTGGTTCCATGAGTTCATAAGAAAGAGAATCTGTTTACCATCGCCAGCAATATTTAAATATCCTTTCATTCAATTTGTTGCTATTTTAGTCCATACTATGAGAGTGTTAGGGAGAAATATTCAATCAAGAGATGATTTTCATAGGATTTCATCCCAGGTTGAAGACTGGTTTTTCGTGCCGATAAAACATTTTTTTACCATTGATGAAATGAATAATAAATAAACACACACTCACTTCTTGGTAATTTTAGAAAATAGAAAAATGTTCCAAAGTTTAATTTGAAAAGCTTAAAAATTCATAAAATAACTCTGGGTTACACAGGTTTAACGTTTCCAAGAGATTCCTTAAATATTTGAGATGATAATAATTAATAAATTACTAAAAAAAATAATTGATTCTCCACTAGGATGGATACCAATTTTAGTATATCTGATAGCACTTACAGTAAACCTCTCATTTGTGATAATTAGCGGCCCTAACATGGGCTACGATTCGTCAACGTATTTTGGTACTGCAGATACTCTGTTGTCTGGTGGTAGCGTTAAGGCCTCTGTGATGTTATTATATGGTGGTTATATTGGAGTAGTTGCTTTGGCGAAAATAATCGCTGGCGAGACCGCCAACTATGTTTGGTTGACTATAATATTTCAAGCTACTTTGAGCGCGTCTATACCAGTCATGTTATATCTCTCTGGAAAAACCATACGGCCTGATTCTAATTCATGCATTATGGCGGGTCTGTCATTGTTCTTAGGTGTTGGATGCTTTGATCACATCTTGTGGGCCAGATACATACTAACTGAATCAATATTTGTTACATTAATGGTTCTAGCCTCATACAGTATTGTTCGTGGTATTTATACCGGCACTTGGTGGACAGCATTCATCATTGGGATACTGATGTTTCCTTTCAGGCCGTCATCACAAATGGTTCTCCCGTTAGTTGCCATTGTCTGGATATGGTGGTTCATTGCCAGCCGTAAGGGGTTTAACAATCGTCAATTCCTTGTTCAGATAATGGCCACTGTTTATATTGTATTTTGTCTGCTTGTGGTTTATGCATGGTTGACGAAGAATCCACCATCAGGAGATGGAATAATAGTTAAATTTGTACAAATGTTTAAAGTGCCCTATGACAATGGGGTAGTGGTGTGGGACAGACCACACACCTACCACTCTCCTTCTGAAGATATGGGTGATTATATGTTGTTGACATTGGATAGATTCTATCATATGTTTAGGTTTCATTATTCTGAGCATTCCTTTATTCATAAAGTTTTCAACTGGATATACTTTCCAATCTATTACCTGATAGCACTCTTCGGAGTATATCAACTACTTACAAGGAGTAATGGATTTAGCTATAAAGACTATTTGTTAGTGTGGAACATCTTTTTATGGATCAATGTGTTCTCTCTCTTTTATGCGTTTCAGGGTCTCAGTTATGGTTGGAGATACCAGCTTTCCAACATGCCTGCAATATGGCTACTTGCAATATTCTCTATCGCTATTTGTTCTGGATTCTCAATTAAACGCAGATAGAATGATAATTCTCAGAGTATGCACACTAGCATAAAAGGCAGATTAACTTTGTAAGCTTTGGTTAAAGCCGTGATTAGTTTCTGGTTATTGGAAATTAAGGGTATAAACAATGGTAGATTATGAATTTGAGGTTTCTATAGTCATGCCTTGCTTGAACGAGGAGGAGACGATTGGGATATGTGTTGAGAAAGCTATAGAGACAATGAAAAAATATGGGATAAAAGGTGAGGTTGTTGTTATTGATAATGGATCTACTGATAAATCGGTTCAAATTGCGGAAAGTTTGGGTGCACGGGTATTATCTCAGCCGGTAAGGGGGTATGGGAATGCCTATATAAAGGGACTGACAAATGTAAGGGGTAGGTATATTGTCATGGGAGACTCGGATGACAGCTATGATTTTACAGATATTGAGAGATTTGTGGTGCCTCTAAGAGATGGATATGATATGGTCATGGGAACAAGGCTAAAAGGGGAAATAAAAAAAGGTGCAATGCCCTGGTTGCATAGATATGTTGGAAATCCTGTGCTTTCTGGCTTTTTGAATGTCTTGTTTAAGACTGGAATATCAGATGCTCATTGTGGGATGCGTTCTTTTACTAAAAGCGCCTTTGAGAAGATGCATCTTAGTGCTTGTGGAATGGAATTTGCTTCCGAAATGGTTATTAATGCAAGTAAGGCGAATCTAAAAATAAAGGAAATACCTATTACTTTATATCCTCATGGGCGTTCTAGAAGACCTCATTTGAGATCATTCAGAGATGGTTGGAGACACATAAGATTAATGCTAATATATAGCCCGACATATCTATTTTTATTACCCGGAATTGCTTTTTTCTTTTTAGGGATGTCAGTAATTGTCGCTCTTCTTGGAGGACCTGTTTATATAGGGGGTCATGGTTATGATGTACATGTGATGGTAGTAGGCTCACTTTTAGCCATTCTTGGATTTCAGACAATCAACTTGGGTTTATATGCCAAGGCAATATCTTATACAGAGGAATTTTACCAAGTGGATAACGTTATAAAGACATTTTACAATATTTTTACACTGGAAAGAGGGCTATACTTTGGGTTGTTATTTTTCTCGAGTGGTTCGGGATTAATGATATATCTTCTGCTTAAGTTTTTATATAACGAAGGCTTCTCTGAAATGAGACTGGCTATTCTAGGTATGACACTCATAGTTGTAGGAGTCCAGACAATATTTTCTTCGTTTTTGTTAAGCATGCTGAATTTTAATAAATAAGATTATATAACTGTACATGTTTAAAGAGAAGTACGTTGAAAATGCTATTGCATTTGCATGGAAATTGTTTTAAGAAGCATTCTCCCTAGGCCATAAGTGAGACAGAATATAATATAATAAACTTTATGAGATCGAGTTTGTCGCGTTTGGTGTTGTATCTGAGAAAAGATGAGAGTTTTATGATGCTTCTAAAGAAATATCTACGTTTAGAGACCATTGGTTGAGCGTTTTCTTGAATGACCAAAGAAATTTGGATAAATTGGAAGAGAAAATACGAGACTACCTTTAACAGTATCGGCTCGAAATGTCTAGAATATATTTTTACTTTTTTATAATAGTATTCACTTTCCAATGCAAATTTATCAATTGTTATATTTGTCCATCTAGTAGAAGTTAAATTTCTTTTCAGAGAGAAAAGTGATTGTAGGGCACAATGGGAGATTAGCGGTTCTGTAAATGATTGAAGGAACATGACCTTTATAGGGTATTCGTATATTATATTTGGTGCTTGAAACATTATTATGGCTGTTGATATCAAAAGTTTGATTATAATAATTTTTGGAATTGAAATTTTTATTTCTCATTCTAATTCGACAGACGTAGATTATATGTGGCTGAGCTCAAATAGTTCGATGTACTGTTTGGCGACAGTATCCCATGTCCAATCCAAAGCGGATTGGCGGCTCGCTTTTGCCATATGAGATAGTCCTTCTGTATCTTTAAGCAATCGCTGAAGTCCATCTGCTAATGCTTCCTCATTTGCTTGAGGGACAACCAATCCTTGAACACCAGAAACAACCAATCTTGCATTATCTCCTGCATCCGTTGTTACAACAGGAAGACCGCAAGCCATCGCTTCCAAAAGTGAGTTCGACATGCCCTCATCAAGTGAAGGAAGAACAAAAATGTCTGCTTTTTGGTATTCGGATAGAACGGATTCACGGGATAGTAGGCCCAAAAAAGAAACAGTTTTCTTTAAACCTAAGCGAGATGTTTGCTTTTCAAGTGCTGGACGTAATTCCCCCTCGCCCACGAGACGAAGCAGAAGTGCCGGGTGTTTCTTTGACAAAACCGAAAGAGCGTTCAAAAGATAAGAAAGGCCTTTTTGTTCTGTAAGCCTTCCCACAAAGAGAAGCCGATTCGTTTTCTTTTCGCCTTTAAATTGTCTGTTTGGAAAGAAGATGGCACTATCCACGCCATTTGGGATATACCGAATCGAAGGAAGTGGATTCACTTTCTGAAGTTTCTTTTCAAGTGAGCGGCTGTTGGCAACTACACATATTGCCTCTTTCCAGACAGAGCGAAGTAAGGGCATCAGGATACGATGGTGCCACTTGTAACGGTCTGGAAGGAATCCAGGGACATCATGGCCCCGGGCGGAAACAATATAGGGAATACGATAACGTCGCATCAGATCTCGGGCTACTACACCAGCAGGAAATCCAAAAAAAGCAATGGCTCCATCAGGCATAATGCGCTGTGCCTCTCTAAAAACTATTTTTCTTGTTTTGTGAATAAACGAAAGCATTTCAAGGGAAGTGCTTCTTTCTTTCAGCTTCCTACGAGATGCAATACGAAAGATCATATAGCCTTTTTTTTTCTCTTTATCGGGGAGTCCTTGCCACCCCGTTGTAAAGATCGTCACAACATGTCCATCTTGTGACAATGTACGGGCAAGCATCTCGGAAGCAGTTGCACCTCCTTGCCCTAATGGTGGAAATTCATGATTAAGGATCCATATTTTCATGATATCTTGCTTCCATAAAAACTTTGAGTGACCAATGAAAGATCTGATACTCGGTACAAAAACATATTACAAAACGAGCCTTGACTTTTCCATCTAAAAAAATAATCACTCAAATTATGCAAAAGGTATAAAAATAAAATAGGTATGAGTACTACACCTTCATACGCCAAATCGGAACCAACCAAACATTAAGGCGACCATTCGACAGCAAGAACGTACCTAATTAGTGAAATATTAGGGGCAATTTATTTATATTGGTTTTATAGATGGATATATATTATGATGGGGATTAGCTATTCTGCCAATTTCCAAATTTATGTGTAAATCGGTGTTTTTTTATAAGACAGCTTGTGAAAGTTATAGTAAATGCTTTATGGCCTGATTTTGTAAAATGGCCGGAAAATACGTCTTTAGCTGGCGCACTAGGAATTTGATTTTTGAACTAATAGGGAGGAAGATTGAAACAAGATAATCTCTAATATCAATTTTATTGAAGATTTTGTCAAAATATGTCTTTTTATGACATAAATTTAGTAATTTGCTTTTTATTAATACAAACTATTTGTGACCTCCGTAGTAATAGAACATTCGCTGCTATTAATATGAAAAACATGCAATCGAAGGGGAAGAACGAAAAGATAAGGATTGTTCATATTATCACAGCCCTCAATGTAGGTGGAACTGAGATGATGCTTTGTAGGTTATTGTCACGTATGAGAAAAGATCGATTTGAGAATATTGTTTTTACTTTGAAAGAGAAGGGCAAACTAAGTGAAGACTTTGAATCACAAAATATAAGGGTTTATAATGTCGGAGGTATGGGCGGAATTTTAAAGATTTCAGCGCTTATAAGATCGTTAAAAATCTTACGAGAAATAAATCCTGACATAATTCAAGGTTGGCTAGTCCACGGCAATCTCGTAGCACAAATAGCATCTATTTTTCTGCCATGTAGGTTGTCGACTTTATGGAATATACGCTATACGGCCCTTCCAAAAGCCGAAACAAAGAACTCTATTCTATTAATTATAAAACTTCTTTCACTATTATCATCTTTGCCACAAAAGGTTATTTTCAACTCAAAAATCGGTGCCAATGATCATATTAGACTGGGATACCGAAGAGACAAAAGCTGTATTATCCCAAATGGTTTTGATACGGAATTATTTTTACCGTCTGAGATAAAGCGTAAAAGTGTCCGTTTGGAAATTAACATAAATGAAGAGAGCATACTCATAGGGCTTATTGGTCGTTTTGATCCTTTAAAAGATCATAGCTGCTTCCTTAAAGCGGGAGCAATGCTTCTAAGTAGAAAACGAGGGATTTTCTTCTTATTGGTCGGGCGAAAGGTTGATTGGAAAAACCCGCATTTGAAACAACTTATAGAGAAACTTGGGATGAAAGAGAAGGTGTTTTTACTGGGAGAACGTCGAGACATTCCACGGATTATGGCTGCGTTGGATATTGCCACTTGTACTTCCGTAGCAGAGGGGTTCCCAAACGTCATTGGAGAAGCGATGTCTTGTG
>NYYU01000030.1 GCA_002685955.1 Parcubacteria group bacterium | reverse complement strand
TTTACGGTGTGGTCACTAACCGATTGTTGACAAGACTTTTGGAGCTGGCAAGAAAACATAGTGTGAAACTCTTCGGGGACTTACAGTGCAGTAGTCAAATTGGGAATATTTTACGCTTTAAAGAATTTGATTTGCTTTGTCCAACAGAGCGTGAGGCCAGAATTGCTTTGGGCGATAATGAGAGCGGTTTGGAGTGGATCGCCCAGACATTAAGAGACAAAACAAAATCCAATGACCTGCTGCTTAAAATGGGAAGCGATGGATTCATCGTCTATACAAGCGAAAATGGTTTTTTGCAGAGACAGCATTTTCCAGCATTAGCGGTAAATCCATTAGATGTTACCGGTGCGGGTGATTCATTGCTTGCTGCAATGTCAGTAAGCGTTTGTGCAGGAGCCAGCCTCATGGAAGCCTCTGCTATTGGGACTTGTATGGCGTCTATAGCCGTACAAACAGTTGGAAACATTCCCGTCAGTTATGAAAGGTTACAAACTCTTTTGCTATCCATGTCCTAAAGTTTCTTGTGGAGTTGTTTCAACAGGAAATACTATTCTAAGAACATTAGAAAATATTAAATAGACTATGAGAATAGTTACTCATGAAGTACTTAATCATTTGAAGTCTGGAATAAATACTTGCAATTGTTAGTTGAGATTGAAGCTATTTGCACTCAGGAGGCGATATGACTGAAACTCTGTACTTTGCAGACTTAGCACATAACGGTACGATAAGAAACATCGACACATTCCCTTTAGGAAGTGGATTTATTGCCGGTTATGCCAAGCAACAGTTTGGTAACGAAGTTGATTGCGAATTGTTTAAGTTTCCGCAAGAACTAAATGATGCATTGAAAAGTAAAATGCCTAGAGTGGTTGCATTTGCGAACTATTGCTGGAATCTGAATATAACCATGGAATTTGCAAATTACATAAAAAAAGTGTCTCCGCAAACGATCACTATTATGGGTGGGCCCAACATCCCTTCAGTTCGGCATGAACGCATGAGTTTTTTAACAAAATATTCATCTATTGATTTTTATATTAAATGGGATGGTGAACATGCCTTTGCCAATCTATATGAACAATTAATGAAGTTTGATTTCGATGTAGAAAAACTTAAAAAAGAACAATTGGGTTTATTTAATTGCTTATATTTAGCAGAAGAAGAATTTATTGAGGGGGAAGATCTGAGGATTCAGGATTTAATGTCTGTTCCATCACCATATTTAATGGGACTCCTCGATAAATTTTTTGAACAGGGTTTGCGTCCTGTTGTTGAAGCTACGAGGGGATGTCCGTACAAATGCACCTATTGTAATGATGCTGTTGTCGTACGTGATAAAGTCTATCGGAAGACGATAGGCTATATTCAGGAAGAATTAGAATACATTGCTTCTCATATTATACACCCAACTGACCTGTTACTAGCTGATCTGAATTTTGGAATGTATAAAGAAGATTTGGAGACGGCAAAGATTATTCGGGGAATTATAGATAAATACAATTGGCCCAAAACAATAGATGGTGCTTTAGGAAAGAGCCATCCGGAGCGGGTTTGGGAGGCGATACGAACTGTTAACGGAAGAGACAAGACGGTTTGGAAAATGCAAGCCTCTTACCAAAGTACTGATCCGGATATTCTGGCGGCAATAAAGCGTCGAAATTTGCCCGTAGAAAAGATATCGGAGATGACAGGGCAAATGAGTTTTGAGAACGACAATGCCGGATTTTTCACAGAATTTATTCTTGGCTTACCCCTAGACAGTAAAAAGAAACATTTTAAATCTCTCTCTGATGCGGTCGACAATATGGCCGTTGACAGCCTGGACGTTCACCAGTTGAATCTGGCGATGGGCGCTCCAATGGCAGATCCGGAGCAGCGAGAACGTTGGGGGTTCAATTCGCGCTATCGGGTATTTATCGGTCGAATTGGTAAATATTTTATAGGGGAAGAAGAGAAGGCAGTTGCAGAGAGTGATGAAGTTGTTGTTGGGAATAAATCCATGTCTTTTGATGATTGGATAGAATGCCGAGTAGTTCACTTGTTTGTAAAAGTATATCTGGATCGAGGATACTTTAATGAGGTGTTTCAAGTTATAAAGCATTTGGGGTTGGGAAAGTTTGATCTACTTCTGCATCTCTGCCAAAGGTTTTTAAGAAAATATGAAAACTTGGAAGGGCTGGTTGAACTCTTTATTAGAAAAGTTAAGGAGCCCCTTTTTGATACGATGGAGGAGTTCATGGAGTTTACCACTAAGCCTGAAACAGTTGATAAATTTGCTGCTGGAATCCTGGGTGGGAACGAGCTGACCATCCACCGGGCAAAGGCTTACCTGGAGTGCAACGATGATCTGCATCAGACGCTTCAGGATGCAACATTATCTTACCTGAAACAAAATGATTTGAAGGATGATATAACCTTTGAGTATGTAAGGCAGGCAATTCAATTTAGTAAGTTGAGGAAGTTTTCATTCGAAGATTATGAAACGAATCTTGAAGAACCGTTTAATTTTGATTTCACAGAGGCAATAGAAAGGAATTTTTCTGTGACTCCCGAAGAAATCTATCTGGGGAAGAATCGTAAAAGATATATGTTCTTCTACGAAGAATCTGCAAAAGAAGAAATCAAATATGCAGTGGCTCTGTGGCTTGGACTAAGAAGCAAAATGCAGGAATTGGAAAAGGTTGACGGTCAATCTGAATGGGCAACTGAGAAAGCACAACGTGATTACAATCTTGGAAAGTTCTTTCATCAGGTCAATATGAAAGTTCTCAGACGTTCCGTGCGGGAGGTGAGTTGGTATCTTGCCCCAAACTATTGAATATTAAATCAGGAAAGTTACCATGTTGATGTCAGACCAGGAGTTTGAGAAGAAGTATGGACAAGTGTTTCAAGAGCAGTTGCAGGCTGCACAGCAGTTTCTGTCTAATCCTGAAAAGCTACGGGAAGATATATTAAACAAACGGAAGTTAAGAAAGAGTAAAGGGCTGACCTTTCCTGAGCCCCATCAATTTACTTTTCGTTCTATGCAGTATCGGGCGTTTGTAGAAAACCCCCTTCGTTTAAAAAATTATATAGTGGCAGAGAACGAAGAGTATTCAGAGAAAGTTTTGTTTTTGCCGTATATTATAGATGTAGAACCAAATAGCGTTTGCAATTTTCGCTGTATTATGTGCCAGGTTTCAGATTGGGAGAAGGGGCGAAGAGCAAGAGATATGACGCTTGAGGAGTTTAAGGATTTGATCAATAAAAACCCACAACTGCTTGAGGTAAAGCTTCAAGGGATGGGTGAGCCACTCATGCATAAAGATTTTATTGATATGATCGAATATGCAAGTAAGAGGAATATTTGGGTCAGGACTGTGATCAACGGATCTCTTCTCCATGTTCGTAATCATGTTGAAAGGTTGATCGATTCTGGAGTCGGAGAGGTACAGGCCTCTGTTGATGGGGCGAATAAGGAGGTTTTCGAAGCTATCCGAAGAAACTCAAACTTTGAACGAGTGATCGAGAACTTTACCAGTTTAAATAGATATGCAAATAAAAAGGATCGGCCCTACACCAGGATGTGGGTGGTCTTACAGCAACAAAATCGTCATCAAATTTTTGACATTGTTGAACTGGCAAAGAAGATGGAGTTCAGGCGTTTGACACTGTCAGTTTCCCTTGGCGATTGGGGGCAGGATATCTGGAAAGAGCGAAAATCAGGTATGCAGGCAATGTCATTCACAGAGGAAGAGGAGGAACAACTCCTTGAGATGGCGAAAGCCAACGACATTGATATAAGTATCTGGAAGATTTCCGATAAATACTCCCCTGAATCTTTGGATAGTTTGTGTGCCTGGCCTTTTCAGAGAACTTTGATCAGCTCGGATATGAAAGTCGGCCCCTGTTGTATGATTGGTAATCCGGATATAGCTACTTTGGGAAATGGAGATGATATAGCAAAAACGTGGAACAGTGAGGCCTATCAATCTTTCCGGAAAAGTCATATTGATGGAAATATTCCAAAGTATTGTAGAAATTGCTATAAGTGAACCATTTTTAATAGATGAACATGAAAAAATTAACAATACAAGAATATAATACTCTCGAACAAAAGTCATTGATTGATACATCAAATTTCTTAATCGAAGCGTTTGCCCCTGCAGGATTTCAGATTACCAATTATCCAGATCGGATTTATCATGAGAATGAGCTCTGGCGATATATGGATGTCATGCAGGAAAATTCCTATATGATGAATCTATATAATTTAAATCATGGTTTAAGTCAGTTTGAATATGACATTACAAAAAAAGTGATACTGAAATTCAAACATTTCGGTAAGACTTTATCTGAAAAGCTGTATTTTAAGTCAGGACTTTCAAAACAACTATTAATTTTCAGGGCAATCAATAATATATTTGGAGAGAAAAAAATAAACATATTTGAGCTGGGCCCAGGATCAGGGTTTCTCACTGCATTGCTTGCTACCGCAGGTCATAAGATATATTGCCTGGATAATAGCCAGGCATTTTATATATATCAAAATCACTTTTGGCAGGAATTTGGAATTAATGAATGGGCAAGAGGAGAAGAACGATATGAAGATAATAATAATATCATTCATATACCTTGGTGGTTATGGGCAAATACTGAATTTGAGATGCCAAAGATTGATGTTATAGTTGCTAATGCTGTTTTGAATGAAATGAAAAGTGATGCTCTTAAGTACACTTTATCCAAAATTAATAATACAATAGATGAAAACGGAATGTTGCTTTATGCACAAGCCGGAGAGCAGTTTGTTTCAAAATATGAGAATTCAAAAGGGGCTTTATACTCCTACGGATGGTTTTTACATAACACAAAAGATGTGCATATATATTCAAGAAAAGATATGCAAAGAAAAATCTCATTGACTATAAATAAGAAATTTGATTTACAGCAATTAAGATTCTGGTTCAATTTATTGAAGTATTATACTGGTAAGGCGCCATTTTATATTTTTCATGAGATTGAAGTGGAATCTGATTTGACTGAAGTATGTTGCAAGCACTACAATGATTTTTCTATTGATGAAATCCATAAACTATTTGAGACGAAAGATGGTGTAGATCCAAGAACACCAGATGAAAAGTTTTGTGAATTAGTTGGTACGTTCGATCTAGAACGTTTCCGTCAAAAGATTAAATATAGAGAAAGGAGGAAGTTTAAAATAAGATTGTCTGGATGATAAAACAGACAAATTGGTTTCTCATTATTTGACGCTAAATAACTCTGTAAAAACATGAAAAAAGCTTTAATTATTGGTGGTGGGTTTGCGGGCTGTTCGGCTTCCCATATGCTTGCTGACTCGGGCAGATGGTGTATAGACTTAGTTGAAGAAAATTCATTTCTTGGAGCGGGTGTCCGTACTTTTTGGAAAGGTGGCCATCCATTCACATTTGGACCAAGGCATTTTCTAACACAAAATGAAGATACATATCACTATTTAAAAAAATATTGTCCTCTACGTGACTGCTCAGAGCATCAATTTCTGACATATATTGAACAAGATGCAGCTTTTTACAGTTTTCCCATACATAAAGATGATATTGCTAAAATGCCTGATAGAGACATCATTTATCGAGAATTAGAGAATGCGGAGTTAGCTAACAAGAACGTTAGTTTTTCCCCATCAGGTGGGGTTGTTTCCGGAGGTGAACTGTTAAATGCCGATAATTTGGAAGAGTTTTGGGAGACTTCTGTTGGAAAAACCCTCTACAGTAAGTTCGTAGAGAACTACAATAAGAAAATGTGGCAGGTTGATGATAATAAAGTGATCGATAATTTTGGATGGTCTCCGAAAGGGATTACGCTGAAGGAAGGTCCGCGAGAAAGCTGGGATGATGCGATTTCAGCCTATCCAATAGCTGCAGATGGTTATAATCAATACTTTGATCTTGCGACAGAAAACGTAAATATTTTTCTAGGTACAACAATAGAAAAATATGATATCCCGAATAAAACCGTAGTCATCAATTCGGAAAAGAAAAAATATGATGTCATCATCAACACCATTTCTCCTGATATAATCTTGGAAGGTGTTCACGGAGAACTTCCGTTTATCGGAAGAGACTTGGAGCTATTTGTACTGCCTGTCAAAGAGGCTTTTCCGGAGAATGTTTATTTCTTATATTATGCGGGGAAAGAAAAGTACACTAGAATTGTAGAGTATAAAAAACTGACCAGACAAAACCTGGACCATCCAACCACTTTGTTGTCCATTGAGTATCCTTCTGAAAATGGAAAACATTACCCTCTGCCTTTGAAGGCCGAAATTGCTAAGGCTAAGAAATATTTTGATGATATGCCAGATGGAGTATTTTCAATTGGTCGTGCAGGGAGTTATGATTACGGTGTGGATATCGATGATTGTATTGAACAGGCATTAGAAGTTTCAGAACAGTTGAAGTGAGCTATTATGATGCAGATAGATTTTGGAGAATTGGCTCTTTCTAATCGTTTTGTAGAGAAGAAATCCCCTCAAGGAGAGAGAGGATATTATCACCCCCTCGTATTAGCACAAGACCACCTTGGGCTTGTACGGATTCAAACTCCAATTCCGTATTATGAAATGCGTCCAAGGTTTAATTGGTTAACGGAAACAGAACCCTCACTGCATTTAAACGATACGAGCGCCATGATTAACAATGCCATTGGTGGAGGCGATAAAGTAAATGTTTTGGGTGTTAGTTACAGAGACAGGAAGCATGCAGGAATTCTAGAGTCGCAATATGGAATCAAAGAGATTAGCTATGTGGACTATCGACCACACACACCAGAAGAAATATTTAAAATAGAAACAATACAGCACCTGATTACTCACAAAGGTGAACTGCTTGGAGAGGAGAACGGACAGTTTGATCTCATGTTAGCAAATCGAATTTTACATCATGTTCACGATCCGATTGCATTTCTTTCTGGAATTTCAAATATGTTATCGGATGATGGCTTTATTTATTTTGAAGTTCCTGATTGCCAACGAGGTTTTTCTGAGAGAGATTACAGCATTATTTTTGAAGAACATACATTGTATTTCACAAAAACGAGTCTTTGCAATTTATTGGAAAGTGCAGGATATAAAGTTCAATGGTGTTTTGAATACATGTATCCGGCAGAGAATTCTTTATCCATTTTGGTTAAAAAAAAAGAAATTAGAGAGAGAAATTTTTTTTGTGAAAAAGATAGCTTTCAGGAGTTTGTTGATGGCTTTTCCACCACTAAGAAAAATACACAACATTTTTTTGAAAAAATTGCACAAAATCAAAGAATTTGCCTGTTTGGTGCGGGTCATCATGGGGGTACATTTATCAATCTGTTTGAGCTGTCTAATTATTTTGAGTTCGTAGTAGACGATAATCAGAACAAACAGAATTACTATTTACCAGGAACAACACTGGAAATTGTTTCCAGCGACGCACTAACAAACAATGAGGTAGATGTTTGTTTCCTTTCAGTAAGCCAGGTAAACGAGGAAAACGTTATGGAGAAAATAAAGTCTTTGTCTAAAAATAAGGTACAGTGCTACTCTATTTTCCCTAAAAGTCCATTCTGTTTTCCTATTGAGAATGAAGCATGAAGATTAACTGGTGGAAAACTGAGCTGAAAAATAATGAGGCTGCGGCCGCGGCGAATGCAATTCGCGATAGACATATAAGTAATGGCCCGGTGTCTGAACAATTTGAAAAAGCCTTTGCGGAGATGTTGGGAGTTCAATATGCGATTACGGCTCCCAGTGGAACAATGGCTTTGGTGATGTCTTTATTGGCTCATTCCATATCTGCAGGGGATGAAGTCATCATTCCGGCCAGCACATGGATCTCTACAGCTCATGCTCCACTCCTGATTGCCGCAAAGCCGGTTTTCGTGGATGTTCAAACTGAGCGCCCTTTGTTGGATTACAGTCAAATTGAAGCAAAAATCACTGAAAAAACCAAAGCGATCATTCCTGTGCACTTAAATGGCATGAGTGTCAATATGGATGAAATCACAAAGATTGCTGAAAGGCACGGTTTGGTTATCATCGAAGATGCTTGCCAGGCCTTACTTTCCAAAAATGAATATGGTTTTCTCGGAACCCAATCGAATGCAGGTTGTTTCTCCCTAGGTGCAACAAAATTGATTACCACAGGTCAAGGAGGGATGATTGTTACTAATGATGCTCTGGTTTATCGGAGGTTGAAACTACTCAAAAATAATGGAATGGAGGACATCAATATACCCCATTATATCCAGGCTGGGGCAAATTTTAAATTTTCGGATATTTTGGCTGCTGTTGGGTTAGAGCAGCTGAAAGTGCTTGAAGAACATGCCAAACGGGTAAAAGAGATTTATATAAAATACAGATTGTCTGTTAGAACGCCTAACGTATCCTTGATTCCTGCTGATGTGGAGAATGGGGAGGTGCCCGTATATACCGAAGCATTGGCAGAGAGAAGGCAGGAGTTATTGGAGTACGCAAAAGAAAAAAATATCGATTTGAGAGTCCTTCCCTCCAGTCTGAAGCATGCGCCTCAATTTGAATGTAATGAAAGTTTTCCCAATGCTGAAAAATTTGGCAATGCAGGATTATATCTTCCTTCGGGGCCAGGACAGAGTGACGAAAATATAGATTATGTCATTGAACAAATAAATGATTTTAAAAGTGGGTGAAGCAAATTTGTTAAGAAAGATATGCAGAGCAGTATGTTCAATCGTTATACTTGCCATAAAGTATATTCCATTCACACTAGCAATGAAGTTAAGGAATTTATGTTATCGCTATGTGTTAAAGGAGATGGGGAATTCTAATATTACTGATGGCGTTACTATTGTGCATCCGGGAAAAGTGTCTATTGGGGATCGTGTTTCGATTCATCCGCATACATATCTTCGAGGGGAAATAACTATTGGGAATTATGTGGCGATTGCGGCAAAATGTTCATTTGTAGCAGAATCGCATAACTTTGCTGATGTTACAACTCCCATCAAATTGCAGGGAATTGAGGATCAGCCTATTTCGATTGGAAATGATGTTTGGATAGGTGCACATTCCATTATTTTAGGTAACGTTACCATCGGAGACGGTGCGATAATCGGTGCTGGATCTGTCGTTACGAAAAATATTGCACCCTATTCTGTCGTTATGGGAAGTCCAGCACGGGTAGTTCGTAACAGAAAGAATAACCGTGATTTACAAGAAAAAATCAATCAATAGGAATCAATACCCAAGTAAGTTTATTTATGTTGAATCAATCAAATATTTATTCACTTTAAATGCCACTGAAATAAGAGTTTGCAACTTATAAACACACCATATAGTCGTTTCTATAATCAGTGTAAAAATAGAATTAAATCAGCATATAATGAATTGGAACATATTCGATGCGTTAATGACAAAAGTCAAAATATAAGACATTTAAGATCGGCAGTATTACAACTGTTTCCAATTGTAATACATGTTAGGAGGATTTATTTTCCTGTTTATCTATTATGCTTGGTGATTAGTTTTCCTGTAGTATTGTTAGTGAGATTAGTCCGCCCAATTGTCCATATCCGATTTGGCAAAGTACTTGCTTATGGATTTGGGCAATGTGTTCTCGTTCCAGAAGTCTACTTATCGAGAAAAAAATCGGGTTTAGACACAAAAAACACGTTAGATCTGTTTTTCTTTGATGGTAGTGTGAGAAATCAGCAATTAGCTAAAATGATTCGCAGAAAAATGTTTGTAAATCCATTGGTTCAGCCTTTTTATAATGCAAATTTATTCTTGAGTGGATGGAAAACTCATCTAGTTAAGTCGCCTTCTTACTACACAGAGAGAGATGTTGAACACTCCTTCCTGGAAGTTCCACCTCAACTATCTTTTCAAAATGAGGAATTAGGACAAGTAAAAAAAGAATTAATGAAATGCGGAATGAAGCCAGGAGATAAATTTGTATGTTGGTATATAAGAGATGCAGGATATCAATTAAATTCAACTAGTTCAGGAGTATGTTTTGATGTGAATCAATTTGATCGTATAATTGACAAATTAATCGAGGAGGGTTATTACGTCCTGAGAATGGGGAAAAATGTTGAGAAACCTTTGACTTATAGACATCCACGCATGATTGACTATGGGTGGAAATTTCAGTCTGACTTGATGGATATATGGCTTGCTGCTAATTGTGAGTTTTTTATCAATGCAGGTGGTGGTGGACTTTCAGCTGTTCCAGAAGCATTTCGCCAACCTCTCCTCTGTTTCAATTATGACGTATTCACTTTCTGGTCAACATCAAAAGATTCTCTTGTCTCTTTTCGTCGATTCAAAAAAGATGGAAAATACTTAACTTTGCGAGAAATTATTGATTTTGGCTGTTGTAAAATCATGCGATTACCATTGGATACAAAGCAAACGGAAATACAAATTGAGGATCAGTCTGAACAGGAAATCTTAGATATGATAGATGAGATGATTTCAAGGTTAAATGGTTCGTGGGAAATCAATAATGATTTGATGGAAATGCAGGATAAATTCTGGTCTATACTACAGGAATGGGATGATTTCCATTGCTGGCATGGTAAAAAGTTACTATGTAAAGTTGGTCATAATTACATGTTGCAGAATCAGGAGTGGTTACTAAATTAATGGTTTCTACTAAAACTAATATGAAGTTACTAAACATTCTTGTAATTGGTACCGGTATTTATGTATGTGGAAGGGGTACTGATGGATATGGAACCATTCTGCCTGCGATTTATGAATGGGCACGCTGCGGATCTCTGGGAGATATATATATTGTAGGGGCACACATTGAGGGAATAAATACGGTAAAGAGTAAGGTTGCGAAGCTTAATAAATTATTCGGTTTTGACATTAAACCAAAGTATTTTCCTGAAAGTGACAGTTACGATCCAGAGGCTTATGAGGCGGCAATCCGTAAGATTCCCAGACCGGCCTGTTCAATAGTAGTAGTTCCTGATAATCTGCACAGAAAGATTGCAGGAGATACTGTTAGTAATAATATTCATACACTTGTTGTAAAGCCTCTTGCACCGACTGTAAATGAGGTTGTAGAACTAATAGAACTTCAGGAAGTACACGTTGTTTACTGTGCTGTAGAATTTCATAAGAGACTGGATCGTTCTAATTTGAAGCTAAGGGATACTGTTGTAAGTGGAAGAATTGGAAATCCTCTTTATTTTGTTGTAGAGTATAGTCAACGAAAGAGTATACCGGAGAAAAAGTTTAAAAGTTGGATAGAGAATACTAATATTTTTCAATATCTTGGTATACACTACGTGGACATTATCTATTTTGTGACTGGAGCTATTCCCAAGAGGGTAATGGCAGTAGGACAGAAAAATTACCTTTCTTCCAGGGGTATTGATAATTATGACTCCATGCAGGTTGTTGTCGAGTGGGAGATGCCGTCAGGTGCATTGTTCTCTTCTGTATTCATTACTAATTGGATAGACCCGGAAAGTTCATCGGCAATGTCTAACCAGAGAATAAAGGTTATTGGGACAAAGGGGCGCTATGAGGCAGACCAGAAAAAGCGTGGAATATGCGTAACAAGTGATAAAGAAGGAGTAGAAGAGCCTAATCCGGATTTCTGCTCAATGTATGGTTTTCGAAATGGTGATATATCATTCCAGGGATATGGTATTGACAGCATAACCGGGTTCCTTAATGATGTTACTATGATAGAAAATGGACAGTTAAAAGTAGAAGACCTGGATTGTAAAAGACCTACTTTCAAAGAGTCTATTGTCCCAACCGTAATCATTGAAGCCGTAAACAGGAGCATTACAGAAGATGGCAGATGGATAAATACCACGTTTGAGGAGGGCCGATTTTCAGGTTATGAGTAAAGTTTCTGCCTGGCATTGGAAGCAAGAAATAAATCGTGTAAATCGTTGATGACTTAATAAGTAGTCAGAAGGGGTATACAATGGGGAAGATAGCACAGGATTCTATTTTATTGGATGCAGGAAGTATAACAGAATACATTAAGAAGATTCTAAGACAAGCCGGTGTTCGAGAGGATGTATCATGCCATGTCTCAGAAGGCCTTGTGCAGGCGTCACTGAGGGGTATAGATTCTCACGGTATTCGACTTTTACCCCATTATTTAAAGGGGGTAGAGGGTGGCAGGATTAATCCTAAACCAAACTATAAATTTGAGAAAACTTCAACTTCGTCGGGGAAATTAGATGGTGACCATACCTTTGGCCATGCAGCGGGAGTAGAAGGAATGAATAAGGCTATAGAAACAGCTGCAGAAGCGGGTACAGGGCATGTTGCCGTGTACAACTCCAGCCATTTTGGGGCGGCAGCCTTTTTTGCCCTCTTAGCGGCAAAGCGTGACATGATAGGAATGTGCTTTACAAATGCCACTCCTCATGTTTTGACAACAGGGAGTAATCGAGCGTTCTTCGGCAATAATCCTGTATGCTTTGTAGCGCCTTGTGATGGAGAGGAACCCTTTTGTCTTGACATGGCTACGAGTGCCATAACCTTTAACAGGGTAATGCAGCACAAGGAAAGTAATTCCCCGATTCCGTCTGACTCGGTAGCCGATGCAAATGGAAATTCAACTACCGATCCGGATAAGGCAAAATACTTACTTCCAATTGGTGATTACAAGGGTTACGGCTTGAGTATGATGGTAGATGTTTTCTGCAGTTTACTGTCTGGTATGCCTTGCGGCATCGATGTCAGCGAAATGTATTCCGGTAATATGTCTGAGCGAAGGTATTTGGGTCATTTTTTTACGGCTTTGCGCATTGATTGCTTTGAGGAGATTTCGGTGTTTAAGCAGAGAATGGCTGATATGATGAAGGCATTGAGATCGGAGCCGAGGAGAGACAAAGATGTTCCTGTTCAGGTACCTGGTGATCCGGAGAAGAAGATTGCAGTGATTAGGACAAAAGAAGGTATTCCGGTTTCCAGGCAACTTCAGGAAAGCTTTGTTCAATTAGGAAAAAATTATAAAGTAGATTTTAATCGATAACCAGATGTGATAGCTATCTGGATTGTTTAGGTTTTTAGTTTCAGCGAAAGATTTGGCGGTGAACAAAGATTTAAATATAATTGCGATGATTCCTGCAAGGATCGGGAGTACACGCCTTAAGATGAAGAACCTTGCACTCATTAACGGTAAACCCCTTATATACTATGCTATTGAGGCGGCAGAAACTTCTGGTGTATTCAACAGAATTGTCTTAAATTCTGACAATGAAATTTTTGCTGAAATTGCAAGGCGTTATGATGTTGAGTTCTACCAAAGACCGGTAGAGCTTGGTTCCTCTACTACAAAGTCAGATGCCGTAGTCTACGATTTCATGTCGAAACATCCATCCGATGTTCTTGCCTGGACGAACCCGACGTCTCCTCTGCAGACAGGTTGTGAGGTCAAAGAAGTCATAAACTACTTTGTTAGGGAAGGGCTTGACACCCTTATAACCACAAAGAATGAGCAGGTCCACTGCGTCTATCAAGACAAGCCCGTCAACTTTAGAATGGAAGAGATATTTGCCCAGACTCAGGATTTAGAGCCCGTGCAGCCATTTGTTTATTCGATAATGATGTGGAAAAGCAGGACGTTTATGGATGCATATGAGAAACGTGCGCATGCGCTATTCTGTGGCAAGGTAGGATATTATCCTGTAAGTAAAGAGGCTGCACTTGTTGTCAAGACCGAGGAAGACCTTATGCTTGCCGATTACA
>NYYU01000029.1 GCA_002685955.1 Parcubacteria group bacterium | reverse complement strand
TATCTCAACAAGAGAACAATCTGTTGTTAACTTTCTACCATAGATTATCTCATGTTGACCTCTTGAAAAACTATGCAAAGCACAATCATACCTCTTCATCCTTTCTTCTTTTGAATAATCCTTTCCTCGACCAATCAGCTCGAAATATTTGAAAAGATTTCTGGCTTGCCTGAAAGGCCTATTATAAATCAAAGAATAAATCCTTTTCCCTTTCCACACCTTACGACTACATGCTAATAATATAGATATCCACTTATCAACCCTATACATCTCTATAGATATATTTTTTTGATAAAGGCATTTTCTTAAAATAAATATATTAAATAAGAGATTTAGATAACGATTGTTAAATCTATTAAAAAAAGTTAAGCTTCCCCCAACAGAAGAAATACCATCATATAAAACAATATTTTCTTTTATATATCCGTATGTTTTCATATTATTAGCCACAAAGATTGTATGAGATACTACCCCAATTTTCTTTAGTTCAAAAATCAGTGGCAATATGTCATCCATATTTTGTATTGATTTAAATATAACAATGCAAAGCATATTTCCCGAACCTCACTATAGCCCCGTACTCCTACAAACATTACTTCTCATATTTACAAAGAAAACATCTTACTAAAAGGCAAACTCATACAAAAGATCATAATTAATATTCTCAAGAGAGTCTTCTACGGCAGCAAGAATATCTTTCTTATCAAAACGAATCTTTCCACCAACCTCTTCGGCCTCAACCACAGAGCATCTTTGCTTTATTAATTCAAAGGCCCTTGGGTAACGGAAATTTCCTTTTACTTCAATAAGCACTATCGGCTTATTGGTAAGCAGTGAAAAGCCAAAAGTAGTGGTTGCACAATAACCAAACACAATACAATCGGCTTTATCAAAAACTTCTTCAAACCTTGCCTTTACAACCTCATCGGCATATCCATCAAATATTCCTTCTTCATCATTGGCCGTCATTGGATGGGGTTTATAAATTACATTATACCCATTTGACCTTAAAATCTTTCCAATCCTTAACTCCAGGCTAAGCTGAGCAAATGCATAACCACCGGCAAGAAAAGGATAGTAACAATCTACCATAGGAAAACCCACAAGCATGATCTTCTTTATCTTATTAACAGGTCTTTTCCTTTGCAGCTCTGTAAACAACCGCTTATAATAGGGCTGACTTATGAAAGTTATATTTCCCATTCTTAATCCAAAAGAAAAATCCTTCGCGGACTTTTGCACAATCTCTTTATGTCCGGCAGATGCCGCCACATAGTGATTCACTAAAGATAGTATATGAAAGTACCCAGGAGAATAACTATTAATAAAAGCATTACCATGGGTAAGCCCTTCAACATCACCTCCTACATACCTCCAAGATGCAATAAATATTTTATGTATTTGCTTACCCAGCCCTGTGACCAGCAGTTTATCATGCTTGAGCCGACTTAAAACATTTACATTCTGCCTGAACAAAAGCAGACTATACCTAAAGCATTCATCAATCTCTTTTCTCAGCAATTCAAATAAGCTACTGTTGATTACCGGGAACTGCTTTTTAATCAAAACAAGATAACGGCAAACAAATTCAAGCACCTCATTAATGTCAGGATCCTTATCAACCTTTTCATAACTATTCTTTGCAAAGAGCATTGGTGGCAGATGAATAGGTGCTATTTTATTTTGTTGACAATAGGCAACAACTTCTTGTTGTGATCTATCTCCTATAAAATAAACAGGAGAAGAGATATTAGTAAGAAAACTTTTCCCAGAGAAGACTAAGGGTGGAAAACTGTATTTTATTGTCCGTAAAACATTTTTAAACCTTTCCTGGAAATCCAGCCCTGAAATAGCCTTGTCAATTAAGTTTATTTTAGCTAAAGAATTATATTCATATTCTGAGATGTCATTTGGAATTCCTACCTTCTCCTTACCAACTATATACTCATATCCTTTTTTCTTTAAACTTACCAATCTTAATACTTCTAGAATCCTTCGTGCAGTTGCAGTGGTTATAGTCTTTACGTTAGAAATGGCAATCCAGTAAACAACATCATTATTATATTGCTTTACAACATCAATATAAGAAGTAAAAACATCATCATAAATAGTTTGATATTCTTTTCCTGTAACCGGAATATAGTAACCTTCCAACCATTTCTCAGTACCAATATTTTTAATGCCATCAATATTTATTGGATATATCTTTTCCATTTAATTTAAAATCACTTTTAATTCTTGCTTTTTTACAGGCTGTTTATCAATATATTTCCATTTAATATTTCTATCATAAGCCCTGCTATTTCCAGCCTTAGCATTGCCGCTTCTTGTGTAATCTCTGCATGATATTCATATCTTGCCTTGCTACTAGTTTGTAGTCCTGTATCTAATCTTCAAATATCAATCTCTAACTTTTAAAGAATCCAAGCTGATTATTTTACCTTTTTATTGTTTAAATTCACTCGCAAGAATTGAAAGAATTACAGAGTCCCACCATCTACCATCATAAAAGCAATCTTGTCTTAAAACTCCATCTTGAATGAAACCCATTTTTTTATATAGTTCTGTTTTCTTATAATCAAAAGCATATATCTCAGTCCATATCTTATTTAAGCATAACTCTTTGAATGCATAATGCAGCAGGGTTGTGCATGCATCTTCGGCAAGCCCTTCATTATCTATATATGTATTCTTATAGCCAACATAAAGAGAAACTTCAGCATGTCGGTGAACCCAATCTATATAAACTAATCCACAGCATCCAAGCAACTGATTATCAGACAGCCTTCGAATTGAAAACATTATCGTCGAATGATCTTTTATTACACTCTCATTAAACCATTGCTCCTGCATTGTCATGTTCAACTCGCGATATTCACGAAAATACTTCCTGAATTCAGAGTTATTTCTCCAATCCAGGAGTTGTTTTAAATCTTCTCTTTCTATTGCAGCCAATCCTGTTATTTTACCTTTCAACATTATTCATAATCTCCCTTTCTAAGGTATTCATCTTCTCCAACTTTTTTCAGAAGCTTTTTTCCTACAACATTGGCAATCTCGTATGGTTGAATTCCATCTTCTGATATTGGACGAAGCGGAAACAAATCTTGATGTTGTATGATGTGCCCTTCATTAAAACATTGCTTAAACCTCAATGATCTTCTTTGGATAATTGCAGCTTCCTTTTCATTGTCTTCAACTTTTTTTATGCCATCTCCAAGGGCATAGTCCAATTCGACTGCACCTTTAACCATTTCTTTCCAAGTATCCGGGGTCATGGCAAATTTATGATCAGGACCTTCTCTGGTGTTGTCATCGGTAAAGTGTTTTTCAAAGACTCTGGCTCCAAGGGCAACAGCGCCTAAAACTGTGGAGTGACCAGGTGTATGATCAGATAAGCCAAGAATAACATTTGGATACATTTTATTGTATGTTTTTAAAACATTTAAGTTAATATATTTGAAATTTCCAGGGCTTGCCGTATAATTTGTATTACATTGCATTAATACGACTTCATCAGTTATGGACTCCAACAACCTCATCGCTCTTTGCACGTCTTCTATTGTAGACGCTCCGGTAGCCAAAATAACAGGCTTTCCCTTTTTGGCAATATATTCTATTATCTCTAACCAAGTTATATCCCCCGATCCGATTTTATATGCATCTACATATGGATCAACATGATCTATTGATTCAAAATCATATGGACTGGTAAAGTAATCAATTCCAATCTCATCACACTTTTCTTGTATCATTTTGGTCCAATCAAAAGATAAACTAGCATCAACATATGTCTCATACACGGATTTTTCCCAGGTATATTGGTGGGATAATTGTTTACCCAGAGATTCAAACCCTTTTTTACTCACTATCTTTGAAGCCTGGAAGTTCTGAAATTTTGCGGCATTGGCACCTGACTCCTTAGCTAATTCAATTAACTTAATAGCACGGTTTAGATCCCCATCATGATTTGCAGCGATATCCGCAATAAAGTATAACGGCGCACCTTCCCCGATTTCTCTCTTTCCAATCTTGAATTTATTCATATTTCTAACTATTCCTACAACTTCTCCTGTTTTTTAAACCCTCATATTTCTCTTCTAAAACGGACCAGTCTTGAAGTGTGTCAACATCCACAGCATACTTATGGTTCACTTCATAAGCATATAGACGATCAACTAATTTAACAGACCTATACTTTTTTAGTGTATTCTGATTAAAAAAATAGAAGAGACCAGAATCAACAAGAGCCTTTGGCAAATCTTGAGTATTATAAAGAACTTTCTCAGGAAACATGGGATTCCAATAACCATCTTCTTTTTGAACCATTGCCAGAAAAGGAGATACAGGATAACCAACACAACCCATCAAAACTTCAGGCAACTCCTTCAGATAGGCGGAATAAGCATCTTGCAAGAGGGAGGGTGGAACTAAAGCTGCGGTAGCCATGACAAAAAGTATTTCTGAATCTCCACCCGCAGCATCTACATAGCGTGGTATATCTTTATGTATTAAATCAATAAACCCACTATTATCATCAGATAATTCGTCAGGCCTTAGCTCAAAGGTTTTTGCACCAAAAGATTCGGATATTTCCTGAATTTCCTTATTATCAGTTGAAACATATACTTCTGAGATAAAATCGAGTTGCCTTACATTCCCAATCACATGTCCAATAATAGGTTTCCCACCAAGCTTTTTAATATTTTTGTTAGGAATTCTTTTAGAACCGCCACGAGCAGGAATATAAGCTATCACCAGAGAATTACTCTAAAAGTATTATACATTTTACTTCTCAATCTTTTTCCAGAAGATACATGCAATCATCATTTATATTATCATTCCGGTATTTAAAACGGTTTTCCTTTATTAATTTCAAGGAAGAAAAACTTTTCAAGAAAACCTCCCTTAAGTATTATTATGTTGCAGTCAATCTTATTTAAAAAATCTTTATTTAATCCCTACGGCATTCAACTGATTTCCAATCAATATATAGTTTCTCAAGCCCCTCACGAACCCTAGGAACAGGCTTCTTCATTATCATTTCAATTTTTTTTACGGACATCCTCATGTCTTTCGGCCGGAATGCCTTTAAAGTTCCTGACTCTATACTACCTACAGTTGCATTATGATACTCCAATTGAAACACCTCGGCTAATTTCATAGCAAACTGCGCTTTTGAAATACCTCCTCCACTACTACCAATATTATAAATCCCTCCAATATCGTGCTCTATTAACCATAACAATATTTCCAAAAACTCCTTGATATAAAGCGGATTGAAAAAAACATCGTTAAATAATGTAATAGGTTTCTTTTGATTAAGGCTCAAAATCAGCCAGTCAACAAAACCTCTTCTCTCTGGCTTTCCAATGGCATAAAAGCTTGATCTCAAAATTAGATAGTCTGTAGCTTGCTGGACAATAGACTCAGCCCATAGTTTGGTTAGAGCATAAACATTAGATGGTCTAACAATTTCCTCACAATGCTCACCTTCTCCACTATAAACCTGATCTGTGGATATATATACCAACTTAGTTTCAGATGAGTACTCTTTTATCCATTTCACAATATTCCTGGTAGTTAATACATTAATTTCATATGCTTTATGTGGTTTTACCTCGTTTTCATCCACGTCTGTTAAGGCAGCCGTGTGGATTATTAACTCAGGCCTTATTTCTTTAAAGTACTTTAACACCAATTCCTGTTTTGATAAATCAAGAGATACATAATTATGGGATTCAAGCTTGTTGGAATAACCCAAAAAGTAACAATTCTCAAACGAACCTATAACAGTAGCAAGATAACGCCCCATCAAACCTGTCGCCCCAGTCAGAACAATTCTTGTTTGCTCCGTTAACTTCATCTTTTCAGTTTCACAGACACACCCATAGGACATTTATAAGATATTTTATATCACTAATTTTCATAATTCTTTAATCATTTTCCTCATCTCATCAACAGGAAGAAACCATGAATTTGTTGCTGAATTGTATTCAAAGTCTTCTGGGGGTGGATTTCCTCCATTATTTTTAAATCGCCTTTCCCAGAATTGAAAATCAGGCTGTACTACATAATGATCTTTATATTCAAGAGTGCTTCTTGCATCATCTCTAGTTACCAGAACTTCATGCAGCTTTTCACCAGGACGGATACCAACTATTTCTGTTTTACATTCCGGAGCTATTGCCTTTGCTAAATCCATTATATT
>NYYU01000028.1 GCA_002685955.1 Parcubacteria group bacterium | reverse complement strand
GAGGTCAGGATAGCACTTTTGGGTTGAAGAAGCCTGATCGACGTCAGCATACATATATTATTGGTAAAAGCGGAGTCGGTAAAACAGTCTTATTGAAAAATATGGCCTTGCAGGATATTAATAATGGTCATGGAATTTGTATTGTTGATCCCCATGGTGAATTTGTTGAAGAAGTAGTAGATATGATTCCATCTCATCGGGTTAATGACGTAGTCTATTTTAACCCAGTTGATACAGAGTTCCCAGTTGGCTTTAATGTTTTACAGGTGTCTGATCTGAAATACAAACATTTAGTTGCTTCCGATTTAATGGGTATTTTTACTAAGATCTGGGTTAATGTTTGGTCGGCTCGGATGGAATATATTTTAAGTAATTGTGTCTTAGCTTTGATAGACACTCCTGGGACAACTCTTTTGGGTATCCTACGGATTCTAGTTGATAAAGATTATCGTGATAAAATTGTTAGTAACGTTAAAGATCCAGTCGTTCGCTCTTTTTGGATTAATGAATATGCTAGTTGGCGGGAGCAGTTTAGAAATGAAGCGATTGTGCCAATTCAGAATAAGGTTGGTCAGTTCCTTTCCACTTCATTGATTCGTAATATTGTCGGACAGTCTAAAAGTACTATTGATATTCCTAAGATAATGAATGAGGGTAAGATCTTGCTAGTTAACGTATCTAAGGGTAGAATAGGCGAAGACAATTCAGCTCTTTTAGGAGCAATGTTAATTACCAAAATTCAGTTAGCGGCCATGGAAAGAATTAGGATTAAAGAAGAAGAGCGTAAGGATTTTTATCTTTACGTTGATGAGTTCCAGAATTTTGCCACTGATTCTTTTGCTGGAATTTTATCTGAAGCAAGAAAATACCGTCTTAATCTAATTATTGCTCATCAATACATTGGTCAATTAGTTACTGATACAACTACTGAAGTTAGAGATTCGGTTTTCGGTAATGTTGGTACTTTAATTTCTTTTAGAGTTGGCGCAGCTGACGCTGAGTTTTTAGAAAAAGAGTTTATGCCCGAATTTAATCTTCAGGATTTGGTTAATTTGGATAACTTCAATATTTATTTGAAAATGATGATTGATGGTGTTAGTTCTCGACCCTTTTCAGCTGCGACCTTACCACCAATGGATGTGGGTTTTACCGATCAGCGGGAGAAAATAGTGAATATTTCTAGAGAAAGATATGCTAATGTTCGAACAGAGGTTGAAGAAAAAATTACTAAATGGAGTGGGGTGGCTTCCGAAGGCGAAGGGGAAGGAAGAATAGAAAAGTCAGAAGATAAGAAGAAATCATCTGTGCCCGGACACAAGACTGATTGTTGGGCTTGTGGCAAGGAAACCGAAGTTAGCTTTGAACCGGATGGTCGCAGGCCAATTTATTGTCGGGATTGTTTAGAAAAGACAAGAAAAGGAGAAGAAGTGTCTCTTCGTTTTAAACCTAAGACAGAAAAGACAGAAAAGAAAGTAGAAAGACCAGAACAACAGGCAGAATTAAAAGAATTGGGTATAGAATTTGGAGGCGGACAAAGCCCAGCTGCGTCAATGGACATAAAACAAAAACCAAAGCCCGAAAGGGTTATTAAGCAGGAAACAATAGCTACGCCATCAGCTACTTCTTTAAAAGAGGCGGTTAATAAGGAACCGGTTTCTTTTAGAAGAAAAAGAGAAAGAAAGGCGGTTGATCTTAAAGATTTGAGGAAGACTTTAGAACAGACAATTGGTGATAAAAAGGGATAGGATGAGTGAAAAATTTTAAAATAAGGTAGTTTAGTTGGAGGTCGGATCTAATAGATCGGACCTTAAATTTATCATTTTAATATGAATTCTAAAACCATGCCTCACCGGCAGGCAAGCAAAACCTGTCAAAACTGTAAATCTGAGTTCACTATTGAACCAGAAGATTTTGAGTTTTATAAAAAGATAGATGTACTGAGCCTACCTTTTGTCCGGAGTGTCGGGCTCAAAGAAGATATACTTTTTGGAATATATTAGAGTTATATAAAAGAAAGTGCGATTTTTCTAAAAAAGACATCATTTCTATGTATCGGCCGGATAGTCCTTATAAAATCTATGAATCTAAAATCTGGTGGTCTGATAAATGGGATCCGATGGAATATGGAAGGGATTATGATTTTAGTAAGCCATTTTTTGAACAGATGAAAGAATTAATACGGGAAGTACCTTGGCCTAGTCGAATAGTTATCGATGTAGTTAATTCTGATTATTGTAAAAATTCAATGAATGTGAAAAATAGCTATTTAATAACTTCTGGTAAGGATATTGAGAATTGTGCTTATGGATATCGTCTCTATGACTCAAAAGATTCTTATGATTGCATGTCTTTAAATAAGTCAGAACTTTGTTATCAAGACTTTATGTTAGATAGTTGCTATAAAGCCCTTTTTTCTTCTCATTGTGAAAATTGCCAAGAAATATATTTTTGCCATAACTGTAAAGATTGTCAGAATTGCTTTGGTTGTACCAACCTTCGTTATAAAAAGTACCATATTTTTAATAAGCCGTATTCTAAAGAAGAATATTTAAAAAAACTAGAAGAATTTGATTTGGGTAGTTATAAAAACATTAGATTATTGGAAAATAAAGCTAAGGAACATCACCTTAAATATCCAAGAAAATTCATGTTTGGTCGGCACAATATTAATGTAATTGGAGAATATATTAATAATTCCAAAAATGTTCTTGATTGCTATAGCATCAAATCAGGAGAGGATTTAAGATATTGTCAGTTTTTAGATACCAAAGAAGAAAGTAAGGATATATATGATCAGACCGGTTTTGGCGTCAATGCTCAAAAATCATATGAATGTTTTGGGGTTGGTCAAGGATCTAGCAATATTAAATTTGGATGGCATAATATGGGGTGCTATAATCTCGAATATTGTATTCAATGCAATGATTGTTCTGATTGCTTTGCTTGTTTTGGCTTAAAGCATAAAAAACATTGTATCTTTAATAAACAATATACCAAAGAGGAATATAAAGAGTTAGTTCCTAAAATTAAGAAACATATGAATGAGATGCCGTATGTTGATAAGAAAGGCAGAGTATATAAATATGGAGAATTCTTTCCGGCCGAGTTGTCTCCCTTTGGCTATAACGAAACTATGGCTAATGAATACTTCCCACTTTCTGAAAAACAAGCTATTGATCAAGGATTTAATTGGTATGATAAACCTAAGGCTGAATACAAACCAACTATTAAAGCGGTAAATATTCCAGATGATATTAAAGATATAGATAACAAAATATTAAAGGAAGTTATAAAGTGCGATAATAAAGATTGTCATGGTACGGGAGTATTTAGGCTTATCCCGCGAGAATTTAAGTTTTATAAAAAACAAGGCATTCCTATTCCCAGATTATGCCCTAAATGTCGTCATCAAGAACGAATCAAACAAAGGAACCCGATGAAATTATGGGGAAGACAATGTATGAAAAAGGGTTGCCCTAATAAATTCCAAACCAGCTATTCACCTGATAGAAAAGAAATAGTATACTGTGAACAGTGTTATAACAAGGAAGTGGGGTAAATGTTTCAACGGATAAAATTACGAAAGGGGGTGAAAATAATGAAATTAGATAAAAAAGCTTTTGGCTTGGCCTCTGGAGTTCTATGGGGAGTGGCTGTTTTCGTAGCTACTTTATGGGTTATCTGGAGAGGCGGCGGCAATACTATGGGTCTTTTAGATAAGTTTTATTTAGGTTATTCAATCAGCTATTTAGGCGCTTTTGTTGGTTTGGTTTAGGGTTTTATTGATGGTTTTATCTGCGGCTGGATTTTTTCCTGGCTTTACAATTATTTTACAAAGTCAGAATAATTTTATAAGATAGTTTTTATTAACCTTGACCTAAATATAATCAGGTAGAATGTTTATGTTTTTATGACTTCAAAAGAATTACGTCAAAAATATTTAGATTTTTTTAAGAGCAAAGAACATGCTGTTATTCCCAGCGCTTCTTTGATTCCAGAAAATGATCCGACCGCTCTATTTACCAGCGCTGGGATGCATCCTTTGGTGCCATATCTTTTGGGGGAGAAGCATCCTGAAGGTAAGCGTCTAGTCAATATTCAGAAATGCATTAGAACAAATGATATTGACGAGGTGGGCGATGCCACCCATCATACTTTTTTTGAGATGATGGGTAATTGGTCATTGGGTGACTATTTCAAAAAACAAGCAATTGAATGGAGCTGGGAATTTTTAACTTCAACCCAATGGCTCGGCTTAGACAAGAATTTAATAGCTGCTTCAGTTTTTGAGGGAGACGAGGATGCTCCTTTTGACCAAGAAGCTTTTGATGCTTGGAAAAAAGTAGGTGTGTCCGAAGCGCGTATTGCTAAATTACCCAAAGAGCAAAATTGGTGGGGACCAGCTGGTAAAACTGGACCTTGCGGTCCAGATGCAGAAATGTTTTATTGGGTGGGTGATCCTAAAAAAGCGCCTGATAGTTTTAATGATGATAATGATTTATGGGTTGAAATCTGGAATGATGTTTTCATGGAGTATAATAAAAAGGAAGATGGTAGTTATGAAAAATTATCTCAACAAAATGTTGATACGGGCATGGGCTTAGAAAGAACTCTGGCGGTCATTAATGGTTTAGATGATAATTACAAAACAGAACTATTTACTCCAATCATTAAAAAGATTGAAGAATTGTCTGGACAAAAGTATGGGCAAACAGCCAAAATAACTCGTGTTATGAGAATTATTACTGATCATCTTCGAGCAGCTGTTTTTGTTATTGGCGATGATAAAGGAGTAACTCCTTCAAATACAGATCAAGGATATATTGTCCGCCGGTTGATCAGGCGGGCAATTAGATATGGCCGTCAGTTAGAAATCAAAGATGCTTGGACAAGCAAGGTTGCCCGGGTGGTTATAGATATATATAAGGAAGTATATTTAGAATTAGATAGAAACACTAATTTTATCCTTGATCAATTAAATGAAGAAGAAGCTAAGTTTAATCAGACGCTAGAAAAAGGATTAAGACAGTTTAATAAATTAAAAGGCAAAGTTACGGGCCATGATGCTTTTAATCTTTATCAGACTTATGGTTTTCCGATTGAAATGGTTAAAGAATTGGCCAAAGAACAGGGGGTTGAAGTTGATCAGAAAGAATTTGAATCAGAATTAAAAAAACATCAAGAACTTTCTAAAACAGCTAGTCAAGGTAAGTTTAAGAGCGGTTTGGCTGATAATAGCGAAGCGACTACAAAATTACATACAACGGCTCATTTGCTTTTAGCCGCCTTAAGAAAGGTTTTAGGCGATTATGTTATTCAAAAAGGCAGTAATATTACTCCAGAAAGATTGCGGCTTGATTTTTCTCATTCAGAGAAATTAACTGATGAGCAGAAACAGGAGGTAGAAAGATTAGTTAATGAGGCAATTAAAAAAGATTTAGTGATTGACTGTGAAGAAGTTCCTTTGGAAGAAGCTAAGAAAAGAGGCGCTATGGGTATTTTTGAATCAAAGTATGGAGAAAAAGTAAAAGTTTATACAGTTTGTGACCAAGATGATAATTTTTCTTGTGAAATCTGCGCTGGACCCCATGTAGAGAAAACCGGCCAATTGGGCCATTTCAAAATTATTAAGGAACAATCCAGTTCAGCCGGCGTCAGGAGGATTAAGGCGGTTTTAGAATAAGTTTGTTTGTTTTCAAGGTGGAATTATTGTATAATTTAAGGAATGGGGCAATCACTGAATTTTTTAAAAAACCACTTATTTATAGGGAGGAAAGCTAAATCTAAGACATGTTGTTTATTAGCTTTAGATATTGGAACAGAGTTTGTTAAAGCAGTGATTTTTAAAGTAGGCAAGACTTCTTCTGATGATGGAGAGAGCAAAGAACAAGCCGTTATTATTGGAGTGGGTCGTCAAAGACAGATGGCCAATCAAATGCGAGCCGGAGCAGTAGCTGATATTGAAGGGGTGGCTCTTACTTGTCAAAAGGTGATCAACCAGGCGGCTCAGATGGCTCGGTCAAAACCAACTAGAGTAGTTATTGGCATTGCTGGAGAATTTATCAAAGGAGCGACCACTAATTTTGTATATAAAAGGAGCAATTCAGAACAAAGGATTGGCTTGGCCGAGCTGAAGAATATTATCCAAAAAATCCAGTGGAAGGCCTTTAATAAAATTCGTTCCCAGATAGCTTGGGAAACTGGTCGGCCTGAGGTTGAAATTAGGCTAATTAACGCCTTAATCCCCGAAATTAGGATTGATGGTTATCAGGTAGCTAATCCTTTGGGATTCCCGGGCCAAGAAGTTTTTTTAAGTATTTTTAACGTTTACGCGCCCTTGATTCATTTGAGCGCTCTTGAAAATATTGTCGCTAAATTAGATTTAGAATTGCTTTCCATTGTGGCTGAACCTTATGCTTTAACTAAGTCATCTAGCCTTAATCCCATGGCCGGAGCAATCCTGATTGATATTGGCGGAGGGACGACCGATATCGCTTTAGTTCGGCAGGGTAAAATAGAGGGGATTAAGAGTTTTAGTTTAGCCGGACAAGCCTTTACTAAGCGGCTTTGTCAGAGCTTGGATTTAGATCTGCCCGAAGCAGAAGATATTAAAATAAGGCATTCTCATAGGCAGCTTAGTCAGAATGTTCAAAGAAAGATTAGAGAAATTCTTAAAAATGATGTTAGAATTTGGCTTAATGGAGTGGAGTTAATTTTAGAAGAATTTGATCAAAAAGAATTTTTTCCTTCAACCATTCTGCTTTGCGGCGGGGGCAGTATCTTGCCTGATATTAAAAATATTTTAAGTAGAGAAACAGTTCAAAGAGAATGGATGGAAAAATTGCCTTTTAGCCGAGCGCCTGAAGTGAAGTTTATTCGTTCTAGTCAAATTGATAATGTTATTGATCAGGCTAATGTTTTAAAAGGTCCAGAAAACATTGTTCCTTTGGCTTTGTCTGGTTTAGCTTTGGAAATATTAACCGACGAAGTAAGAATTTTGCCATCTGTTTTACGCCGGGTGGCTAGAATAATGCGTTAGATTCTAATACTAATTAATCATTATGAAAAATATATACCTTGAACCAGATGAAGAGATTGTTTCGGTGATTGATCGTTTGATCCAAGCTGAAGATGAAGAGATTAATTTAATTGTGCCATCTGGGGCTCAGATCTGGCAAAGTTCGATTAATCTAAAATTGCTTAAGCGAGAAGCTGATAGTTCAAAAAAACAGATTACTTTAATTATTTCAAATGATTTAGGCGCTAAAATGGCCGAACGAATAGGCTTTGTGGTAAAAAAGGAAAAAGACCTTCCAGTAGAATTAGTTGATCAGCAAGAGGAAGGATTAGAACAAGCAGAAGATCAGCAGGAAGAACCAGAGTTAAGACCAGGACCAAAAGCAGAGGCCGAAGCAGATAGTCAAGCAGAAGCAAGCCCTGAAGGGGATAGACAGGATATGATTGATCTTTTAGTGGAAGATCTAGAATCAGAAAAAGAGGCAAATAAATCTTTTCCTTTTGAAGGTAAAAATAGCGCTTTGAACAAAAAAGACAAAGTTAGTTTGGCTAGGGCGGCTCCTGAGGATATGAAAAAGAGGATGGTTGATATTGTTAATCCAAAGGATGAAATAAAGGTTAATTTCTTTCGTCAAAAGCTTTTAAAAAAAGGTCCATTGATTAAGATTAGAAAAAAGCCGAAAGAACAGGTTGCTGTTCCAGTTGATTTAACTAGTTCTTCCGGCTCAAAATGGTCTAAATTTTTAATTATCTTTATTGTTTTAGCTTTAATTACAGCTGGTTCAGTGACTTATTTAGCCCTGCCATCTGCTGAAATTACCATTTTTCCTAAAACCGAACTAATCAGTTTTGATTTGTCGGTGATTGGTTCTAAGGCTGTTTCTCAAGTTGATGAGATTTTGAATACAATTCCTCTACAAGAAATTGAAGTAAAAAAGACCAAGAGCAGGGAGTTTGTCTCTAGCGGGAAAAAAGAATTAAATGAAAAAGCGCGAGGGCTTATTACGATCTATAATGAATATAGTTCTGTTCCGCAAACCTTAGTAGCGACCACTCGTTTTGAATCATCTAATGGTAAGGTTTTTAGAATAATGAAAAGTGTTACGGTGCCAGGGGCTGAAATACAAGAAGGCAAAATTATCTCTCATAGTATTGAAGTGGAGGTGGTAGCTGATCAAGCAGGAGCTGATTACAATATTGGCCCGTCAAACTTTACTATTCCCGGATTTAAAGGGACAGCTAAATTCGCCGGTTTTTACGCTCAATCCAAAACAGCCATGACTGGTGGTTCTGTTGAAACGGTAAAAATGGTTTTAGCTGAGGACCTTAAACAGGCAGAAGAGAGCTTGGCCGAAGAATTAAAAAAAGAGGTGAAACAAGCTCTAGAAGAGCAGATCCCAACTGATCTAAAAATCATTGAGAACGGGTTTAAAGAAGAGGTTGATGTTCTTTCTACGGTTGAAGAAGAAACAAGAACAGATAAGTTTAGGCTGGAGGTAGAAGTGGCCATCCAAGCCCTGATTTTTAAAGAAGAAGAATTACAAGGATTAGTAGATTCAAATCTAGCTTCTATGATTTCTCAAAATAAGACTTCTCTTTCTGAAACACAGCAGATAATCTGGGGTCAGTCCATCATTGACTGGTCTAAAAAAGAAGCGTTTTTTGATCTCAATGTCCAGGAAGAAGTTGCTCAACAAATAGAGGTTGAAGCTTTAAAAGACGATTTAATTGGCAAGAGCGAAACAGAAATAAGAAGCTATTTCAATAATCTAGCAGAATCAGGAGAAATTGAAAATGGGACTAAGATTACCCTCTGGCCATTTTGGGTTAAAAAAATACCGAATCAAAAAGAAAAAATTAAAATAATTATTGATGCTGGATTATAATGGGGCTTGACCCCCTAGAGAAATTTTGAAACCCTATGGGATAAAGAAAAATTCTAAAGAGTTTTTGATTCAAAATTCTTCTACGGGGTTGACTATTTTTCATTTATTATTTAATATACTTATATCATAAAAGTGTCTCAATCTAAAGAACAAATTACTCAACAAGAAGGAATAGTCACCGAAAGTCTGCCCGCCGCTACTTTTAAAGTAAAGCTGGATGATGGAAGGGAAATATTGGCTCATCTTTCAGGCCGCATGCGCCTGAATTTTATTCGGGTGCTTGTTGGCGACCGGGTTAGAGTAGAAATGAGTCCTTATGATCAAGCTAAAGGCAGAATTACTTATCGAGAGAAATAAAATTATGAAAGTGCGTGCTTCTGTTAAGAAAATTTGTGCCCAATGTAAGATTGTCCGGCGTAAAGGTCGGGTTTATGTTATTTGTAAAAACCCTAAGCATAAGCAGCGACAAGGATAATGAAGAGTTTTGTCTAAATTTCTTTTTAGAAATTTTGTAACAAAACCTTTAGTCGCCTTAGGCGACCTTGAAAATTTAGATAAAATTAACATGCCTAGAATAGCTGGTATTAATATTCCAGACAATAAACCAATTGAAATAGCCCTGACCTATATTTATGGCATCGGGCGTTCTTTAAGTAAGCGTATTTTAGCTCAAGCTAAGATAGACCCGGGCATTCGAACGAATAAGCTGCCTAGTGAACGGATTAATCGTTTGCGAGAAATCGTTGAAAAGGAATATAAAGTAGAAGGAGAATTGCGCCAAGTAAAAATGATGAATATTAAAAGGCTTAAGGATATTAGTTCCTATCGAGGCAGTCGCCATAGTAAGGGGCTGCCAGCCAGAGGCCAGAAAACTAAAACAAATACTCGGACGGTTCGAGGCAATGTCCGTCGTACTATGGGCAGCGGTCGGAAAAAATCAGCTGAAAAAACATAAAGAGTTTTGTCTGAATTCGCCAAAGGCGAATTCAGATACAAAACCCTTACCCGCCTCAGGCGGGTGACAATTTTAAAACTGAAAATCTTTCACTTAACAGTTCAGATTTTAGATAAAATAGTCATGGGTAAAAAAAGAGTAATAAAAAAAACCGAAGAAGAGCTTTTAAAAGAAACAGAAAAAAGAGAGGGAGTTGAAAAAAAAGCTTCTCAGCCAACTAAGTTTCAGGGAAAGAAAAAAAGAGTTGGTCATCTTGAGCGCGCCAAAATATATATTCAGTCTACATATAATAATACTCTTATTACCTTGACTGACGTTCAGGGCAATGTTTTAGCTTGGTCTAGCGCCGGCTCGGTTGGCTTTAAAGGCCCTAAAAAAGCAACGCCCTTTGCTGCTTCTCGAGTAGTTGAAGCCTTACTTGAAAAAGTAAGGAGTTTAGAAATTAGAGAAGCAGTTGTTTTTGTTAGAGGAGTAGGCAGTGGGCGCGAGGCGGCTATCAGAGCTTTAGTTAATCAGGGATTAGAAATTAGTTCTATTAAAGACGTCACGCCGGTGCCTCATAATGGATGCCGCCCGCGCAAACCAAGACGAGTATGATGGATTCAAAATGTAAAAAATGCAGGAGAGCTGGTCAAAAACTCTTTCTCAAAGGAGAGCGTTGTTTGAGTCAAAAATGCGCTGTTATTCGCAAACCATACATTCCTGGGGTTCATGGTAAGGCTCGCCGGAGAAGAATTTCAGAATATGGTCAGCAATTAGCTGAAAAACAAAAAATCAGACATATTTACGGAGTTTCTGAGCAGCAATTTAAAAACTACTTTAAAGAGATTGTCGGGCAAAAAGGAAATAGGGAAGAACTTTTAGTCCAGAAGCTGGAAAATCGTTTAGACAATGTTGTTTTCCGTTTAGGCTGGACTAGTTCGCGAAGTACAGCTAGACAAGTAGTTAGTCATGGCCATATTTTGGTTAATGGACATAAGGTGGACATTCCTTCTTATCAAGTTAAAAAAGGAGATGTTATTAAAATTAGAGAAAGAAGTAAAAAACTGATCCTTTTCCAAGATCTAAAAACTATTCTTAAGAAACACGAGGTTGCTAAATGGCTTTCTTTAGATAATCAGAAAATTGAAGGAAAAGTTAAGGGTCAGCCCGGAATAGAGGATTTAGATAAAATTGGTGAATTAAGTATGGTTATTGAATATTATTCTAAATAAGCTGCGAAATACGAAAAACATACAAATATACGAAAAAATAATTAGAAAAGATTTCGTATATTCGTAGTAAATTCGTAATTCGTAGAGAATTTATGATTACTTTGCCAAACAAACCTAAAATTATTGAGCAAAAAGGCAACCAAGCCATTTTTGAGATTGAAGCTTGTTATCCGGGTTACGGGATGACTCTGGGCAACACTTTTCGACGAGTCCTTTTATCTTCTTTGCCTGGAGCAGCTATTACTGGAGTAAAAATAAAGGGAGTTCAGCATGAATTCTCAACTATTCCCTATGTCACGGAAGATGTTGTCCAAATTATTCTTAATCTTAAACAAGTAAGATTTAAACTACATACGGATCAATTAGTTAAAACCTCGCTTAAGATCAAGGGCGAGAAAAAGGTCAAAGCCAAAGATATTAAAACAAGCAGTGAATTAGAAGTGGTTAATGACGATGCTCATATTGCTACTTTGACTAATAAAAAGGCTAGTTTGGAAATGGAAATTGAGATAGAGTCTGGGTTAGGTTACTTGCCTGTGGAGAAAAGGAAAAAAGGTAAAATTGAGATTGGTAAAATTGCCATGGACGCTATTTTCAGTCCTATTCGTAAAGTCACTTATTCCATTGAGGATATGCGAGTGGGCGAAAGAACTGATTATGACCGTTTGCGGATTAATATTGAGACGGACGGAACCATTACGCCCAAAGACGCTTTTTTAAAGACAACTCAGATTTTAGTTGATCATTATAATATTTTTATGTTTTTAAAAGAAGGTAAAAAGAAAGTAAAGCCCGGCGTTGATAAAAAGAAAAAAGCAGTCAGTAAGATAAAATCGAATCAGGCAAAGAAAGCGGCCAAAGATAAAAAAATTAAAGAGGATATTGCTAAGATTAAAATAGAAGATCTAAAGATTTCTTCAAGAACCATTGGTGTGCTTGATAGCGCTGGATTTAAAACAGTGGCTGGTTTGGTTAGAAAGAGCAAGAAAGATTTAGAAAACATAGAAGGATTGGGCGATAAAGGAATTGTTGAAATTAAAAGGGCCTTAGGTAAGTTTGGCTTAACTCTAAAGTCCTAGATTTATAAATATGAAGCACGGTAAAAAAGGTAGAAAATTCGGACGAACCAGGGATCAGCGCAAAGCTCTTTTAAAAGGGTTAGCGGTTAATTTGATTTTGAAAGAAAAAATTACTACTACTGAAGCTAAGGCTAAAGAAGTCAGGCCTTTTATTGAAAAATTGATTACCAAGAGTAAAACAGTTGAACCGGGCAGTGAATTAGCTAAAGCTAGATATTTGGCTAGATATTTACCGGATAAAGCCCGCAAGAAGATGATTAAGGAAATTGGCCCGCGTTTTCAAGGACGGGCCGGCGGTTATACCAGGATAACTAAGTTAGGGCTTCGGCAGGCAGATGCCGCTAAAATGGCCATTATAGAGCTGGTTAAATAAATGAAACATACTATTGATGCTACTAATAAAATATTAGGCCGTTTGGCTGTAGATGTTGCCAATTTGCTGCGAGGCAAAGGTAAGCCCAATTTTGTTCCTTACTTGAACCAAGGAGATGATGTCGTAGTGGTTAATTGTGATAAAATTAAGGTAACCGGTCAGAAAATGAAACAGAAAATTTATTATCATCATTCACAATATCCAGGTGGACTTAGAGAGACTAAGTTAGAAGATATGATGGAAAAAGATTCTCGAGAAGTAATCAGAAAAGCAGTTTATGGAATGCTGCCTAAGAATAAATTAAGAGACCAGGTTATTAAGAAGTTAAAACTTTATAAAACAGCAAAAGAATAAATATGACAGATGTTAAGAAGCCCCGACGTAAAGTCGGGATCCCGACCCGAAAGGCGTCGGGGGAATCAAGTAAAATAAAAAAAACTCCCTTGAAAAAGGCTTTAGTAAAAAAGGCTAAAGATAAGGCTTTGGTCAAGAAAAAGGCAGCAATAGATCCAAAACGATATTTTGAAGCGGTTGGCCGAAGGAAAAAATCCGTAGCGCGAGTCCGTCTTTTTACTTGTCGGCCATTTGAAGATAGCAAAGGGAAAATTAACATTAATGGTAAATTTTATACTGACTTTTTCTCAATTTTTGAATTTCAACAAATCGTAGCTGACCCTCTTAAAAAAATGAAATCGCTCAATAGATTTGAAGCGACGGTTAAAGTTAAGGGTGGAGGAAGTAGAGGACAGGCTGAAGCGATTCGTCATGGGTTAGCCCGAACTTTGGTTGAATTTAATCCAGATTTTTCTAAAAAACTAAAAAGAGCCGGTTTTCTTACTCGTGATCCGCGCCGTAAGGAACGAAAAAAGCCGGGCCTTAAAAAGGCTCGACGGGCTCCCCAATGGAGTAAAAGGTAATCTATTTATTCTTCTAAAGAAATCGCTGATAACTTTTCTTGTTCAACAAAATAAAGTTTATCGTCTTTGGGATTAAAGATCATTTGTTCGGTATTTGCTTGGATAACATCAAATATGTTTCGTTGGTCGCGGCCGTCAAGTTCGATAATTTTAATATTTTGACCGACTGAGAAAACAATATGCTCATTGGTTTTATACCAGAGAACTTGTTTAATTTTTTGACTTAGGCGGGTGATTAATTCTTTATCACCTGCTTTTTTATTTGGCTGTTCAAGAATATCTTCTAGATAATAGACCCAGATTTCAGAGGGCGTGGCGTATAAAAGCTTCTTATTATCTCTGCTAAATTCTACTTGTTGAATATTCTGGCTGATTAATTCAAAAGTTTTTGTTTCCGGGTTTAGTAAATAAAGCTTTTGATTATTACCAAGGGCAGCTATTTTTTGGTTATCTGAAGCAAAAACTTGATATTTTTGAGCTGGTAAGGGGGTTGAACTGATTTGTTCTTGGGTCAGATTATTTGAATTGCTGCGATAGAGAATATAGCTGGGTTGCTGGATATAGAGAACACTGTCAGATTCTTCTGGATTAAAGAATTCTTCAAGGGAAAAATCTTCAGTTAAATTTTCTCTAATAATTTTAATTTGAGGAGATAGAGGAATTAAGAGAATATTTTTTGCTTCAGTTACTAATCTTGATTCCACCTTTAATTTCTTATACCAATCATGAAAGCCTGATTTAGTTATTTTAATTTGGTAATCTTTGGGTAAAAGTCGTTTAATAAAGACAGGCGTTTCTTCTTTCAGCTTATTATTTAAATAAACATCAGTTTTTTTAGGAATTGATTTAAGGTAAAGGCCGCCCGTTAAAACCGGCTTTTTTGCTTGCCAATCAAAACTATAACCCCAAGCATAAAGAAGCATCGTGGGGGTTGCAAGAATAAAAAAGAGAATTGTTGAGTAAAGAATAATCCGACGAATTCGACGGGTCATACTTTAAGTATAGCTTATATATATTTTTGGTCAATCTTGATAAGTTATCTTGCCAAGAGGGTTGTACTAGGTTAGGATACAGATATGCCCCGTTAGAAATCAAAGACGAATAATAATATAACGGGGTACAATAATAATTTAAGAATTTCTAACGGGGTATGGAGCGATTTATTATCAAAGGCGGAAAGCCGCTCAAGGGGACAATTAAGGTTAAAGGAGCTAAGAACGCTGCTTTAAAGCTTTTAGCTGCTTGTCTTTTAACTGATCAGCCATGGATCATTTCTAATGTTCCTCAAATTGAGGACATTTTACATTTAATAGAGCTGCTTAAAGGAATAGGAGTTGAGGTTAAGAGGAATAAAGACACTTATACTTTAAGAGCTAAGAAAATTAAGACAACTGTTTTGGATGCGAATATTGCTCGGAAATTAAAAGCTTCAATTTTGTTGGCTGGTCTTTTGTTGGTTCGTCAAGGTGAGGTAGTCTTTCCCCAATCCGGCGGCTGCGTTATTGGACAAAGGCCTCGAGATATTTTTATTGATGGGTTTAAGGCCTTTGGTGTCAAAGTAAGACAAACTAAGCAAGGTTATCATTTAAGCGCTAAAAAATTAAAAGGAGCTAAGTTTGTTTTCCCAATTGTTAGCGTCACGGCCACCGAGGCAATGATTTTAATGGCTGTTTTAGCCCAAGGTAAAACCGTTCTTAAAAACGCTGCTTGCGAGCCGGAGATTGTTTGTTTGACTCAGTTTTTAAATCAATCGGGCGCTAAGATAAAAGGAGCCGGTACGCCCCTCATAGAAATCGAAGGAGTCAAGCGTTTAATTGGCGGTCAATGTCGAGTTATTCCTGATAGACTGGAAGCGGGCAGTTTCGTTATCTTGGGTTTAATGACTAATAGCCCGATTAAAGTTACGGGTCTGGATTCAGAACATTTAGATGTATTTTGGTCTTTTTTGAAAAGAGTTGGAGCTAATTTAAAAATAGCTAAAAATTCTGCGCTAATTAAACCCGGTTCTAAATTAAAAGCAGTTAATTTAAAAACTCATGAATATCCTGGTTTTCCAACTGACTTACAGGCCCCTTTTACTGTTTTAATGACTCAAGCTCAAGGCCTTTCTTTAATTCACGAAACTATTTTTGACGGTCGGCTTTTTTATACTGATATGCTTAACCAGATGGGCGCCCAAGTTATTATGTGTGATCCTCATCGAGTCATGATTCAAGGACCAAGCAAATTATATGGTCGTCGTTTAATTAGTCCTGATATTAGGGCGGGGGTTGCTTTAGTCATTGCGGCCTTAGCCGCCCAAGGCGAATCAGTTATTGAAAATATTTACCAAATTGATCGTGGCTATGAAAGAATAGAGAATAGATTGTCTAAGATTGGAGCAGATATAAGGCGTATTAATTAAAAATTGAAAATTATTATTTATGTTTGTTAAAAAAATTGGCATTGATTTAGGTACAGCTAATACTTTAGTTTATCTGCCTAAAAAAGGAGTAGTTATTAATGAACCGACTGTGGTGGCTGTTTCTATTGAGGACAACCGAATTTTAGCGGTGGGTGATCAGGCTAAAGAGATGCTAGGACGAGTGCCTGAAGCAATTATTGTTTATCGGCCCATGAGAGATGGGGTTATCGCTGATTATCGGATTACGGAAGCAATGCTTCGATATTTTATTGGTAAAGTTTTAGGCCGTTGGCGATTTTTCCGACCCGATATAATGGTGGCCGTTCCAGCTGGAATTACTTCTACCGAAAAACGGGCCGTGGTTGAGGCGACGGTTAAGGCCGGAGCTAAAAATGCTTATGTTGTTAAAGAACCGGTTTTAGCAGTTATTGGGGCAGGCCTTCATATTAATGAGCCGGCTGGCCATATGATTGTTGATATTGGCGGAGGCACTTCAGAAATAGCCGTTATTTCTCTAGGCGGTATTGTGGCTTGCTCTTCAGTCAGAGTGGGCGGAGATAAAATTGATCAAGCAATTTGTGAATATATTAGGAAAAAACATAATTTAGCTATTGGCGAAAGAACATCAGAGATGATTAAAATAAAGGTGGGCAGCGCTTTGCCTCAGGAAGATGAACCAAGTCTAAAAATTCGGGGAAGAGATTTAGTTGGCGGTTTGCCTAAGGATATTGAAATTAAAGCTAATGAAATAACTGGAGCAATCTCTGAACAATTAAGAGAGATTATTAAGGCAGTTAAAAGCGTTCTTCAGGATACGCCGCCTGAATTAGTAGCTGATATTATGGATAAGGGTATGGTTCTTAGCGGCGGAGGCGCCCTGCTTAAGAATTTGAGTGATTTGATTGCCGAATCAACTGGCGTAACTTGTCGTATTGCCAAGGACCCAACTTTATGCGTGGCTAAAGGGGCTGGCTTGGCTTTAGATAATTTAGAAGTTTATAAAAGAAGTATTATGAGTAAAAAGTAAAAGGCTTTGTCTGATTCGCCTTTGGCGAATCAGTTATAAAACATTTACCCCGCCCCTTCTAATGTTGTGTTAATCCTTTAATTATTGAAAGATTATTGAACTTACAAGTTTAATTAAACTAACAAAGCTTTAAAAGGAGCGGGGTACTCAAATTTGTAGCTTAATTTGTTCACAAAACAAGTTTTGCTCCAAATTAAGACAAATTTGGTATATGACTATTGGTATTAATGCAGTGGCTGCTTTTAAACAGCCGCGCGCCGGAGTGGAGGAATACACTTATCAATTGGTTAATCATTTAATGATGCTGGAACAGTCTCAAGGGCATCATTTTATCCTTTATCAAGATGCTAGAGTTAATGCTCAAGGATTTTCTTTAACTGATAATTTTGAGATTAAACAATTAAAATGGCTTGGTCCGATGTGGACTCAGGTGAGATTGGCTGTAGAAATGATAAGAAATAAACCAGAAGTCCTTTTTATCCCGGTTCATATTCTGCCTTTGATTCATCCGGAAAATTCAACTGTGACCATTCATGGTTTGGAATATGAATATTATCCAGAAATGTATCCCTGGAAGCATTTGGAATATTTACGAAGAGCTACTAAGTATGCCCTAAAACACGCCCGTAAAATTATTGCTGTTTCTGAAAATACCAAACAGGATTTAATAAAACTATATCAAGCTGACTCTGATAAAATATCAGTGATCCATCATGGAGTAACTGTTAGGCATTCAGTGTCTAACAAAGTGTCTAAGATGCCTTATATTCTTTATATCGGTAGAATTGAATTAAAGAAAAATATTGAGGGCATTTTAGAGGCGTATAAAATTTTAAAGAAAAAATATCAAGTTCCACACAAGCTTATTTTAGCCGGTTTGCCTGGTTTTGGTTACGATGTTTTAAAATTAAAAATTAAAAATTTATTAAAAATTAAAAATTTAAAATTAGAAATTATTGAGACTGGCTATGTCAGCGAAGCAGAGAAATGGCAATTGCTTTCAAGGGCCGAAATATTTATTTTCCCGAGTTTTTATGAGGGTTTTGGCTTGCCAATTTTAGAAGCTCAAGCTGTTGGTTGTCCGGTCATAACTTCTAATATCTCTTCAATGCCAGAGGTGGCCGGGCAAGGAGCAATGTTTGTTGAGCCAAATAGCATTGAACAGATTAGCGATATGATGTATAAAGTAATAGAGGATCAGGAAATTAGGAAAGATTTAATTAAGCAAGGCTACGGAAATATTAAAAGGTTTTCTTGGGCAAAATGCGCTGGACAAACTTTGGAGGTTTTATTGAAATAAAATGAGGATTGCTTTAGTACACGATTATCTTATTCGCTTCGGAGGAGCCGAGAGGGTCTTTTTAAGTTTGAGAAAAATCTTTCCTCAAGCGGCTGTTTATACTTTGCTTTACGATCAAGAGAAAATGGGTAAGTATTTTTCTGATACTGAGGTTCATACTTCTTTTTTACAAAAGTTTCCTGGATTTTGGCGTAAACGCCAGAAATATCTTTTGCCCTTTATCCCCTTAGCTCCAGAAACATTTGATTTAAGGAATTTTGATTTAATCATTTCTTCATCTAACAGTTTTGTTAAAGGAGTTATTACTCGTCCTCGGGCTACTCATATCTGTTATTGTCATAGCCCGATGCGTTTTGGCTGGGATGCTTATACGTCTTATGTTAAAGATCAGAGAAAAAGATTTTTAACTAATGGAGCAATTAGAGTTATGATGCACTATATTAGAATGTGGGATAGGTCAGCCGCTAACCGAGTAGATCATTTTATTGCTAACTCCAAAGCTACGGCTGGACGGATTAAGAAGTTTTATGGCCGGGAATCAAGAGTAATATACCCACCGGTAGAGATTGAGCAATTTAATAGACCGTCTCAAAAGCAGGATAAAGAATACTTTTTAATTGTCTCTCAATTGACTCCTTACAAGCGGATTGACCTGGCGATTGACGCTTTTAACAAATTAGGGTTATCTTTGGTGATTATCGGCCAGGGGCCAGACAAGGCGCGGCTTCAAAGAACGGCCGGTAAAACTATTGAATTTCTGGGCTGGCAATCAGATAAATCGGTTAAGGATCATTTTCAAAATTGTACTGCTTTTATTTTTCCAGGCGAGGATGATTTTGGCATTGCTCCGGTTGAAGCGATGAGTTATGGCAAGCCGGTCTTAGCTTATCGCAAAGGCGGGGCAACTGAAACAATTATTCAAGGGATTACTGGAGAATTTTTTGATGATTTAGCTACTGAATCATTAGCTGATGGCGTTAGGCGCTTAAGGCTTAATCTTGAGAATTATAGTCCTTTGGTGATTTGTAAAAGGGCCGAAAAGTTCTCTCAAGAAAGATTTGAAAGAGCAATTAAGGAATATGTAATTGAAGTGGTAGAGCAAAACGTGGTAAAATCAAAATATGGAGTATCAAACCATTCAACCAAAAACGCCTCAAGATAGTAATTCATCTAAATGGGTTACTATTTTAGTTATTGTCATAGTAGCCCTTATTTTTATTGATTTGGCTGCTTGGGGAGCCTATAAATACTTTTATCTTCAATCAGATCCTGAGCAAATCGCTTGTAGTTTAGAAGCTAAAATCTGTCCTGATGGTTCTGCGGTCGGCAGAATCGCCCCAGATTGTGAATTCGCTCCTTGCCCAGAAATCGTTGCCCCAACCGCCAACTGACAAACTTACCGGAATGAAGAGTATGGATATGAAATGAAATATCCTAGTAGGTTAGTAGTATCTACAGCTAAGCCAGAAGTAATAGGATTTATCAGAGAAGAAGATGTGGGTCGCGATACTGCAATTGCTGGCTTTTGGATATATGTTTATGAAAATCCTAAAAAATATTCTGTGGAAGAATGGTGTGCTGATAAAGAACAAATAGTATGGTCCCCAGAACAAAAAAAAAATCAATTTGTGAAGACATTAGATCACCTGATTTATCGGAAATAGACATTAAAAAAGTCGTTATTAATAATATAGAAATAACAGTTATCGAAGAGAAAACAGGATTTATGGAAAATAGTTATGTCTTCAGTAAAGATGGAAATGTTTTTGATATAACAAACATGATTTTAAGTGAATCAGAGGCAGAAAGCATGATTTCTACACTTAAACTCATTGAAACTAACGGGGAGAAAAAAAGGATATCTGGCTTTGGTTGTTATGAGAAAGATAGCGAAGGATTTGATGATCCATATGAATTTAGAGAAGACTTTAATACTGATGATGCTGATACGATCATTAAGTACATAAATACTGAAAAAGGAATTTCTTTTGATATCCCATATAACTCTGATTGGGGGAATAAAAACTGTGAAGTCCTGCCTTATAAAGAGTTTATGGATTCCTATGGTACAGCTCATCTTATTTTTGGAAAACCTCGTGCTTGGATTAGCGATACTTTTAGATTGAATATATCTATATCATCTAATCGCGATATAGAAACAATTTTATTAGAACAACAACAAGATGACATTGAAGTCTTTAAACCTAGAGAAAAAACAATCGGAGATAAACAAATGGTGGTCTATGAGAGTTATGGAACGTGCACTTCAAGAATATATGAGGTGGTCGGAAAAGGATATAATTATTCTTTCGATCATTTTTATTGTGAAGAACCTATTGTAGACATAATAAAAGAATTAGAAGGGATAATAGCAACCGTAGAATTCATTGATTAAAGAATATGTTATTGAAGGCTATTTTAATATTCATAAGTTTGTGCTAAAATTTGACTATCATGGATATAACTAAATGTGATGTTTGTAAAAAGATAAAGAAAGAAAAGAATAGATTGAACCTAGAAAGTAAATGGATAAAAGGCCATATTTTTGGTGAAAGGTCTATTTATTTTGATCTTTGCGAAAAATGTTCAGCTAAATTACTTGCTTATTTAAAAAAATATTTAAAAATTAAAAAGGAGGAATAAAATGGATAAAGAATTTGTAGATTATTTAGATAAAAAATTTAATGGTATTGATAAAAAATTCAGTCGAATAGATAGAAAATCCGGTAGGAAATTTGATAAAGTCTTAAGTGGTCAAGATAGGATTCTTAAACGATTAGATGATTTAGAACAAGAAAGCACAGTATCAACCGAGCTTTATAGTAGTCATGATAAAAAGATAGAGGAACATGAAGAAAGAATAATTGCCCTGGAAACAAAATCATGAAGGAATATGTAATTGAAGTGGTAGAGCAAAGTAAAAAGAGTCGTTGAGGCTCTTTTTTGATATTGTAGAAGATGGAAAAGTATGATATAGTTTTAAATAATTACGCCCCGTTAGAAATTACAGTATACGGGGTATGTTAATAATTTAAGAAAAATAATTTCTAACGGGGGTATGGTTATTGGACATCAGCGCATTTTAGATTTTTTTAAGAAAAGCATTAAAAATAATCGCTTGGCTCATGCTTATCTTTTCACCGGTTCGGCTTACTTAGGCAAGAGAACAGTGGCTTTAGAGTTTATTAAAATGCTAATTGGCGGAGAATTAGATAAAACGGTTCATCCAGATGTCCATATAGCCGAGCCAGAATCAGTTATTAGTATTAAGCAGATTAGAGAAATTCAGCATCAGATGAGCTTATTCCCGTATCAAGCTCCGTATAAGATTGTTTTGATTGATCAAGCAGACAAGATGACTGCTCAAGCAAGTAATTGCTTTTTAAAAACATTGGAAGAGCCAACTGGTAAGGCGATTTTGATTTTAATTACTTCAAAGCCAAAATCTTTATTGTCAACTATTATTTCAAGATGTCAGCAGGTTAATTTTTTATCAGTTAACGAAAAAGAAATTGAAAAGGGTCTTGAATCAATGGGTCAAGTTAGAGATTTAAAAAGAATTGTTCGTTTGGCCAATGGCCGGCCTGGTTTAGCGGTTAGATATTCAGAAAATCCAGAATTGTTAAAAAACCAAGCCAAAATCATTAATCAATTAGAAGAATTGCTAAAAGCTGATTTAAATCGACGTTATCAATATATTGAGAAAATAGCCAAAGATCTGCCTTTGGCTCAACAGGTTTTAGAACATTGGCTTTTCTGGTTTAGGGATTTACTTTTGTTATCAGTTGGCTGCGCTGATCGAGCTATTTGTCCAGTAGCAGTCAATTACAAAGATTCTTATTCATTAGGGAAAATAAAGAGTATTATTCAGGCCATTAGGAGAACAAGTTGGCTTTTAGCTAATCCGAGCATTAATGCTCAATTAGCTTTGGAAGTTTTAGTTTTAGAGTTTTAATTCTATGTATAAAGAATTGATTGACAAAACAAGGCCTAGTCTTGATAAAACTGTTGATTATTTAAAAACCGAACTGGCTAGTTTGCAGGTCGGCCGGGCAACTTCAAGTTTAATTGAGGATTTAGAAGTAGAGGTCTATGATCAAAAAATGCCGCTTAAACAATTAGCGGCTATTCAGATATCAGACCCTCGAATGATTATAGTTCGTCCTTGGGATAAGGCGGTTATCAGGAATATTGAATGGGCCATTAGGCAGTCAAAATTAGGCTTAAGTCCAGTGGTGGAAGAAGATTTCATTCGGTTAAAAGTGCCTGCTTTAAGCGAAGAAAGGCGTAAAGAATTGGCTAAGATTATTCATGAGAAATTAGAAGAGTGTCGGATTAGTATTCGCCGCCAAAGGGGTGAAGCCTGGGAAAAGATTCAGAATATGGAACAAGCTAAAGAGATGACCGAGGACGATAAGTTTAAAGCCAAAGATAAATTACAGGAAACAGTTGATGAGTATAACAAAAAGATAGATGAAATCGGCCAGAAAAAAGAAGAAGAAATAATGACTATTTAATATGTTTTTAACTATTCTTGTTTTTATTTTAATATTCGGATTGATTGTTTTTGTCCATGAATTGGGTCATTTTGTTATGGCTAAACGGGCTAATATTAGGATTGATGAATTTGGTTTTGGTTTCCCGCCTAGAATTTTTGGCATCAAAAAAGGGGAAACAATTTATTCATTGAATCTTTTGCCTTTGGGCGGTTTTGTTAAAATTCATGGAGAAGACGGTGGAAAAAAAGATGATCTTAATAAAAACCGCGCTTTTTATAGCAAGCCGATTGGAGTTAGATCTAGAATTATTGTAGCTGGAGTAACTATGAACCTTATTCTAGCTGCTTTTCTTTTAAGCTTGGGTTATTGGATTGGTTCGCCTAATATAATTGAAGATAATGAGCCAGGTATTTTAAAAGATCCTAGAGTCCAGATTACTCAGATTGCTCTTAATTCACCAGCTGATATGGCCGGGATTAAAGTGGGCGACACCATCGCCGGATTAAGAGCCGGAGGCCAAGAATTAAAAGTGGCAACTGTGGTTGGGACTCAGGAATTTATTGGCAGGTATAAAGGAGAAGAAATAATCTTTATTATTCAAAGAGGCGATCAGGCCTTGGAAAAGAATTTGGTTTTACGTTCAGAATATCCAGCTGACCAAGGGCTTTCAGGCATTGCCTTGGCTAGAACAGCTATTGTTTCTTATCCTTGGTATCAGGCGCTATTTAAGGGAATTATTAGCGCTTTGAGTCTGACTTGGTTTATCATTACTGCTCTAGGCGGGATTCTATGGAATTTAATAATCACTGGTAAATTGGGCGTGGATATTGCCGGGCCGGTTGGGATTTTTAATTTAACTAGCCAGGCAGCCCAATTGGGTTTTATCTACGTATTACAATTAGCCGTTATTTTAAATATCAACCTAGCCATTATTAATGTCTTGCCGATTCCGGCTTTAGATGGCGGTCGTTTGCTTTTTTTAGCAATTGAAAAAGTTAAAGGATCGCCCTTAAATCAGAAGTTTGAAAGGTATGCTAATATGACTGGTTTTGTTCTTTTGATTATATTAATGATTGTGGTAACTTGGCGGGATATTATTAGAGTATTTTAAATATGAAACAATCAAAACTTTTTATTAAAACATTGAAAGATGCTCCTAAGGGAGCAGAAGCGATTAGCCATAAATATTTAACTCGGGGTGATTTCATTAATCAGTTAGCGGCTGGCATTTATACTTATTTGCCTTTAGGCTGGCGGGTTCATAGTAAAATTGAAGATATTATCAGGCAAGAAATGAATGCTATTGGCAGTCAAGAGCTATTAATGTCTACCTTAATTCCTAAGAGCTTATGGCAAGAAACTGATCGCTGGACAAAAATTGATCCTCCTTTGTTTGTAGTTAAGGATCGTCATAAAAAGGAATTTGGCTTAGGGCCAACCCATGAAGAGGTAATCACCGATTTAGTTAGAAAAAGAGTTAGTTCTTACCAGGATTTACCGCTTTATCTTTATCATATTCAGAATAAATTTCGCAATGAAATGAGGGCGACGGGCGGTCTTTTGCGGGTTCGCGAATTCATTATGAAAGATTTATATAGTTTTGATTCTTCAGAAAAAAATGCTATGGAGTTTTACAAAAAAGTTAAACAGGCCTATTTTAGAATATTTAAGCGTTGTCAATTAGAAGTAGTGGCGGTTGAAGCAGATTCAGGAACGATTGGCGGTGATTTATCTCATGAATTCGTTCTTTTTGCTGAAACAGGCGAAGATAAGATTCTTTATTGTTCTAGTTGTGGCTATGGAGCCAATGTTGAAAAAGCGGGCGAGGTTAAAACTTGTCCTCAATGTAAAAAGAATTTAAAGATAAAGCATGGCATTGAGGCAGGCCATATTTTCTATCTAGGCGATAAGTATAGCCAAGCAATGAAAGCAAATTTTGCTGACAAAGATGGCAAAGAAAAACCAATTATCATGGGTTGCTACGGTATTGGTTTAGGTCGATTAATGGCGGCTATTGTTGAGGCCTCGCATGACGAGCAGGGAATTATCTGGCCCGAAGGCGTAGCTCCTTTTAAGGTTCATCTGCTTAATTTAATCAATGATAAAAAGGCAGCTGATAAGCTTTATCAAGAAATGGTTGAGCATGGAATAGAGGTTCTTTATGATGACCGTGATAAAGCGCCTGGGGAAAAATTTGCTGAAGCTGATTTAATCGGCATCCCTTATCGTTTAGTTATTAGCGATAAAACCATAGCTCAAAATTCAATTGAAGTGAAAAGGAGGGATAATCAAGAGACAGAACTTGTTAAGTTAAGCGAGGTAATTAGTCATGTTAAATAAGTTATTTGGATTTTTTTCAAAAGATGTTGGTATAGATTTGGGTACGGCCAATACGCTCGTCTATGTTAAAGGAAGGGGCATTGTGATTAATGAGCCATCAGTCGTAGCGGTTAATCAAAAGACTAACCAGATTTTATCTATTGGCCAGGAGGCAAAGAAAATGGTTGGTCGAACCCCAGGGCACATCATTGCTTCTCGTCCTTTAGTGGCCGGGGTAGTTTCTGATTTTGAAGTAACCGAACAGATGCTTAAGTTTTTTATTGATAAAGTTCATCGAGAAAGTTTCTCTATTTTACCCCGTCCCCGGGTAGTAGTAGGTGTGCCATCTGGCGTAACTGAAGTGGAAAAAAAAGCAGTGGAAGACGCTACTAGAAACGCTGGGGCTAGAGAAGTTTATTTGATTGAAGAGCCTATGGCGGCGGCCATTGGGATAAGATTGCCAGTTCAGGAAGCAGCTGGTAATATGATTGTTGATATCGGCGGAGGAACCTCGGAAATAGCCGTTATTTCTCTAGGCGGCATTGTGGTCAGCAAGAGCTTAAGGACAGCTGGTGATAAGCTTAGCGAGGATATTATTAATTACGCTCGAGAAGAGTTTAATCTTCTTTTAGGCGAAAAAACAGCTGAAGATATCAAATTAGCGGTTGGGTCAGCTTATCCTTTAGAAGATAAATTAGAAACCGCTATGCGGGGTCGCGATATTGTTACTGGTTTGCCTAAAGAAATCATAGTTGATGATAGTCAAATTCGTAAAGCTTTAAGCCGTTCAGTTAAAGTTTTAGTTAGCGCCATCAAAGGAACGATTGAAGAGACTCCGCCTGAATTAGTGGCTGATATTATGCATCGGGGGATTTTCTTAGTTGGCGGAGGCGGGCTTTTACGCGGTTTGGTTGACTTAATTTCTGAACAAACTGAAATGCCAGTTAAATCAGTTGAAGATCCTTTGACGGCGGTGGTGCGCGGCACCGGTATAATTTTAGAGGATGTTAGCGCTTTAAAGGATGTTTTAGTTAGCACTCAGTATCAAGAACCGCCTCGAATATAAGGGGCTTTGTCTGAATTTTCTTTGAAAATTCAGTAACAAGACCTTACCCGCCACAATTTTTCGCAAAGCGAAAATTTGGGCGGGTGCAAGATTTTAACACTAAATTTTCTCCTCCGCCTCAGGCGGATTGAAAATTTAGATAAAATTAACATGCCTGAGCTTCCTGAGGTTGAAACAATTAAAAGACAATTGAACAATAGAATTAGGGGGAGGAAAATTAAAGAGGTAGAGGTAAATCTTCCTAAATTTGTTAGGTATCCTTTAAATCAATTTAAGAAACTGGTAAAAGGAGCAGTAATTAAAAATGTTAAGAGGCGGGCTAAGTTGTTGATTATTGAACTATCTAATGGATATAGCTTAGTTGTTCATTTGAAATTAACTGGTCAATTAGTATTTAATGGTCAGAATAATAAGCATACTCATTTAATTTATACTTTTACTGATAAGAATTGGTTAGTTCATAATGATTTAAGGCAGTTTGGTTTTGTTAAAGTTGTAGCCAAAAAAGACTTGAATAGCTTCTTTATTAAAGAGAGTTTTGGGCCGGAACCATTGAATAAGGAATTTACTTTTGATTTGTTTAAAAGTTTGCTGAATAAGAGAAAGAAAAGCAAAATTAAGCCCTTGTTAATGGATCAAAAATTTGTGGCCGGGATTGGTAATATCTATGCTGATGAAATTCTATTTAGGGCTAAGGTTTTACCAATAAGAAAGGTTAATGATTTAGAAATAGGGGAGGTTAGGAAAATCTATCAAGCAATCAAAGAAATTCTGACCTTAGCTGTTAAAAAGCGCGGCAGTTCTAATAAAGATTATGTTGATACTAAGGGGGGAAAAGGGAGTTATTCATTCTTGCAAAAAGTCTATCAAAGAAAAAACAAAGCTTGTTTTAAATGTAAGGCAAAAATTAAGCGGATAAAACTGGGTAGCCGCAGCGCTCATTTTTGTCCCCAGTGCCAGAAATAGTTATGGCAGATCAAAAACAAAATACCTTTAAGGAATATAAGGTTCCTGACCCAACAAGAATTGAAAAAGTTATTAAATATATTGAGAAACATTTCGGCAATATTAGTAAACTGAATGTATTAGATTGTGGCATTAGCAAAGGGGGCGTGAGTGATATACTAAGCAAAAAAGGAGCTAATTGTTTTGGGGTGGATATTAATCCGAATCACGTTTACACTAGAAGAAAATTAAAGAGCTTGATTAAAGATGAGGGATTCGAAGTTTTAAGGGCAACATCTTCTTATATTCCTTTAGATGTCCTTGCTAAAATTCCCGTGATCGGGGAAATATTTGTATTTTTAGGTACTGTTTCCCCGACATTGGGAAATCAATTAATAGTTTTCGCGGTAAAAAGATAAAGAACGCGATAACGGTTGTCGTAGTTGAACAATTATGAATTTAGATTTATTTATTCAAACTTTATATCTTTTTCTTTTCTGTCTATGGTTGGCTGCTTTTGAGATTCAAATAGAAGGCAAACATGGCTGGGCAGCTAGATTGCCAACCTGGAGAGCTAATCCTGACAAATGGTATGCTAAGATCTATCGAAAAATGATGGGAGGTAAAGAATTGACCGGTTATCATTTGTTGGTTTTTAGCTCTGTTTTAATTTTTTTACACCATCCCTATTTTGCTGGCCAAGGCTGGAGTTGGTTCTCTGAATTAGGTACTTTGTCTTTCTTTTTTCTAATTAGTATTACTTGGGATTTTTTATGGTTTGTCATAAACCCTCATTATGGGGTCTGGCGTTTTACGTCAGAATATATCGGATGGCATAAAAAATGGTTTCTTTTTATGCCTATTAGTTATTATTATGCGTTAGCAATTTCGGCTTTGCTTTATTTGAGATTTTCTTTAAACTTAGCCTTATTTAAAGAATGGCTAGCAATCATTGGTTTGTTTTCTGTCTTAACTTTGATGGTAGTTATTCTTATCTTTATTTTTCCTAAGGAAAAGATTTAAAATTTATGAACTGGCTTTTAATTGCTATTAGCGCTCATTTTCTTTTTGCTCTGGTCTTTATCATTGATAAATTCCTTCTTTCTCATACTCGGGTCAGACCAAGAGCGCTTGCCTTTTATGTGGGGATTTTAGGAGGAGCTGCTTTGTTATTAATTCCTTTTGGTTTTGTTATTCCTTCAGTAAGTCAAATTATCATCAGTTTGATCACCGGCATTTTATTTATTTTTGCCATTCTCTGTTTTTATAAATCAGTTCAATTTGGTGAAGTTTCTAGAATCGCTCCAATTATTGGCGGGGCAATTTCTCTTTTTACTCTGGTTTTAACTTACTTTTTCTTAGAAGAGCGTCTGGCTGTTAGTCAGTTAATCGCTTTCTTTTTGCTTGTTTCGGGCGGCGTTATTATGATCTGGCCTAGAAAGAAGAGTTGCTTAAAAGGCGGGAAGGTTCCTTTGATAAAAAGATTGCCCTTAGCTATTTTGGCCGCTTTGTTTTTTGCCGGTTCATATGTTTTAACTAAATTTGTTTTTATGGAGCAGCCCTTTATCAGTGGTTTTGTTTGGATCCGGATGGGTGGTATTTTAGGGGCTGTTCTATTAATCTTCTGGCCTGGTGGTCGACAAGAAATTTTCAAAGTATCAAAATCAATTAAGGCTAAAACAGGTGGTTTAGTTATTTTCAGTAAGAGTTTATCAGCCGGAGCCTTTATCTTATTAAACTACGCTATTTATTTAGGCAGCGTTGCTTTGGTTAATGCTCTCCAGGGGATTCAATATGTTTTTCTTTTAGTTATTGCTTTGTTTCTTTCTAGAAAATTTCCTCAGATTATTAAGGAGCAGATTAGTGATACAATTATTATCCAGAAAATCATCGCTATTTTGTTAATTGGTTTAGGTCTGGGATTTTTGGTCTTTTAATTGTATAATATATATAGGAGGGTTATGATTATTGGCACGATTATAAAATATATTTTCCGCATTATTTTCTTCAGTCTTTTCATTGTTATTCTTTGTGTGGCCGGGATTTTAATTTATCTATTTACGGGCGAGGCAGAGCCAGTTTCAGAAATTAGTTATGGAGTGACTTTTAGTCAGATCTTTGCTGAACAAATGGAACTTGATTGGCCCATGGCTTATTCAGCTATTCTGGATGATTTAGGCGCTAGAAAATTGCGCTTAGTTGCTTATTGGCAAAAGCTGGAGCCGGTTGAGGGAGAATATGCTTTTGCTGATTTAGATTGGCAGATTGAAGAGGCTGGCAAACGAGGGGCTCAAGTTATTTTAGCTGTTGGTCAGAAGTTACCTCGTTGGCCTGAATGTCATTATCCTGAATGGGCTGAGAATCTAAGCGAGGCAGAAAAACAGGAAAAGATCTTACTATTATTAACTCAAATAGTTAATCGTTATCAAAATAATAATACGGTTAAGGTCTGGCAAGTTGAAAATGAGCCGTTTTTGGTCGGGTTTGGTGAATGTCCCAAATTGGATAGACAATTTTTAGATAAAGAAATTTCTTTAGTTCAGAAATTAGATTCTAAAGGCCGGCCGGTTCTTTTAACAGCCAGTGGGGAATTAAGCAGTTGGATAGAACCAGCTGTTCGGGCTGATCTCTTAGGTACTACTCTTTACCGGATTGTTTGGAGTGATATTATTAATGATCATTTTAAGTATCCAATTCCACCGGTTTTTTATCATAAACGAGCTCAAATCGCTAAATGGGTTACCGGGATAGAAAAAGTTATTATTATTGAATTGCAGGCTGAGCCCTGGAGTCACAAAATGCTTTATGAGACAGACAAGAAAGAACAATCTAAGTCAATGGATTTAGAGCAGTTTAAGGAAGTAATTAAGTATACGGAACAAACTGGATTTGATGAGGCCTATTTATGGGGAGTTGAGTGGTGGTATTGGAAAAAAGAACAAGGTAATAACAGTATCTGGGCAGAGGCCAAAACGCTCTTTAACTAGTATTGACAACCTAGTAGTTATTTGTTATGATATAGACAAGCTTGAAACTCTAGAAAAAGGAGGATAACATGGAAAGACATAATCTGGAAGGCGAATTCCGGAAAGCGGTGTTGATGGCAGTGAACACAGGAGATTATAATCCTATGCGGCCTCAACCCTCTTTTATAAAACTGTATGGGGATTTTAAAGAAAGGTTGGAGGGTTTACCGCCTGGGCAAGAAAGGAAAAAGCGAACTTGTTATTTTGCCTGGGTTTTCATTGATACTTTGGTAAGATCTAAAGTGGAGATAAATAAAGAATCTCCGTTTTTCCAGGTTTTTTCGGCGCCAAAGGCTAAAAAACCCGATTGGATCACCAAAAAAATACTGGTCGGCGCGGTTAAGGTCGACCTCCGGTATCGTAAGATGCTGGGCAAGGATTATTGAAAAACTGGGGCTGCTGGCTAATTTAGTCGGCAGCCATATTTTTTTAGATTACTATTTGTGCTTTGAAAACAAAATTTTTAGATCGCTTATCCCTGCCCTCGCTTCGCTCGGGCGCGCGTCCACACCTACGATCTAAAAATCTGTTTTCTTCGCACAAATTTCGAAACTTCGAAACGATGAAAAAACATAATTTTTACATAATTTGTGATAATATTCGCAGTTTAGAAAACATCGGCTCTATTTTCAGAACAGCTGATGCTTTGGTGGTGGATAAGATTTTTTTATGTGGTATTTGCGGGAGGCCACCTCATTCTAAAATTTCTAAAACTGCTTTAGGCGCAGAGAATAATGTTGCCTGGGAACATTATGGGCAAGTTTGGCGGGTGATAGATAAATTAAAAAAGCAAGGTGTTAATATTATCGCTCTAGAGCAAACTAAGCATAGTTTGGATTATAGAAAATTTAAACCTAAATTTCCCTTGGCTTTAGTGCTCGGTAATGAAATTAAAGGTATTTGTCAAAGCGTTTTAAAAAAAGCTGATGAGATTGTTCATTTGCCGATGCTGGGCAGTAAAGAATCTTTGAATATTTCAGTCGCTTTTGGTATTATTGGTTATCATCTTAGAAAATAGATTATGGAATTTTTTAAAGTCTTAAAAAAACATAAACATTCAAAAGCCCGATTAGGGCTAATTAAAACTGCCCATGGCAATATTCATACTCCAGCTTTTTTGCCCGTGGCCACTAAAGCAGCCATTAAAAGCCTAAGTCCAGAAGAAATTAAAAAGATTGGTTTTGAAGCGATTTTAAGCAATACTTACCATTTATATCTTCAGCCTGGGTCTAAAATTATTAAAAAACTTGGCGACCTTCATAAATTTATGAATTGGCCCGGGCCAATTATTACTGATAGCGGTGGTTTTCAAGTTTTTAGTCTGGGTTTTGGATTAAAAGATAAAGTAGGTAAGATTTTAAATAAAAATATTCAAGAGGAACAAGTAGGTCAACAGGCTAAATTAGCTAGAATTGATCAAGCTGGGGTAACTTTTACTTCCCACTTAGATGGTTCTCATCATCGTTTTACTCCAGAAAGCTCAATTAAAATCCAGGAGGATTTAGGGGCTGATATTATTTTTGTCTTTGATGAATGTACTTCGCCTTTGGCTAATTATGATTATACTCAAAAAAGCATGGAACGGACTCATCAATGGGCTCAAAGATGTCTTAAAGCTAAAAAGAGGAACAAACAAGCTCTTTTTGGTATTGTTCAGGGTGGTCTTTTCAAGGATTTAAGACAGGCTAGCGCTAAATTTATTGGTGACTTGCCTTTTGATGGTTTTGGCATTGGTGGTTCATTTGGTAAGGGAGAAATGAAAAAGGCTTTAGATTGGGTCATTCCTTATTTGCCCTCAAATAAGCCGCGTCATTTATTAGGCATTGGTTATTTAGATGATATTAAAGAGGCAGTTAAACGGGGAATTGATTTGTTTGATTGTGTCCAGCCAACTCGTTTGGCCCGCCATGGCACTTTTTTAACAGCTCAAGGGAAGTTTAGTATTTTAAAATCTGTTTATCAAACAGATAAAAAGCCGATTAGCAAGAATTGTTCTTGTGATACCTGCCAAAATTTTAATCGAGCCTACTTACATCATCTTTTTAAAACCAAAGAAATACTTGGAGCGCGTTTAGCCACTTTCCACAATCTTTGGTTTATTTCTCGGTTTATGGAGAAAATTAGAAGAGATATTAAAGAAGATAAAAATATTGGATAGCTGGGGATATCTTTGTTTGACGAATAAGAGGAAATTATGATAATCTAACTCAGCTAATAGATTGGTTTTTTAGTTCTTTAACTCTTAATAAGAAAAGGAGGATGTCATGGTAGAGTATTTTGATCGTTATTATGATGAGGGTATTGAACCGAGTGAGCCAAAATCGCAGAATAATTCAGGGAAGATAAGCAAAAAGACAAGATGGCTTTGTCTTAATGTCAAAAAACATAAAAGTAGGCAGAAGTTGTTATTGAATGAAAGAAATTTGAATAACGAAAGGAAGTGCCCAGAATGCGAACAGACCATGACAGCGGTGAAGGGAAGATTTTGTCTTTAATCTAAAAGTTTCTAGCCCCGTGTAACTAACAACGCGGGGTTTCTTTTTATAAATAATATGGTAGAATAATAAAATAAATGAAAATATTTAAAGATTCAAAAGTTATTTGGCAGTATTTAAGCAAATACAGAAAGAAAGTTTATTGGATAGCCCTGATCGCCCTTCTGGGCTCTTTTATTAGCGCTGTTATTCCATATATCTACGGTCGCTTGGTTGACGTAGCGGTTCTAAAATCAACTAGCTTGCAGTTAATCGGTGGTATTCTTGTTTTATGGTTGGTGTTAGTTATTTTAAAAGATTGGCTTAATCGCTCTTTTGGGAATCAGAGTGCTTACATTACTATTGATGTTTATAATGATTTTCTTTTGAAAATAACTAATCATCTTTTGGATTTGCCTTTGACTTTTCATAAAAATAAAAAAATGGGTGAAGTGATTCAACGGGTTGCTCGCGGGGCCGGGAATTTAGAAATGATTACAGATCAAGTAGTTTTTAATATCGGACCTAATTTTTTAACAGTTATTGTTTCTTTAATAGTTATGGGTTTTGTTGAGTGGCGTTTAATGCTTTTATTGTTATTTATTCTAGCTTTTTATTCTTTGGTGACAGTTTGGAAAACAAAGCCAATGATTAAGATACAAAAGAAGATGAGCAAAGCATATGAAAGAGCACATGGTAATCTTTATGATTCGGTTATTAATATTCAGACAGTAAAATCATTTACTAATGAAGAAGTGGAGAGAAAGAAGATGTATAAGGGGTTTCATAATAAGGCCGGTGTTATAGAGAAGTTGATAAGAGATTTGTGGCGATGCCTTAGTGCTTGGCAACAGACAATACTTAACTTGGGGTTTGTTTCTGTTTTTGCATGGGCTGTAATAATGTTAAAAAACGGGATAATTACTCCTGGTCAATTAGTGATGTTTGTCGGTTATGTCTATTTAGCATATGGTCCCTTTTATATGTTGTCTATGCATTATAGAAGAGTAAAAACAGGGTTGATAGTCATTAAAAGAGCTGGGAGACTTCTTAATATTGAACCAGAGCCGTATCAAAAAGATAAAAAGGAATTTAAAAATATTAAAGGCGCCGTAGAATTTCAGAATATTAATTTTGGCTATCAAAGGAATAAGAATGTTTTGAGAGATATCAACTTTAAGGTTAAGCCGGGCCAAATGGTTGCCTTGGTCGGTGAAAGCGGAGTCGGTAAGACGACTTTAATTGATTTAATCTCCCGCTACTACATCCCTAAGCAGGGCAAGATTTTGATTGATAATCAGGATATTGCTGAAGTTAATCTGGAATCATTAAGAAAACAAATAGCTATTGTGCCTCAAGAAGTAACTCTTTTTAACGATACCATTAAGAATAATCTTCGTTATGGCCGACAAAAAGCAACTGAGCAGGACATTATTAAAGCGGCTCAAGCGGCTCATGTTCATGAATTTGTCCAGAAGTTTGATAAAAAATATGAGCAGTTGGTAGGCGAGCGGGGCATTAAGCTTTCTACCGGTCAGAAACAAAGAGTGGCTATTGCCCGAGCTGTTTTAAGAAATCCTAAGATTCTTATTCTTGATGAGGCGACTTCTAGTCTGGATAGCGCTACGGAAAAGTTAGTTCAAGAGGCCTTAACCCAATTAATTAAGGGCCGGACTACTTTTGTCATTGCCCATCGGTTAAGCACTATTCAAAAAGCTGATTTAATTCTGGTTTTAGAAAAAGGCAGGATAGTAGAAGAGGGCGATCACCAAGAACTTATTTCCAAAGGCGGAGTCTATAAAAAACTCAATCAATTACAGTCAACCATTATAAAATAAATTATCGTCATCGGATGACGATATATTGTTTTTGGCATGAGAACGTAGTAGAATAAATTAAGAAAGGGAATATATTATGCCTAAAGTATTTATTACTCGCCAGATTCCGGAGATAGGAATCAAATTATTAAAAGACAAGGGTTATGATGTTTCGGTTGGCCCTGAAGGAAAAATATCTAAACAAGAGTTATTAGACGGCGTTAAAGGGGTTGATGCTATTTTGTCCGTTTTAACTGAAAAGATTGACGGTTCAGTTATGGATGCGGCTGGTCAGCAATTAAAAATTGTGGCTAATTATGCAGTCGGGTATAATAATCTGGATTTGGAAGCAGCCAAAGAAAGAAAGGTTGTGATGACTAATACGCCGGGCGTTTTAACTGACACCGTAGCTGATCATACGGTTACTCTTTTGTTATCCATTGCTCGAAGAGTAGTTGAGGCCGACAAATATACTCGAGCCGGTCAGTATCAAATTTGGGGTCCAAAGTTGTTTTTAGGAGGCGATCTGGTCGATAAAGTTTTAGGCATTGTTGGATTGGGTCGGATTGGTTTTGCGGTGGCCGAGCGGATGAAAAAAGGCTTTAATATGAAAGTAATTTATTATGATATTAAGCGTAATCAGGCGTTAGAAGAAAAGCATGGATTAGAATATCGAGAACTTGATCAACTATTGTCCGAAGCCGACTTTATTAGCTTACATACTGCTTTGACTGATGAGACGCGCCATTTAATCAATGCCGAAAGGTTAAAATTAATCAAACTAACCAGTTATTTAATCAATACTTCTCGAGGGCCAATCATTGATGAAAAAGCATTGGTGGAAGTTTTAAAAGATAAAAAGATTGCCGGAGCGGCTCTAGATGTTTTTGAAAAAGAACCGGAATTAATGCCGGGATTAGCTAAATTAGATAATGTTATTATCACCCCTCATATTGCCTCAGCTACTAAAGGAACTCGAAATAAGATGGCTCAGATAGCAGCTAATAATGTGATTGCCGCTTTAGAGGGCGAAACGCCGCCTAATTTGATTAAATAGTTTGGGCTAGTTATGTCTTTTAAGAAAAGCTATCAAATAGTGGCGGGGATTGATGAAGTTGGCCGAGGAGCCTGGGCTGGACCAGTGACTGCGGCCATTGTGGTTGTTAATAACAGTCGGGTTAAATTTTTTAAAGGGAAGATTAAAGATTCAAAACAGCTTTTAGCTAAACAAAGACAAGAGATTTTTGAAATAATAAAACAGGAGCCGAAGATTAAATTCAAGGTTAGTTTTGTTTGGCCCCAGGTAATTGATCGGGTTAATATTGGTCGGGCAACTCTTTTGACCTGGCGGCGCTGCTTTAAGAAATTAAATCCTCGACCAGACTTCCTGTTTTTAGATGGTAATCAAGCTATACCTAATTTGAATGTAGAACAAAAACCAGTTGTTAAAGGTGATCAGAAAATTCTTGTTTTAGCTTTAGCTTCCATTATTGCTAAAGTAAATCGGGATAAATTAATGGAACGGTTAGGAAAAAAATATCCTCAATATGGATTTGCTCATCATAAGGGGTACGGCACTAAGCTTCATTTGGCCAGATTGAAGAAATATGGGGTTTGTCAAATTCATCGCAAGAGTTTTCAGCCAGTTTTTGATAATTTATCCTTTAAGGATAAGGTCTATTATCTAGTTAGCAAAATTCCTAAAGGCCAAGTAATGACCTATAAGCAAGTGGCCCAAGGGATTGGTCATTTAAGAGCTTTTCGAGCAGTGGGCAATATTTTAAACAAGAATAGGGATAAAAATGTTCCTTGCCATCGGGTCATTAGGTCCGATGGCCAAATTGGCGGATTCGCCAATGGCAGTCAATTAAAAAGGAAAATACTTGAAAAAGAAGGGTTTTTAGTGTAGTTTAATCAGTAGTTTTTTAACAAATTAAAGAGGGGGTGAGATTATGAAAATATATGGATTTGATTTGGATGGCGTGATTTTCGTTTCTCCAATGCCTTTTTATGGAGCATTAAAGAATTTAAATTTAGATCCTTTATTTAGGAGATTGAGAGAAATAACTTTTTTAAAGGATAAGTTTTATCAGAGCATAAGGATTAACGAAGAAATACTTGCTTTAATTAATCAGATTAAACAGGCAAAGAATAGAATTGTGATTATTTCCGGACATCTTCTGGAATGCCGAGATGAAGTATCTAACTGTTTGAGAAAAGGAGGTGTTCCTTTTGATAGTTTGTATCTTTGTCCTGATGGTCAGAGTCATAAGAGATTTAAATTAGCCAAAATTAGGCAAATGGATGTTGATGTTTATGTGGAAGATCGGCTCACAATTGTTCGATTTCTCCAGAAGTATTTAGAAGAGAAATGTCAGATTATTTATTACAAAGGCCATCGCTCTTTAACCCAATTAGAGAAAATAATTTCCAATTAAGCCAGGGTATTAATAATAAACCTGGCTTTCTTATTGCATTATTTAATCAATAGTAGTAAGATATATATGATGTCAAATAAGAAGACAATTATTTTAGGTCTAATCGCTATTTTAATCTTAGCTGGAATTGTTTGGTACGCTGGCGAATATGGAGAAGGATTAACTGATCAAACTGCGGCTATTGTAGATAATATTGAAGAACAGTCGCCCATAGTAGATACAAGTGTCAATTTAGCCGAAGAATTGATTACCGGTGACCCAGAAGCGCCAGTAACTATGGTAGAATACTCAAGTCATTTTTGCGGGTTTTGCGCTAAATTCCATCAAGAAACCCTTCCATTAATTATGGATAAATATATTAAAACCGGCCAAGTGAAATTAGTCTCTAGATTAGTTTCTCCTTTAGAATTAGGTTTAAATGTGCTTTGCGCTGATGAACAAGAGGCTTTTCCAGAAATGAATGAATATCTTTTTGAACATGCTGGAGAGCTTGGGTCAGTTGAAGATCTCAAGGCCATCGCTGGTACTTTGGGCCTAGATCAGGACCAATTTGATGAATGTTTTGATTCAGCCAGGCATGAGAATAAGGTTAAGACCTGGTTTGAACAGGCTACTCAAGATCAAGTTAGTGGCACGCCAACTTTCTTTATTAACGGTCATAAAATTGTAGGTAATCAGCCCTACGAGGTTATCGAGCAGGCGATTGAAGATGCGCTTAACCAAACCCCGTAATTTTTACGAGGTTAGTTTTTTAACAAGGAGGGAGATAATGGGCAGAGAAAGATTTAACGAGGCAGCTAAAAAGATAATACCAAATTGTGGCTTAAGTCCTGCTTTAAGAAAGGCATTAATGGTAATAGGATCAGGTGGGAAATGTTGTTTTCCAACTTGCTCTTCTTGTTTATCCCCAGAACAAGCGTTTAAGCATCATTGGAACTTTAAAGGTAAAAGAAGAGTATTCGATGACTTAAGAAAAATTCATTTGTGTTGTCGTGGATGTCATGACAGAATTCATATAATAGCAGCTGTGATGATATTTTATCTAGAATTCTTTGGTTCTATACAGGAAGTACTCTTAGTTAGAAAAGTAGCTGGATTTCTTGGAGAGGACCGCCAAAATGTATTTTTTGTTCTGAAGGAAGAATTTAAACCAGCTGGGCTAGTGGCTATAAAAGAAGGCAGATATCAATTACTTGATGTAGAACGTTGGTGGATAGATCGGATAAAACAGTATCTTGAAATAAACCGCTGGGATCTTTTTACCAAACTTAATTTAATTTTTAATTAAGATCCTGACTAAAGTTTTTATAAACATATTTTAGTCAGGATTTTTTAATTTTTAAATTTATGTTATCATATATCTAATGGAATTTGTTATAGAAAAAAAGAAAATAGACAAGTGGTTGGATGATTTGAAAAAAGATTTTAAGGTAATTGATATTAGGGGGAAAGCCTTGCCGGCTAAACAGTATTTTTTGCCGCCTAAGCAAAAAACTTTTGTTTTTAACAAGAAAACCAAAAAGCTTTCTTGTCCAGAGTATAAAAAGGAATTTTTGGTTTTTGGCCTTGGTTTAGCTGATTTAGAAGCCATGACTCAATTGGATGAAATTATGGAAAAACCTTATTCAGATTTTTTTTATTGGCAGAAGAGAAATAAGTCACTTATTATCGGCCTAGTTGATGAATCTATTGAGGTAGCGCCGGGCGGAGATGTTATTTTGGAAAAGATAACTGACCAGCAATACCGGGCCTTAATTTTAACTGATAAGGGCAAGGCGATCATCAAAGATGAATTTTTTGATAAAAAAGATAAACCAAGCATAAAAAATTATCCCCAGCCAGATAATCCTTTTAAAAGAATGTTACTTGATTCAGAATTGTTGGCTGAGGCGGTTAAATGGTCTTTGAATCATAAGATTTGGGATAAATTAGGTGAGCAATGTTTAGGTTGCGGAATTTGCACTTATGTTTGTCCCTTATGCCATTGTTTTTCTATTGAAGATCAGGTTAGTTTGGATAATAAGGAATGCAGTCGCTGTCGGCAATGGGATGCTTGCACTTTGCCGGAATTTTCTAAAGTTGCAGGCGGGCATAATTTTCATAAAACAATTAAACAAAGGTACTATAACTGGTTTTACCATAAGTTTGTTCGGGCTTATCATGAATACGGTAAATCACAATGCGTTGCTTGTGGCCGATGTCGGGAGAATTGTCCCGCCGGCATTAAGATTAGCGAAGTTTTAAAGGAGATTGTTGATGACTACAAAAAACATTTATCAGCCATTTAAAATAAAGATTGATAAGATAGAAAAACATTCTAGGGATGTCAAGCTTTTTCGCTTGGTCGGTGATTTTAGCAAGAACAAAGATGGGACAGTTTTTATGCCCGGTCAGTTTGTTTTGGCCAGCCATTTTGGTTACGGCGAAGCGCCTTTTGGCATAGCTTCTTCGCCTTATCAGGACTCATACATTGATTTAATAATCAGAAAAACAGGTATCTTGACCAGCGCTTTGCACCAATTAAAAGCAGGCGATGAAATTTTTATGCGAGGCCCTTATGGTAATGGCTTTCCAGTTGATTTTATTAGTGGCAAGGATTTAGTTATGGTTACCGGGGGTTGCGGCATCCCGCCTATTGCTGCCTTGATAGAATATATCAATGCTCATCGAGATAGATTCGGCCGGGTTTATTTAATCTATGGCGCTCGGACGCCGGCTGATCTTTTAATCAAAGATAAGCTAAAACAATGGGAAGATAAAATTAAAGTTCTCTTGACGGTTGATAAGCCAGCCAAGGATTGGTCAGGTTATGTGGGCATGGTTTCTGAATTAGTTGATGAAATTAAAATTGATTCACTTGATGCGGTGGCCGCCATGTGCGGGCCTGGTCCGATGATAGACGCCTTGGAAAAGATTTTAAGGCCTTTAGGCATCTCTGACCGTCGTATTTTTGTTAGCATGGAGAGAAAGATGCAGTGCGGTATTGGCAAGTGCCAGCATTGTGTGGTGGGTGATAAGTATGTTTGCCAAGATGGCCCGGTCTTTTATTATGATCAAATAGATAAAAGTTGGGGCTAGAATATATTAATTTTGCGTTCCGAAAACTAAATTTTTGTCGCTCCGCTCTAAAATTTATAAATTTATGGTACCAAAAGTAGCTATTTATGACTTCACTGATTGTGAGGGGTGTGAAGTAAAACTCGTTTCTATTAGAGAGAAGCTTTTAATCTTGGAAAAAAGGATTGATATTGTTAACTGGCGTTTGGGCCAAGAGGATAATAAGCCCGGCCCTTTTGATCTTACTATTATTGAGGGGACGCCTATTACTCAGCATGAAGTAGATTTATTAAAGAAACTGCGGCAGGATTCAAAAGTTTTAATTGCTTTAGGGGCTTGCGCCACTTTGGGCGGTATTCCAGCTATTTTAGATAAAAAAGAGCGGGCTAAATGGTATAAGAAGATTTATGGGGAGGAGTATAAGCCGAGGGGGATTGATGCCCTGCCTTTAAGCGCCTATGTTAAAGTTGACTTTTTAATTCATGGCTGTCCGATTGATGAGAATGAATTAATTAGGATTTTTCAAGAGTTATTAGCTGGTAAAACACCAGCTTATCGCGGTTATTCAGTTTGTTTTGAATGCAAGCAAGCTAATAATCCTTGTCGGATTATTAATGGCCAGCCTTGTTTAGGGCCAATTACTCAAGGCGGGTGTGGGTCAATTTGTATTAAAGGCGGTTCGCCTTGTTATGGCTGTTTTGGTTTAAGGCAAGAAGCAAATGTTAAAGGCTTGGTAGAAGTTTTGCAAGGGTTAACTGACAAAAAAGAAATTGAGAGATATTTCACCATGTTTTTAAGTCGAGCTTTTGATAAATAAGATGAATGAATTTATTGCTAAAATTGAAGGGCATGGGAGCTTGAATATTGATTGGGGAAAAAATGAGGTTGAACTCAACGTTTTTGAAGGTGAGCGGCTTTTTGAGGGATTGTTAGTTGGCCGGACGGCTGAAGAAATGCATTGGATTACTCCGCGTATTTGCGGCGTTTGTCCTACGGCTCATAATTTAACTTCCTTGGCTGCCGTAGAGGCAGCTTTAGACATCAGAGTAAATCAGACTACTGTATTATTGCGCGAGTTAATGCAAGCCGGTCAGGCAATCCAGAGTCATGCTTTACATCTTTTCTTTTTATCTTTACCGGATTATTTAGGCATTGATCGAGGCACAGAACTGGCTCAGAAAAACCCAGCAGCATTTAAAAACGCCTTGGCTCTAAAAGAAGTTTCTGATGAGATTGTTCAAATCGTGGCTGGCCGCAATGTCCATCCAACTACTTCAACTATTGGTGGATTTCATAAGGTTCCCAGTAAAAAGGTTTTAAAAAAGTTATTAGATAAATTAAATAAATCAGAATCAGCCGCCCAAAAAACACTTGATTTGGCGGCCGGATTAGATTATCCGGAATTAAAGGTTGATTTGCAATTAGTGGTTCAAGAAGGTGATTCCATTGTGGCTGTTTCTTCAAATAATATTAAAGGAAGAAAAGAATCATCAATTAGGAATTACAAGCAAGATATTAGCGAAGAAATTAAAAGTTATTCTACGGCTAAATTTGGCCGGTATAAGGGGCAGGAGATGCTGGTTGGTCCTTTGGCTCGTTTGGCTGTTTATGGGGATTATGATAAAAAGTATAAATTAGATTTTGCTAATCCTTTTCATAATAACTTGGCCCAGGCAATTGAAATATTAGGTTGTCACCAAAAAGCTCAAAAGATTATTGAGCAGTTATTAGAGAGTGAGCTTGATGTTAAAGTAGTTAAACCAGGTTCTAATCCGTCTTTAGAGGGGATAGGCGCGATTGAAGCGCCCCGGGGCGGTCTTTACCACGAAGTTCATTTGGACGAAAAGGGGATTATTAAACAAGCTAATATTATTACGCCCACTGTCCAGAATTTAACTTCAATTGAAAAAAGCGCTCAAGCTTTGTTAAACCAAACAAAAAACCGTTCTCAAAAGGAATTGGAACGGCTCTTAACAATGTTAGTTAGGGCTTATGACCCTTGTATTACTTGTTCAGTTCATTAATGTTTGCGATGGTCCTCAATTAGCTTGAGGATTTGTTTTGCTTCATTTTCCGCCACCTTGTTAATAGCTAATTGGTCGTGGATTAATAAATAATCGCCGATTTTAACATCTTTAAGTAAGGCCAAATTGACCCGATGTTGATGATTATTGCCTGCCTTGCCGGTAGGCAGGGATTCTACAACTGCCCAATCATTTTCAATTTTGACTACCTTACTTGGAGTTGCTAGGCACATATACATCTATTATATTACATCTATGAATAAAAACAAAGGTTTGTTATTAATTTTATCAACTGCTTTCATCTCAGGTTTTTCTATTTTTATTAATAAATTTGGCGTTGGAGTCATCAATCCATATATTTTTACCGGATTAAAAAATATTATTGTTGCTTTGTTAATTGTTGGCTGGTTGTTGATGATGAAAGATTGGCAGATTTTAAAAAAGCTTAAGAAAAATCAATGGTTGTTGTTGATCGGAGTTGGCTTGATTGGCGGTTCCATTCCTTTTCTTCTTTTTTTCAAAGGATTAACTTTAACCAGTGGAGTCCAGGCCGCTTTTATTCATAAGACCATGTTCATTTTTATAGCTGTGTTAGCAGCTATTTTTTTGAAAGAAAAAATTACCAGAGGATTTTTAATGGCTGGCCTCCTCTTATTACTAGGTAATATTCTATTATTAAAAATACTGCCTCACCAGTTTGGTTTAGGCGATTTATTAATCTTATCCGCTACTTTGCTCTGGGCTTCAGAGAATGTTTTAAGTAAATATTTATTAAAATCCTTACCAGCCCGGATCGTTATTTGGGGACGGATGGGTTTTGGTTCTTTTTTCATTATTTTATTCTGGTTAATGACTGGCCAGGCTCATTTGGCTGGTTCGTTAAATCTAGCACAGCTTGGCTGGGTAATGATTACGACTGTTTTTCTTTTTGGCTATGTTACAACTTGGTATCTTGGTCTAAAATATGTTAAGGTTTCTGTAGCCGCAGTAATTCTTTTGTTATCCACGCCGATTACCACTCTTTTAACAGTTTTGTTTTTAAATGGCAGTCTAGTTTTCAGCCAGGCGGTTGGTCTGAGTTTAATCATTTTAGCCGTAGGATTAATTTGCTTATATTCTTTAAGGTTATCTAAATATGATTTTAAGAAAAAATCAATTTTCAGCCTTTGATAATTCAGGCCTGGTTAAATGCGCTCGTTATGCTTTTATGCCTAATAAGCTGAGTTTCTGCGGACCGGATAAAAACAGAGATCTTTTTGCTTATTGCCAAAATCAAGAGACTGATCAGGGTCTTAATTTAATTTTAGAGAAATTTCAGACTTTGTATCCATATCTTAAATTCATTGCTCAATCTAATCAGATTAGAGATCCTTTTGATGAAAAAGTGGTTGAGGCCTATTGGATTGGCAGCTATTTTCTAGAAAATATTAAACGGCCCGGCTTGTATAATCATTTAGTTGACGGATTACGCTTAAAAAAGAAATTCAATCTAAAGCTTTTTAGGCAAATTACCGATAAGATTCCTTTGGGAGCTAAGCCTCATCATAGTTTTCATGTTTTGAGTATTTGGAAAAAATTTAATGATGCTGATTTAGCGTATGCTTTGAGCAGTATGGATTTATGTCGGATTAGCTGGGGCCAGATTGAAAAAGTTAATCAATCAAATTTAGAAGTATCTTATTGCCCTTTAATATTTAAGGATGATCAATTACAATTAGGATCAGAAGTATCTCACAAAATTTCATATCAAATAGATGATCAGGGGTTTATTAATGATCCTCAAGTTGGTCAATGGGTCTCTTTTCACTGGAATTTTGCTTGTGAGATTTTAGATAATCTGCAGGTAGCTTATCTTAAGAAATATACACAAGAAAATATCCAACTGGCTAATTTTAGCTAAAAATATCATGTACGATTTAATTATTATTGGGGGAGGACCAGCTGCGGTTAGCGCCGGCATTTATGCCGCTCGTAAGAAATTAAAAGTTCTTTTAATCACTAAGGATTGGGCGGGACAAATGAGCAAGGCTGCTTTAATAGAGAATTACCCGGGTATTAAAGAAATGAGCGGGTTTGATTTGATGAATAAATTTGTTGAAGATTTAAAGAAAAATGAGTTAGAGATAAAACAAGAGGAGGCGGTTAAGGAAGTTAAAGAAATTAGTAAGTCAGAATTAGAAGTGATTACAGATAAAGGGTCTTACCAGACAAAATCTATCATAGTTGCTACAGGACGAAGGCCTAAAAAATTAGGGATTAAAGGTGAGGATAAATTTATTGGCAAGGGAGTTAGTGTTTGCGCCACTTGTGATGGGCCGCTTTTTAGAGATAAACAAGTAGCTATTATTGGTGGTGGCAATGCTGGGTTAACGACCGCTTTGGAATTAGCTGAATACGCTTCTAAAGTATATATCTTAGAATACATGTCGGAACTAAAAGCAGATGGATTTTTACAGGAAAAGATTAAACAGGTTTCTAAAATTAAGATTATGACTAATGTTAAGACCTTGGAAATTAAAGGAGAGCACTTTGTTACCGGATTAGTTTATCAATACAGGAATCCGGGCAATAATAAGGAATTGGTTATTCAGGGAGTGTTTTTAGCCACCGGTTCATTAGCTAATTCATCTTTTGTTAAAAATATGGTAGAATTAAATAAAGGTGAGGAAATTAAAATTGATAGTAAGAATAAAACATCTGATCAGCGCATTTTTGCAGCTGGAGATGTTAGTAATATTTCTCATAAGCAAATTATCATTGCGGCCGGCGAAGGAGCTAAAGCAGCTTTGAATGTTTATGATTATTTAAAAAATTTATGACAGAACAAAACAAAGAACAGTCTCAAGTTCGAGTATTTAGCACCAAGGCCTGTCCTTACTGTATTTCACTTAAGGCCTATTTAGACGATCAGGGGATTAATTATGAGAAAATAGATGTGGGTGAGAATCAGGCCGCGGCAGAAGAAATGATTAAAAAATCAGGCCAGCAGGGCGTGCCGGTTACAGAAATAGATGGCGAAATCATTATTGGTTTTGATAAAGAAAAAATTAATAAAGCTTTAGAAATTAAGGAGTAAAATACATGACTAAAATTGCTATTAATGGTTTTGGTCGAATCGGTCGGTCTGTTTTTCGAAGAATTTTAGAAAAACATCCTGATTTAGAAATAGGGGCAATTAATGATTTGACTGATAATAGGACATTGGCTCATCTTTTAAAATACGATTCTAATTATGGAATTTATGCTAAATCGGTTAGCCATAACGATCAGTGTTTAAAGGTTGAAGGTCAAGAATTTAAATGTATGGCTGAAAAAGATCCAGCTAATCTTCCTTGGCAAAAATTGAGCATTGATATTGTTTTAGAGTGTACCGGCTGTTTTGCTAAGCTGGAAGACGCTCAAAAACATCTGGAAGCTGGAGCTAAAAAAGTGATTATTTCGGCTCCTTCTAAAAGCGAAGATGTGTCTCATTTAGTTATGGGAGTTAATGAGGATAAGTATGATTCAGCCAAAGACAAGGTGGTTTCCATGGCTTCTTGTACAACCAATTGTTTAGCCCCGGTGGTTAAGATTTTAGATGACCAATTTGAGATAGAATCTGGTTTAATGACTACGATTCATAGTTATACTAATGGCCAGCGTTTGCTTGATGCGCCTCATCGTGACTTACGTCGGGCTCGGGCGGCCGCTTTATCTATGGTGCCAACAACTACCGGCGCTACAGTGGCGGTCATAAAAACTCTGCCTCAGCTTAAAGGGAAGATTAGCGGCTTGGCTATCCGGGTACCAACCTCCATTGTTTCAATTGTAGATTTTGTAACTAAGGTTAAAAAAGATACTGATGTAGAAGGAGTTAATAAAGTTTTTAAGGAAATAGCTAATAAAGGAAGATTAAAGGGGATTTTGGACGTAGAAGAGGCCTGTTTAGTTTCGGTTGATTATCGTAACAACCCTTTTTCAGCTATTATTGATTTAACTTCTACTATGGTTCAAAACAAGAACTTGGTTAAAGTTTTAGCTTGGTATGATAATGAATGGGCTTATGCCTGTCGTTTGGCTGAATTGACTCAATTTATCGGCAAAAAATTATGATTTACTTAGGAGCTGACCATGCTGGTTGGCATTTAAAAGAAGAGCTTAAGAAATATCTTAAAGAATTAGGGTATGAGTATGAGGATTTAGGTAATCAAGAGTTGGACTCGCAAGATGATTATCCTGATTTTGCGGTTGCGGTCGCTAAAAAGGTGGCTGGAACCGAGCATCAGGGTATTTTGGTTTGCGCTACTGGTTTAGGCATGTGTTTGGCGGCTAATAAGGTTAAAGGGGTGCGGGCGGCTGTAGCTTGGGATGAATTCACCGCTTTACAGTCCAAAGAGCATAATAATGTTAATATCCTTTGTTTAGCCGGTAAGGTTTTGGATGTGGAAACGGCTAAAAAGATTGTCCGCAATTGGTTAGAAACAGAATTTACTGGAGGACAAAGACATCTAAGGAGATTAAACAAGATAAAAGAATTAGAATAATTATGGTTCAGGTCATTCCAGCGATTATTGCTAAGGATTTTGAAGAATTAAAGGAAAAAATTAAAAAAGTAGAGCCTTATGTTGATTGGGTTCAGTTTGATGCGATTGACGGTAAGTTTGCTGACAATTCTGTTTGGAACAATCCAGCTGATTTAAAAGAATTAAAAACTAAATTAAAATTAGAAGCTCATTTGTTAATTAAAAATCCAGAATTAGTTATTGATGATTGGATTAGTTCGGGCGTAGCCAGAATTATTTTCCATTACAGTTCAACTGAAAAACATCAAGAGATTATTAATAAGGTTAAAGGAGCTGGTTTACGGGTTGGTTTAGCTCTTAATCCAGAAATTTCTATTGAAGTAGTTGATTTTTTTATTAAACAACTTGATTCAGTTATGGTTATGACGGTCAATCCGGGCTGGAGCGGGCAAGAGTTTTTACCAGAGAATTTAGACAAAGTTAGGCAGTTACGTGAAAAGTATCAGGAAATTGATATTGAGGTAGATGGCGGAGTAAATTTGGGGACAGCTCCTAAGGTGGTTGAGGCCGGAGCGAATATTTTAGCCGTAGGCAGCGCCATTTTTAAAAGTAATAATATAAAAGAAACAATATGGAAATTAAAAAATTAAAAGAACAAGCTAACATCATTAGAAAAGATATTATTGAAATGTTAGTTGAAGCTAAATCTGGTCATTCAGCCGGGCCTTTAGGCATGGCTGATGTTTTTACCGCTTTGTATTTTGGCGATGTGCTTAAGCATGATCCCAAAAACCCTAAATGGGAACAAAGAGATCGGCTCGTTCTTTCTAATGGTCATATCTGTCCGGTTCACTATGCCACATTGGCCCGAGTTGGTTATTTCCCAATTGAAGAATTAAAAACCTTAAGAAAACTAGGCAGTCGTTTACAGGGCCATCCCCATAATGCTGCTTTGCCTGGTATAGAAACTTCTTCTGGTCCTCTGGGCCAGGGCATATCGCAGGCAATTGGCATGGCTTTAGCAGTTAAAATGGATAAGAAAAAAAACCAAATTTATGTGATTAGTTCAGACGGCGAACATGATGAAGGGCAAACCTGGGAAGCAATTATGTTTGCCGGTAAAAATAAAATGGATAATTTAACTAATATTATGGACAGGAATAATATTCAGATTGATGGTTTTACCGAAGATGTTATGCCCTTAGAACCATTAAGAGATAAATATGAGGCCTTTGGCTGGCATGTAATTGATATTGACGGTCATAATATTCAAGAAATTATTGATGCTTGTAATCAAGCCAAAGCCATTTTTGAAAAGCCTGTAGTTATTTTGGCTCATACTATCCCGGGCAAAGGAGTTGATTTTATGGAATTTGATTTTAAATGGCACGGCAAAGCGCCTTGCGCTGAAGAGGGACAGAAAGCGCTTGATTGTTTAAGAACTTTAGACGGGAAAATTAAAGGGGAGCATGAGTAAGGAGAAAAATATGGATTTAGAAAAAAACGTATATCAAAAAGAAAAATTAGAACAAAAGCCAACCCGTAATGGCTATGGTCAGGGTTTGGTTGAATTAGGCAAAAGAAGCGAAGATGTGGTTGTTTTGTGCGCTGATTTAACCGGTTCAACGCGCAGCGCTATGTTTCAAAAAGAATTTCCAGATAGATTTATTCAGGTTGGAATTGCAGAGCAGAACATGCTCAGTATTGCCGCAGGCTTGGCTTTTTCCGGCAAGGTTCCTTTTGTTTCAACTTATGGAGTTTTTTGCCCGGGGCGTAATTGGGACCAATTAAGGGTTAATGTTTGTTATTCTAAAGCTAATGTTAAATTAACCGGCGCTCATACTGGTGTTTCAGTTGGGCCCGATGGAGCTACTCATCAGGCCTTGGAAGATATTGCTATTACCCGCTGTTTGCCGAATATGACCGTTTTAGCGCCTTGTGATATGATTGAGACCAAAAAAGCAACCATAGCAGCCGGTGAAATAAAGGGTCCGGTTTATTTAAGATTTGCCCGCGAAGCAACGCCAATTTTTACTACAGTCAAAACACCCTTTCAAATCGGCCAAGCAGAAGTTTTTAAACAAGGTAAAGACGTATCAGTTATTGCCTGCGGGCCAACTGTTCACGAGGCCTTATTAGCTGCTCATGATTTAGCCAAGGAAAACATTTCTGTGGCCGTAGTGAATAATCACACAATTAAACCCATGGATGAAAAAACAATTATTGAAGCGGCTAAAACAGGCGCCGTGGTTACGGCTGAGGACCATCAGGTTATGGGCGGTCTTGGTTCAGCCGTGGCCGAAGTTTTAGCAACCAGCTTGCCTGCCGGTAGGCAGGTGCCGATGGAAATGATTGCTGTTCAGGACAGATTTGGCGAATCAGGCCAACCAGAAGAATTAATGAAAGAATACGGCTTACTGGCTGAAGATATCAAACAAGCGATTAAAAAAGTTATTAAAAGGAAATAAATAAGCTCTCACTTTAAATTTTCCTCGCGCTTTACCCTAAAGGGCTCCGACGCGTCTCGGAAAATTCAAAGTGATCGCTTCCAGTTTTGTACGAAGAAAACAAATTTTTGAATCGTAGGCGTGGGCGTGCTGCTCGAGCGAAGCGAGAGGAGGGCTAAGCGATTCAGAAAATTTAGTTTTCGGAGTACAAAACTTAGATCGTTTTCTATTTAAATTTTATGAAATATGATGTGATAACATTTGGTTCAGCCACTCAGGATGTTTTTATGAGCAGTCGGAAATTACAAATGGTTGAAGATGAGAAGTTTATAACCAAAAAAGGGCTTTGTGCTCCTTTGGGTTCAAAAATGTTTATGGATAGTGTTGTTTTCGCTATGGGCGGTACTGGAACTAATACCGCAGTAACTTTTGCCCGGCAGGATTTGAAAACAGCTTACTTGGGTTTGATTGGCAAGGGCTCAGCTGGTCAAGGGGTTAAAGATGAATTGACCAAGCACCAGGTTGATTTAGCAATGCTTCAAGAAGTTGAGCAATGGCCTACGGCTTATTCTGTTATTATCTCTCTGCCAGAAGTTGGCCGGACCATTTTAAAAAAAACAGGCGCTTGTCACGAGATAGTTGAACAAGATATTCCATTTAACAAAATTAAAGCTAAATGGCTCTATTTAGGTTCGTTGTCTGGTAAGAGTCATAAGATTGTAAAACCAGTAGTAGAATTTGCTAAAAAGAATAATATTAAAATAGCGATTAATCCGGTGGGTGATGCGCAATTAACCGAGGGGTTGGAAGAATTGAGAGATATTTTGTTTCAAGTAGATGTGGTTATTCTTAATCAAGAAGAATCAGCCATTTTAGCTGGGTTGGACATGTCAAAGGAAGAGGAGATTTTTAAAAAATTAGACGATATGGTTAAAGGAGTTGTCGTTATGACTAAAGGACCAGCCGGGGTAATTGTGGCTGATGGCCAGGATCGCTATTCAGCCGGCATTCCGGAATCTGGCTTGGTTGATCGAACCGGAGCGGGCGATGCTTTTAGCGCTGCTTTTATCTCTGGCTTGATTGAGAAAGATGATATTTCTTATGCAATTCAATTAGGCACGGCTAATGCTACGGCTGTTTCGCAGGAAATCGGGGCAGTTAATGGACTTTTAAAAAAAAGTGATTGGGGGTCTTGGGATAAAGTGGAAGTTAAAAAAAATGAAATCAACTAAGAAATTAGCCCAATTATTAAGGACGTCAGAAAAGGTGATTTTGAATTTAGAAAGTAAAATGAACCGGATTAGCAATAAGGAAGGGATTATTGAAAAAATTGTTCGAGAAAATGAACACAAGGTTAGAGTTAGTTTAATGAAATTAGGCCTGGGATTAGATAAGGATTTTTATCAGATTAAAGCTCCAGATGTTTTTGAAGCTTTAGTTGAGAAAACCAGCCAGACCGATCGAGCTTTGGCTAAGTATTTTTTTAAGCTGGATTTTTCCACACCGGCCGGCTGTCGCAGTTTGCTTAATGTGACTAAGGAATTAACCGGTGATTCACGCGGTTTTTATCTTAAAAAATCCAAAGCTAAACAATTATTAAAATTGAATCCGCCTCAGCAGATTATGAGCGTTTTGGGCTATGGCAGTGATATTGACAAGATGCTGGAAAAAGAAGATACTTTTGAGATTTTTTGCGCTTTAAGGTTTGTTGAAGATAGCCAATGGCTTAATAATGTTTTTTTTAAGCCTTATCAGGATATAAGGAAAGAAGATTTTGAAGAGAGAAAGATTAAAATGATTGTTCTGCCGGAAAAATGGGCCGGTATTGGCAAGAAGTTTTTAGGCAAGAAACTCCATCATATGAGTCATTTAAAAGAATTAGGGATTGTTTTTGTTATCCCTTTGGCTAAGCAGAATCCGGGCGAAACTCTTTATCTATTTTTTATGTCTCTCCATTATATCCATGAAGTTAATTGGCACGCTAAGCTTTTTAAAGAATACAATCAAGAAGCTCATTTTGCTAAAAAAATGATTGAGGCCCTAAAAGTAAAAACGACCGAGACGCCTTTGCCCCATGGCAAGAAAATGAGCTGGCGTATTGTTCCTGGCTATCTGGCTAAAAAAGACGCAAACGATGCTCGGTTAGCTGAGCCTCATGTTAGCTCCGAGGCTTGGCATTATACTAAAACTGCTTTAGATATGCAGAAATTTGCCCAGCGTTTTCCCAAGACTGGCTTAGATTTTTGGCAGGATTTAGGGGTAGTAGCCGATTATTTCCCAACTAATACAAAGCAAGAAGCTCTAGTAAGTTTTGATCTACTTGATAACGGCATTTCTTTTTTAAGGGGATCTGATTTTGAATCAAGACAGCTTTATCATCAGCCAGAAGCTCTTTGGAACAAGATTTTTATTGAATATCTGGGCGAACCGGCCATTGATAAATTATTAATGGATAATTTAGATAAAGGATACATCACACTTTAATTTTCGCGTTCCGAAAACAAGATTTTCCAAATCACTTATCCCTGCCCTCGCTTCGCTCGGGCGCGCGCCCACACCTGTGATTTAAAAATCTGTTTTCTTCGCGCTATATTAGAGATTAGAAATTTTTATTCTATGTTAGACATTTTTCAAAAAGCAAAACAGAATAATTATGCCATAGGCGCTTTTAATGCTTCTAATTTAGAGCAGTTAAAAGCGATTGTTCAGGCCGCTCAAAATCTGAAAAGCCCAATAATTATTTCTACCTCTCAAGGTGAAAGTAACTTCATTGGCAAGAAACAAGTCAAAGCTTTAGTTGATATTTGGCGTCAGGAAACTGGTCTTGATATAATTCTGCATTTAGATCATGGTAAATCATTAGAAGTGATTAAAGAGGCGATTGAAGCTGGTTATGATTCAGTCCATTTTGATGGTTCAAAAATGCCTTTTGAAGAAAATTTAGCCATAACTAAACAAGTGGTTGTTTTAGCTCGGGCCAAAGGCATTAATAATGTTGAAGGGGAAATCGGCTATTTAAGAGGCGGCTCATCTTTGCGCGAAGCAGTAGAAGTAAAACAAGAAGATTTGACTGATCCGGTCCAAGCTGATAAGTTTATTAAGGAGACTGAGGTGGATAGTTTAGCTATTGCTATCGGTAATATCCACGGGATGAATAAAGATCAGAATCTAGAAAACCCCCATCTTTTTTTAGATCATTTAGAGAAAATTAATGAGCAAATAGGCAATAAGGCATTTTTAGTTTTACACGGGGCTTCAGGCACGCCTGAACAGGATATTAAAAAGGCAATTGCCTTGGGCATAGTTAAGGTCAATATTAATACTGAATTGCGCTTGGCTTATACCCAATCCTTAAAAAAGTCCTTAGCAGATAATCCCCAAGTAATTACCCCTTACAAGCTCATGCCCTCGGTGGTTAAAGCGGTTCAAGCCGTAGTTGAGGAGAAAATTAAATTGTTTGGCAGTGATAATAGTTAGTGATATGAAAATTAAAATTGATCAAGAAGCATGTATTGGTTGCGGTAGTTGTCAGGCGATTTGCCCTGACTTTTTTGAGATGAATGAAGAAAACAAGGCAGAGGTTAAAAAAACTGATTCAGGAGCAAATGATGATTGTGTCCAGGAAGCAGTTGAAATTTGCCCAGTTGATGTTATTAAGGTGGATAAATCTTGACCTGAGGTTTTTTTTTGATTAGAATTAGAGCATGCTAGAGTTATCAGTTAAATTACGGCAAGAGTTAGGCCGTCAAAACAAGCAAGTCCGGAAACAAGGTTTTATCCCGGCTATTTTATATGGCCGTAAAGTTAAAAATATACCTCTTTTAGTTAAAGAGCATAATTTTGAAAAAGTGTATCAAGTAGCCGGGGAGAGCACTTTGATTAAGCTTAAGATACAAGGAGGGGACAAGGATAAAGAAAGAGTTGTTTTAATTCATGATACAGCCATAGATCCGGTCAGTGATCATTTTATTCATGCTGATTTTTATCAGGTTAAAATGGATGAAGTAATTAAAGTAGAAGTAGCTTTGAATTTTGTTGGAATCTCAGAAGCAGTTGAAACAGAGGGCGGAGTCCTAATCAAGAGTATCCAGCAGGTTGAAATAGAGGCTTTGCCCCAAGACTTACCGCATGAAATTGAAGTAGATATTTCTAGTTTAAAAACCTTTGATGATAATATTTATGTTAAGGATTTAAAAATTCCGGATAAAGCTAAATTAGCAGCTAATCCGGAAGATTTAATTGCCTCGGTTATACCGCCTCGAACTAAGGCAGAATTAGAACAATTAGAAGAAGCGCCAGTTGAAAGTGTAGATGAAGTTGAAGTTGAGGAAAAAGGTAAGACCGAACAAGGCGTAGAGGGGGAGGAGCAAGAATCAAAACCAGCCGAGGATGCAGCTCCTGCTGATAAGCAGGAATCTGCTTCTAAGGAAGGGGGGAATGAGTAAACTATTGAGCATAATTTTCAAGAGCATAGTTTTTTTGTTGCTAATTACTTTAGTAATTCCTTTTGTTGTTAAGGCAGCTGAGGTTGATGAATTAAAGCGTGATTTAGAGAATCAGATAAGGCGGAAACAAGCAGAAATTGACCAACATCAAGATAAGATTGAGGAGACTCAACAGAAAGCTAAAACTCTTAATAATGAGATCTATATCCTAGAGAGTCAAATTAACAAGATTCAAGTACAAGTCGGGCAAATAGATTTAACTATTCAAAAAAGTGATTTAAATATTGGAGAAATAGATATCCAGATTGGTCTTTTAGAAGATAAAATTAATCAGCAAAAAGCTCTCTTGGCTGAATATATTCGAACAGTTGCTCAATACGATCAGGAGACTCTTTTAGAAGTTATTCTAAAAAATGAAAAGTTTTCTGATTTTTTTGATGAAATTAACGCTTTAGAAAGTGTTCAAGAAGAGATTCATAAGATTTTAGGGGTTATTCAATTAGTTAAAGGAGAATTAGGGGAACAGCGCAACGAATTAGAGGATGAAAGAAAAGAGCAATACCGCTTAAAGACCCTTCAGCTGGTTCAACAAAGATCAATTGAAAATATTCAATGGCGAAAGGAAAGTATTCTTAATAAAACCAAAGGAGAAGAAAGAGCCTACCAGCAATTAATTCAAGGAGTGGAGGAAGATATTGTTTTTATTAAAGAACAGCTTTCTTTATTGGAAAGGTATAATTTGACTTTGGAAGAAGCAGTGGCTCATGCTATTTTCGCTGCTTCTAAGACTGGAGTCAGACCAGCCTTTGTTTTAGGAGTTTTAGAAGCAGAATCCCGTTTAGGGCTTAATGTTGGCACAGGCAATTGGAAGGAGGATATGTATCAGTGTTATCGGGGATTGGGCTATATTACTAGAGCGGAAAAAGAAAAGAATGCTTTTCTTCAGATTGCTCAAGAACTGGGGTTAAATGCTGATACCCAACCGGTATCAGCCGAGCCTTGGTATGGCTGCGGCGGAGCAATGGGCGTAGCTCAATTCATGCCTACTACTTGGCTGGCTTACAAAGATAGAGTGGCTGCTTTGACTGGCAATAATCCGCCTAACCCTTGGGTTCATAAGGATGCTTTTATGGCCGCCGCTATAAAATTATCTAATGGAGGGGCTAATCAGCGGACCGAAATAGGCGAACGAACAGCTTATGCTAAATATTTAGGAGGCAGCCGTTACCAGCGTTGGGTTTATCACAGCGTGACTAGTTATGTAATTAACTTGGCGGCTAATTTTCAACGAGAGTATTTTGACTAAAAATCCTTGACAAATTAATTTAAATATGATATGCTTGGATTATTAGCAAACAGTGGTGTGGGAATTCTAACCCTTTGGGGGTTTCAGATCCCTCCTAACTGAAACGAGCCTTGTGCTCAACAGGATTCCCACTCTACTGTTTACTATAACACAAAAGCCCCTTCTGGGGGCTTTTGTGATTTTAGGTCAAAAAGAACTAATTTTTACCAAGCAACTAAAGCGCTGTATTGTTCTAGATTTTTTAGCTGCGCTTCAGTTAATTCTAAGGAAGCGTCTATTGCTTGTTTAATTAAATCTTCGGAAAATGTAACTTCTTCTCCAATTTCTAATGGCCTGGAACCGGTTTTATCTTTAAGGTAGTCTTCAATATAGATTTTATGTTCGTTGGTTAATTCTTCTGGATGGTCATTTAGATAACTCTTAAGCGCTCGGCGAGCTAAGTGAGTTACCCCATCTCCTTTAACGGCTGTCTCTATAACCATGCCTCCCTGACTTATGGATGCTGGGATGATTTTTTTAATAGCTGTTTCAGTGTCTGATTCAATGGTAGTTTCTTCAGTTGGTTCCCCAAAGATTTCTTCTGTTAGGTTAGACGCTTCTTGACGGATGTCAGCTGCGCCTTCCTTTAAGGATAAAATTGGTTCGTTTCCTTTTTGGCTAGCATAAAGATAAATACCGCCAGCTAAAATTAATAGAGTGATAATTGGTAGAATAACTGAACTGCCGTATTTATCAATCCATTTTCTGAATCCTTTAGGTTTATTATCTAACCCGAATTGCGGCCCGCCCATTGGTGAAGGATTGTCTCCTAGATTTTGTTTTAAAGGATCTGATTGGACTATCTTGTCTTGGTTTTCCATGAATGATATATTCTTTCTTTTATAGTTCGACCTTTCTCCTCCCTTATTATATCTAGACCTTTGGTCAGGTCTAATCGCCAAATTTTCAAAGAAATTCTTAATTAATAGAATTTTGCCTTTTAATCAGGATTAAGTCAAGATATTTATGTTTTAATTATGACTGGCAAGACCATCGGTCGTCTTTGGGTTTTGGTGTATAAAAGCTGGCCAACTTTGTCGCGAATTTCGTCTTTGATAAAAGACCAGTTGGATGTTTGTTGAGCTGAAGATGTTTTGCTGATAATCTCTTTGACTTTTCTTCTGGTTTGATCAAGTAATTCTTTTGATTCTCTTAAATAGACAAAGCCGCGAGAGATGATGTCTGGTTCGCCATAGACTTTACCGCTTTTACTGTCAATCACGGCGATAATAACAAACATACCATCTTTGGCCATAGCTTGTCTATCACGCAGAACGATCTGGCCGACATCGCCCACGCCTAATCCATCAACCATAACATAACTGGCCGGGATTTTTTCTTTGGTGAGCTGGATTGAATTTTGGCTGATGGAGATGGCTTGTCCATTACTGCCGATAATAATGTTTTTTTGAGGGATACCAACACTTTCTGCAATTTCACTATGGAGTTTGAGCATATAGTAGCTGCCATGGATCGGAATGAAAAACTTAGGTTTGATTAAGTTAATCATCATTTTAAGATCTTCTGCTTGGCCGTGCCCGCCCGCATGGATATCCATCATTTGGTCATGATAGACTCTGGCTCCTTGACGCCAGAGATTGTCTTTAAGTCCCTGGATTGATCTTTCATTGCCGGGGATGATTGAAGAGGAAAAAGCTACGGCATCACCTTTTTGCAGTCTGACAAAACGATGCTCTTTATTGACAATTCTCATCAAAACAGCATTGTCTTCGCCTTGGGCTCCAGTGCAAAGAACCACTATTTTATCATCTGGCAAATCAGTTATTTGTTTGGCTTTAATCAAAGTGCCTTTTTTTGTTTTGAGATAACCTAGCTTTTGAGTAATTTCAACATTCATTTTCATACTGTAGCCATCAACTATTACCTTACGGTCATATTTTTCAGCCAAATTAATTACTTCCTGAATTCGGCTGATTAAAGAGGCGAAAGTGGCGATAATGATTCTGCCCGGCGCTTCTTTAAAGATTTTTTCTAGATTATCTTGAATGTCTTTTTCTGAAATAGAATGACCTGGTTTTTCAGCGCTAGTACTGTCTGACATTAAAGCTAAAACACCGCCATTAGCAACCTCGCTGATTCTTGAAATATCAGCTGGCTCATCGCCAATCGGACTATGGTCAAATTTAAAGTCGCCTGTGTGAATAATTCGGCCAATTGGTGTTTCTATTACTAAACCAATTCCATCAGGAATATTGTGGTTAACCGGAAAGAATTCAATTTTAAAACAGCCTAATTCAATCTTATCTGTTTTTTTGATTTGCTGAATATTTAGTTTAGGCGCTTGGGGAAAATCTTCTTGTCTTCTCAGAATAATCCCTCTGGTTAAAGGAGTAGCGTAAATAGGCGGGTTGCCTAATCGTCCCATAGAATGAGGGATGGCTCCAATATGGTCGTAATGGCCATGAGTGATGATAACTCCTTTAATTCTTTCTTTTTTGTCTTTAAGATAGGCCGTGTTAGGAATGATATAGTCAATGCCCGGCATGTCTTCTTCAGGGAATTGTAAGCCCATGTCAATAATGATGATATCATCACCAAATTCTATAGCCATCATATTACGGCCAATCTCATTGAGCCCGCCTAATGGAATTAAGCGGATATTTTGTTTTTTTGTCATATTTATTTTTTGTTAATCTGTTTTGGTGCCGAAGGTGGGATTTGAACCCACAAGTCACGAAAGACATACGGTTCTGAACCGTACGCGTATTCCAGTTCCGCCACTTCGGCATAATATTCCAATTCCACCACTCGCCCAAGAATTATGACCAATCATAATCCTGAGGTCTTTTGAGAAAGTTTAATTTAGCGGAATGATTGATTAATTGATAAATTGGCTTTTGTTTGGGTATTTTGAATTCATCCACCCTTATATTCGGCCGTTTAGATTTTAATTGAGGCGTTTTTAGATAATGCTCATTTTTAACCCAATTTATTTGGTTAGTTTGGCCCTTAAGGGCGTAATAGCCAAATCCGTGTTTAATTCTAAAAGATTCGTAAATATTTTCAGAAAATCGGCTGGTAATCCAATTAGCTGTTTCTGCTTTTTGCTCAGAGGCATTAATCATGATATGTTCATAATTAGGCGGAATAATGACAATATCATCTTGCTGGACCTCAATCGTATAAATATCTTGTATTTTATCATCAACCGAATCTTGTAAAAGAAATATAACTTGGCCTTTTAAAACTTGATAAAGTTCTGGATAGGTCATATCAGTATTGGGCGCCAGGGGATGATCATGACCGGCTGTTTTATTAAATTCCTCTCCGAGGATAACTGGATTTAAAACAGTAATATCATATCTTAATTCCTGCTTAACCATTTTCTGACGGTCGCTCTCGTTTTCAGCTAGATCGCGATACATTTGATAAAGCTCTAAATCAGGCTTAGTTTGAGCCAAGCTTGGATCATAAAGAACTTCGGCCATATCCTTTAAGTGTCTAATTTCAGGCTGGAGGGTTTTTAAGTCCATTTATTTCCAAACTCGGTTGGTCTTAATATACCAATTTTCTATTTGAGAGAATCTTTGAGAAGGAATAGCTAATTTTTCAATATTGATTCTCTTGATTTTTTTATTGACTGGATAAAGATAGGTTGGGCTGTAAAGAAATACTGCTGGCGCGTCTTCAATTAATAGCTTTTGGAATTCAGTATATTTATCAATGCGGGCTGACTGGTCCATGGTTTGCCGGGCTTCCTGAAGGAGTTTATCTACTTTTTTATTCTGATAAAGGGCTAGATTAAGTCCGGGGTCTTTTTTTTGAGAAGAATGCCAAAAGGCAAACGGATCAGGGTCTGCTCCAAGCACTTCGCCAAAAAGCAGAGCTTGGTATTGGCGCGGTCGGATAAAATCTTGCTGGATGGTTGTGACATCGGTTGTCTCAATGTTGACCCGGGCGCCAATCTTTTCCCATTGTTCTTTGAGTAATTGGGCAATTTGTTCTAATTCGGGCCAATCAGTAGTTAAAAGCGTTATTTCTAAATTAACCTCTTCTTGATTAATAGTTTTTTCTCTAAGGCCATCTTCGTTTAAGTCTTTCCAATCAGCTTGTTCTAAAATATTCTGGGCATGGTCCAGGGCAAAGTCGTAAATATCTGTTTCTGAGCTGTGTCCCAGCCAACCAGGCAAAAGAGGCGAATCAACTATGCGACCTTGATTTTGTAAAATCTTCTCAATAATCTCTTCCTTGTTAGTAGCGTAAGCTAAAGCTAAACGAACTGTTTTATCAGATAAAGCTTTGCTTTCAGTTTGGTTGAAAAAGACTGCGTAATAGATGGGCAGGCTAATTTGATGAATATTAAGATTGTTTGTTAATTTTGATTGATTAATCGCGGAAAGAAAGCTGATGCCGTCTATTTGTCTTTTTTGATAAGCGTTAATTAAATCTAATTGATTGTTATAGAATTTAAGGGTAATCTTTTCAATAAAGGCCGGCTGGTAAAAGTTTTCATTGCGGATTAACTTAATTGACTCAATTTGTCCTTCTTTGTTCTGATTAAGCTCTTTGAATTGATAAGGGCCAGAACCGACTGGTTGAAGATTGTACTGAGCTAAAGGGAAGTTTTGGGCAGAAATGCCAGCCCAAAGATGTTTGGGCATAATACTGACCGTAAGGTTATGTAAAAAGGGAGCATAGATATTATTTAATTTGAAACGGAGGTTAAAATCATCAATCTTTTCTACGGTGACGCCTTGCCAGTTATTCCTTAAAGGACTCTTGTATTCTGAGTTTTGAATGATTTGAATGGTGAAGATAACATCATCAGTTGTTAAAAGTTCTCCATCGTGCCAAAAAATATCCTTTTTAAGAGTAATTTCGTAATTAAGCCCATCTTCGCTTATTTCATATTTTCTAGCTAGGTCAGAGATAAGGGCGCCTTGATGATCGTATTTAAATAGACTAGAATAGACCAATTGGACTAGGTCCCGATCAGTGTCGTTAGTTTGAGCCAGGGCCGGGTTAATGAAGCGCGGTTGGCCTAAGAGGCCTTCTGTATATTGTCCGCCTGGCTGAGGCTCAGTTTGAGTCTTGTCAAGATAAAGATTAACAATTAAAAGGATAATTGAAATAATGACAACTAAAATCAGACCGCGAGTTAGCCAGCGTTCACGAGAAGGTAGGACTTTGAGTAAGCGGGTCCATTGCCGCCAATTAGGCCATTTGCCTCCGGGAATAATGGATTTAATATTTATCAATTTAATAATTTTAAGATTAGATTACAAAAAAATCAGTTCTGAATTTATCAAAAATTGATCTGAAAGATATTCTTATATAATCAGGTTAAGAAAAGCAGTGATTAGAAACAGACCAGCCAAAATGATTGAAGAGACAAAAAGAATTTTTTCAAAGCCTCTTTTGGTGTAATAACTGGCTCCACCGCCTCCGCCTCCGCCTCCGCCTAAAATGGAGGAACCACCAGCTCCTCGTTTTTGTAAGAGGATGGTGACAATTAGCGCTAAAGAAATAGCGATTTGAGCTATGGTTAAAATAGATTGCATTTTAGTCTTTTCTTTTCTTTTTGGTTCCCAGAATTATGTTAATGGCGCCAATAATCAAGACACCCCAGAAATATGCCCAAAAACCATTAATAGTTAATTCTGGAACCAGATATTGAAGCAGCCATAAAAGACCGATGTTAATAATGAAGATAAAGAGCCCTAAGCTTAAGGCAATCAGCGGGGAAGCCAAGATCATTAAGATTGGCCTGATAAAAAAGTTAATTAATCCTAGAATTAATCCAGCAATTATTAATGTCAAAATATCGCCTTCAAAGATAAAGCTTTGAGGCATTAAATAGGTAGCTAGGAAAATAGCTAGAGCATTGGCGATAACTTGAGCAAAAAATCTCATGTTTAATAGTTATATTAGATTAGCACATAAGGAATAACTGGTCAAGGTTTGGACTTGCTTTTTTTAAGCATTTTTTGGATTTGAAAAACACTTTTACCTGAAACTTTCATTTTGGGTTTCTTTTTCTTGGCTCGTTGTTTTGCTTTTCGCTCTGCTTTTTTTTCAATTTGTTCCAAGTCGTTTTTCATCTTCTGATTATATCACATTATCTTTTTTAAGAAAACTTTTTTAAAACCTATAAATATGGCATAATGTAAGTATGTTTGGCTTAACCGGGCTTTTTGTTTTTAGCGTGATCAGCGCTTCGTTGGTTCCTTTTGGTTTGCCTGAAGCGGCCGCTTTTAGTTTTTGGCTTTTAGGTTTTAATCCCTGGACGGTTATTATTATTGCCAGCTTAGGCACTATTTTAGGAGCGACCATTAATTACTATCTGGGCTATGCCGGTAATATTTATTTACTTAATCGTTTTATTAAAAAAAAGAAATTAGCTAAAGCAGAAAAGGTTTTTAAAAAATACGGACCTTTGGTTTTAATCTTTTCCTGGATTCCTTTTGTCGGAGACCCCTTAACGGCCGTAGCCGGCTTACTCAAATATCCAATTAAATATTTCCTTATCTTGGTTGGCGCTGGCAAGTTCTTGCGTTTTGTCGCCTTATACTGGATTTTTATTAATATCTAAATTTTAAATTGACAGGGTAATATACTAGTGTTATTCTGTTTTTAAATTTCTTTAAAAACTGATCAGAAAGGGGGAGTTATGAGTGAATATAATAATTTGAACGAAACTCAGTTAAAGTTGATTGATCAGAACATTTTGGATGTATGGGGGCAGATTGATATGCCAATATTTCGATATGTTAGAGAGGCGATTATGAAATTCCGGGCTAAGGGTTCACCTGATATATCCCGAGATTTTATTACTTATGCTCAGAAGAAAAACCCAAAAGTAAATTTTCGGGCGCTAAATGTTGAAAAATGGAATGATAAGAATAAGTATGATCTTATTGTTTGTTTTTATGATTCTGTTAATCATTTCGATAATTGGGCCAAAGCTTTTAAGAGAATTCATAATGCTTTAAAGGAAAATGGTAAGTTTATTTTTGATATCAATACAGTTGAGAGAGTGAGTAAATGGGATGATGCCTTTCTTGATAAGGTGGCTAACGGGCATATTTATATACAAGGCAAAACTTTATCAAAATATTCAGCTAAAATTAATTTAAAGATATTTGATCGAAAAGGTTGTTTAATAGACAATGTTAATGTATTTGAAAAAACCTATCCGATTAAAAAGGTTATCACCATGTTAAAATCTGCTGGTTTTAGAGAAGTTAGGGATATAGGGAATGTGATTAAACCTAATAGTAAAGGAAGAACATTTTTTGAGTGCGTTAAGTAGTTTGACGAGGATATTGAAAAAATGATTATTGGTGTAGCTGAAGAGCAAAATATTGATATCAGCGATGCCGAAGCTGCCTGGGAGGCCATGGGTTGGCACTATTTTTAATTAATTAATAAAACCGTATGATTTGCCCTACGGTTTTTTTTATTGATAAAAAGGCCTCTATTTCAGAAGCCTTTTAATTATGTTAAATTGAACTAAAACATTCTTTTGTTATATCAACTACTGTTTCAAAATGACCGCTCATATGATATCCGATTTCTTGCTTTGCGCTAACGTAAAATTGATAATAGAACGATTTGCCCATTTTATAATAATAGCTAGGATCCATTATTCTCCATGCGCCACGTTCAATAAAAATACTACAAATTAAGAAACAGATATCTCCACCCTGCTTAAAGGCAAAAGCGTTTTTCGTTTTCCTAGCTTTCAAACTATAATCATTTGCTATCCAGCTTTCTGGAGAAGAAGATAAGTATTCTGTGAATACTCGAGGTACGTAGATTCCACATAAAAATAATCCTTGGTCAATCATTTTTGCATCGATTATTTTTTTTGCAATTACTCCTTCGATTTTCCTCTTTAAATCACCTATATCCCTTATGGTGGTGATTATCTCAAGATCTTTGCTCTCAGAGGATTCATTAATCAATTGTCTGGCTTTTTCAAGAAATTCATTTAGAGTGTTAGGAACAGCTTCTCGTTTATCAGTTCGCGCTTGAGTAAGATCCACAACAATAGTCATTTTAGTCCTCCTTTCTAAAAGAATTGTAAAAGATCAGAAATTATCGTTATCTAGAGATAATACAAAAAACTTGATTAAAAAGCAAGAAGGTTAATTTGAATAGTCCACGATGATATTCAGCATTAAGGATTTAATGATTTAACTTTTTCAAATCCAGTAATTGTTTTAAGTTTCTCTAAAG
>NYYU01000027.1 GCA_002685955.1 Parcubacteria group bacterium | reverse complement strand
TTCCATTGTTCCTTTGTAAATTCCATACGTTTCCAGTATTCATAACGTGTTTTATCCTGGTAGCTGAACTTAATACGGAACTGCTCATCCAGGGTAGACTCTTCAGCGGCTATGTGAGTCTGGAATTTAACCGCATCTGCTCCTGTGTCAGCAATAGCATCTATATATGCATGAGCCGTCCCCAATGAACCATCATGTGCCTGAGCAACTTCAGCTATAATGAATGAACGGCCTTTACCAACCTTATGTTTTCCAATTGAAAATTCGTCTGCCGTCATATTCTTTTCTTAGTTATCATTAATTACTAAGGAGTGCACTATATAACTTACATTAACAATGGACTGATCATCAGATTTATGTAGGAATTCTTGTTTTAACTTTTCCTGGCAAAGAGCTATGTGTAAATCATCTAATATTCCCAGTAGCAACTTGTATTGCTATCTTTTTTAACCAACAACAATATTAAAATATGCCTCCATTAACATTTGGTAAGTCTTGTTACCATAAAACATATCATTGATAAACTTTCTTGATTTCTCATGGTCTACAAAATCATTAATAGCCTTTTTATCGTGACTTAATATCCAAATCAATTTTTTTATGTTCTCTGCTTTAATGCAAACATCATATTTTTCATAAATTGTGCTATTGTTGTGAATATAGCTTGGTACAATTATTGGCACCTTGTCTAACAAAAGTTGGAAACCAATACTACTACCATAAACTATACCAATGTCCGCCCAGTCTGACAAAACAATGGATGGTATGTCTAAAGCATTACAACCTTTAAAGCTCGGGTTATCTGCATTTACTAAATCAGCTATATAGCGTGGTCTATATACAATATTTATGTGCTCCAACTCCTCAAGCGCTTTAATAGTTTTACATAACATTTCTGGAATAACATTATATTTAGCATTGCTAATAAAAAGAACAACATTCAATTTTGCTTGATCACCGTATTCAAAATTATATTTTCCCAGCAAATAGCTTTTAATAACATCATTCCACTCATAAGTATATCTTAGATTACCTACTTCGATTATTCTCTTGTGTTCCTCGAACTCACCCGATGATGGGGAATTGAAATGTGTGTCTTTCTGATAATAACAGGTCAAGTACTTTTCATAGTAATACCTTTTACCTCTAATTTTGTTTACAATTTTTTTCTTTATTAAATCACTATATTTTAGTTTACCTTTAGAAATGTTATATATGTCTGCACTCGTATAAATACCATGGGGGTAGCATCTTGTTGTTATATTTTGTTTTCTTGCATATTTCACAACATATTTAGCGGGAAATTGTAATTCACTGCCGAAAGCTCCCATTACTACACAAGAGTCGCGGAGACCATAAATAAATCTTTTTATGGCTCCTGACAAAACAAACTCATAAACTCTCATACCAACAGCATTAATGACTGTCAAAAAGAAATTCGAATTTGGCATTCTTCTATAAAATGACAGATCTGCATTCAAAAATTTTTGATAACTTCTAAAGATTATTTTATAAAATGGAGAAAATGCTATATCATTAAAGTATGCCGAATACACCTTGTATATTCTATTCACGAATTCCAAGTGATCTTGTGCACCTGGCAATTCTTCCCGTTCTAGTATAAGCTGGACTGTTCCTTTTTTATTTATTAAGACATAATCAATGAACGGCAACACATGATCCAGAGCAGCAAAATGTCTTATAAAAATTACAAAATTGTTTTTCATTTGATTAATATTTGAGTGAATCTATTCATTACATTTCTTAACAATTATCTGGTCCACGTATTCATCTTTGTGCAACCTGTGTTTTCTAAATCTTCCTGCCTCGTTTTAACCGGCCTTTAAGAAAGCTTTGTAACGGCCTGTATTATTTCCATATATACCAGCAGTCAGTTTATTTAAATCAAGTTCTTTGAAGGCATATTCAGTTGTACGTACCATCCACCCCATTTCTCTTTATTTCCGATGAACAAACCTATATTCACAACTTTTGCAGATATTGCAAACGCCATCATCAGTAAAATGAAGTGGCTCCCATGTGACGGATAGTGTACATTTAATAAATCTTTGCAATTTCATATTATACCACCTAATCATTACACGCTTTAACGCTTTAACTCTTTAACTCTTTATGCCTTCACGTATTACCCTTAGGGTTCAAAAAGCATATTCATAAAGAATATCATAATTAATATTCTCAAGAGATTTATCAACTGCATCAAGAACATCTTGATCATCAAAAACAATTCTTCCTTCAACAGCGTCAACTTCAACCACAGAGCATCGCTTCTTTATTAATCCAAATGCTCTTGGGTGCCAATAGTTCCCTTTTACATCAATAAGCACTATTGGCTTATTGCTAGGCAATGAATAACCAAAGGCAGTAGTGGAGAAGTTACCAAATATCACACAGTCTACCTGTCCCATAACATCTTCAAATCTATCCTTTATAACCTTGTCAGCATATCCTTCAAATACCGCATCTATATCATTTGAAGTCGATGGGTGTGGTTTATAAACAACATAATACCCATTTGACATCAAAAGCTTCCCAAGTCTTAATTCAAGGTCAAGATGCGTATATGCATAACCACTTGGGAAAAAAGAATAGTAAAGACCTGTCATTGGAAAGCCAACAATCATAATCTTTTTAATTTCATTAACAGGCTTTTTCCTCTGATGTTCAGTAAACAATTGTTTGTAATAAGATTGTTTTATGAATGTTATACTTCCCATTCTTAAATCAGAGGGAAACTTTTCTACGGTTTCTTGTAAAAGCTCCTTATGTCCTGCAGTCACCGTTACGTACTGATCCACCATGACAAGCAATTTCAAAGTTTCAGGATTATAGCCATAACAATAATTATTGCCATGATTAAACCCTACGACCTCTCCCCCAGCATGCCTATAAGATGCGCAAGATAATCTAGCAATAGGATTTCCTAATCCTGTAGCTAATAATTTTTTCGGTTTAAACCTGCTGAACGCATTAAAGTTATGTTTAAAAAACAATAAACTGCTTATGAATCCTCCTTCCAGCTCTTTTCTCAGTAATCCAAACAATTGACTGTTAATTTCTGGAAATTGCTTTTTAATTAAAACAAGAAAACGGTGAACAAGTTCAAGTATATCATCATGTTCAGATTCTTTCTTATCTTCTTCACATCTATTATTTGCAAAGAGCAAAAGCGGCAGTTGGACGGGTGATATTTCATTTTGTTTACAATACAAACCAACCTCTTGCAAGTCTCTACATCCTGTAAAAAAAAACGGAGCTGGAATATTAGTTAGAAAATTCTTATTAGCAAAAACAGAGGGATTTAAATTGTATTTTATAGTTCGTAAAACATTTTTAATTTTTTCCTGGAAATTCAGACTGGAAACAACCTTGCCAATAAAGTCTATTTCAGAAAGATATTCATATCCAAATACCGAAATGTCATTTGGTACCCTTACCTTCTCTGTACCAATTACATATTCATATCCTCTTTCCTTTAATCTTATCAATCTTAATACCTCTGAAATCCACAGTGAAGTAGTATTGATTATTTTTAGATTAGAAATAGCTATCCAGTAAATAACATCATCGTTATATTGCTTTACAGAATCAAGAAAGGAAGTAGAAACATGACCGTAAATACTGTTGAATTCTATTCCAGTTACAGGAATAAAATAATTTTTCAACCATTTCTCGGTACCAGTATTTTTAATGCCTGCGATATTTATTGGATATACCCTACTATTCATTATCCAGAGTCCACTCCTTACACTTTTCCAATATTAGCTGATCAACATATTTCCCTTTGTATTCCTGTGCTCTTCAATATTCCAACTTAGTTATAGCCAGCTTTTATGAAAGCCCTGCTGCAACCAATATTGCTTTCACATATAACAGTCCCAAATTAGCAAATTTGTATAATTGGTCAATTTCCCCAATTTTTGATGTTCCCTATATGTTCGTTATCACCACTTGTGTAAATACCAACAAAAAGTCATTATGGCTCTTATCCATCCTCTTGATGTAATCTTTAAGTTCCTCCATACTATATGAGTTGATTTCCTGAATCTAACCCTATTATATTAATTCATTGTAAGATACAGGAATCGTAGACGGTAAATTTCCATTGAAACTCTACGAACAGGAGTGTGTAAAATCTTTAAGGCCTTAGGACAGCATATTCACCACCAGACAGGAGTCTGGTCGTTTATCGGAAAACTAAATTAAAATCGACACTGCATTTGGCTATAATCCATGCAATGCTTTTCTTTACTTCAACATATTAATATGTTCTCACTCTATTATGATATATGATTACAAAGAGCTTGTTAGGGACCGTTGTATTTTAAATTATCAAGATCAAAATGCTTCTTGACACTTAAATGATTCCATGGTGGATATGGCAAATTTTCATGTCATTTTCTATTTAATCAGTCTTATAACTTCAAATGCCTCCGCAGTTTCAAGTCCGACTTGTATACCCCGTTGTTTAGCTTTTATTTCTATAGATTTTATTGATCTCGGGTGGGGATATTCCCTGATTTCACATTTATATTCTTTCATTGCCCTTACTTTAAGCTTGATGGTTTTAGATATATCAACAAAATATTCTGGCATGAAATGTGTTAATGAAGAAGGGGCATTCCATTCAGTAGATGATGGTATTTCAAATGAATAAAGCTCCTTTACACTCTCATCTATTGCAGGTCTGAAGGCTGTCATTACTGCCTTGAACGTTATCTGGTGGTCAATATTGAGGTCGCCGTAATGGTGAGTAAATACTATGTCCGGCTTAATATCTTCCTTAATCTTTTCAATTGTTTTGATAATATCAAGCAGTGGTATTGTGTCAAATCTGTTATCAGGAAAATCAAAAGTATATACCTTTTCAGCCCCCAAAATCTTATTAGCATCTTCTGCCTTTTTTTTTAGTTCCGCAATCTCGCTATCTCTTATTACTCTCACTCTCTTTTCATCTCTCGATGTAATACCTTCTCCGAGTATAAGTGTATAAACATCATTACCTTCCAGTGCAAACCTTGCCATTGACCCACCACAGCCAAGCACCTCATCATCAGGATGCGCTACAACTACAAGTATTTTATTCATTATTCCGTTCTATCAAAATGCATCTGAATCAGCCATGGTAATAAACCAATTATCATATTTGATAAGGCCAGCAAGATAGTTATTTTTAATTGGCTTTAGTGCAAAATGTGTATTAAACCCTGTTGGCCTGAATCCGATCGAGTAAAGCATTTCAAAATATGTATTAGAAGGGAAACACCAAGCAAAAATGACATCTACCTTAGCCCAACCAAAGAAATCAAAAGCCCTATGCAGTAGAGATTGAAATATGAGCTTCTCATTTTGCTTTCTAGAAAGAAAATCCACAAGATGTCCACAAAAAACATTTTCCTTACGAAACAACTTTAAGACCATATACCCCACAATTTCCCCATTTATTTTTGCAACATTTGCAATGTAATGCTCAAGAGGATTATTAAAGAACTTCCAATTCATAAAAGAGGAATTGCGAATAACCGCATTTTTTGCCGGATTAGCTATAGAAGATTGTTGCCATAGTTTGTCTATTTCTTCATTAAAGACATCTATTCTCTCTATTTTAACATCACTATCATATTCACTATCAGATACAATCTTTTGTGTATGTAATTCCATACACCTGAAATCAGCAACATGCTCCCAACCCATCACTTTTGAATGAAGAGGAAAGGCATAATCATTTGGGAAACCATAAATAAAATTAAAACCATCTTTTTCACATCGTTTATATACTCGGTCAGCGATCAATATAGAATTATTAATATTTCTGTGCTCATTGTGGATGAACAATTGAATTCCAAAACCAGCCTTTACTAGTTCTTTTTTGAGCTGTACCTGGACCGGCATTACAGCATATGTGGCAACTATTTTCCCATCAAGCTCACCTACTTCAACAATGCTTTGCCCAAAAGGACCACACTTATTAATCCATTCCCAAAATCCAATGGTTCTTTTTTGAGGCGTGCCAATTACATACAAGTCGACTATTCTGCTTTCATCACCAAGCCGGTATTGCCTAAATACTATCTCATCCATTTTATATATGGTTTACTTGCCATAATTAGTGGATACACACGGATAGGCCAGTGACACTCTGTAAATGTACAATATCA
>NYYU01000026.1 GCA_002685955.1 Parcubacteria group bacterium | reverse complement strand
TACAAGGTGTTGAGGTTGAATTCACCAAAAAAGGCCATAAAGTGACAGCCTTAACCGACGAAAGAGGTTATATTACAATTTGGAATGGCCCATTCACTGAAAAGGACAATAAAAACGGACTTATTGATTTCGTTGCCAGGGCAGAAGGATATGCCACATTAAAAGACAAAAGCCCCTGTAATCAGAGAGAATTCTCGTTAAGCCCGGGAGGTACGCATGCATACAGGATTGTTTTGCACTGGGACAGGAAACCTGAAGATCTGGACTCTCATCTGTGGTTCAGAAATAACCATATATTTTACAAGTATATGCCACATCAAAGAGGTACGGTAGAACATAGTAAGGCCGTTAAAAAATTGAAAGCATATCTGGATGTTGATGATGTTGACAGTTATGGTCCGGAAACTGTTACTATACATGAAACACTAAGAAACGAAAGGTATTATTATTATGTCCATGATTATACCAATAGACAAAAGAGCAGATCGAACCGACTTTCCGCAGTTAGCGATGCGAGGGTTTATGTCTATAAGGGCAAAAGCGAAGAAACTTTAATGACATTTCGAGTCCCCTCTAACGGCGTAAAAGGAAACCTGTGGAAGGTATTTTATATCGACACAGATGGGAAAATAGTCAAAATCAATAGCATTGTTTATACCGGTGACGCAACAGGTGGTGGAATTAAGCCATAATTTCTTCTGCTAAATAATGATAATATAAATTCTGCCCCCTGCTATCCTGTATAAACGATATAGAGACATCTAAAACGAGATGTGTATGACAAGCCAAGACTAACAGAGTTCGGTATTTCACAATATCGTTGGCGATGATGTGGAACACTGTACTAAACCTAGTAAGAAAAACATCCTTTATGGAAGATAACAAAGACAACAAAGTCAACATTGCCTTTACCGATTTAAAAAAGACTTACGAGAATAAAATAAATAAAACCAGCTTAACTGCCCTGCATATCCCCGGGACAATAAATATAATGAAGGGCGAGGTAACCACTATTCTTGGTTACTCCGCATCCGGGAAATCAACATTACTCAACCTGCTTGCCTTGATAGACAAGCCGGATGCGCCTTCCAAGATTGAAGTATACCACCAAAATAAACTTCAAGATGTCTCTAATTTAAAAGAGAATGAGATTGTTGATATTAGAAAACAATTTTTTGGTTTTATCTTCCAGGCAGGTCACCTGTTGAGCCATTTTAAGACAGGACAAAACATTGCAATTCCGCTATATTTAAATGAACATAGCGACGATTACACCAAAAACAGGACGGAATATCTTCTTGATAAAGCCTTCACTCTCGATACTACTAATGCTAATACAAATCACAATGAAAGCAACCCCTCCAATACTACTGATACGAAGTCGACAGCAAGTAAAGACCCCAGAGAACGATACCCAATAACACTTTCCGGCGGACAATATTTAAGGACTGCTGTAATGCGCGGTATCTCTCACAATCCTAAAATACTGTTTGCCGATGAACCTACTGGCAATCTTGATCCTGCAACCGGAAGAACAATTATGGAACACATCATTAATGGTTGGATGGAACAAGATGATCATGACAAAAAATCTCTGATTATGGTAACACATGATTATAAACATGCATACACTCACTCTGATAGAATACTGGTCTTAGCTGATGGAAGTCTTGTCATGGACATACAGCGTGAAGGAGTTAAGGGCAAACACATATTTACCGGAAAATCTTTTACAAAGAAAACAGATGGCAAAATGCGCCCTGAAGAAATTAAGTTCGAAGACGACAAAGAATTGCTTGTTAGAGTTGAACAACTCTCCGGTAAACAAAAAACCAGTGAAACAGTGAATGGTCCGCCCACAGATACACCGGCTGTAAACAATGCAAATCAATCCAAATCATCCTTTCTGTTCAAATTCTCATTAAAATACGCAATAAGAGAATTATGTTATAAAAAAAACTTACCCTTGACGATTATGAATGTAGCTACAATTTCGATCCTGATCATTTCTGTCTTGGTTATTGGTGGAATCTTTTGTGGAACTGGCAGATTTCTTGATGCAAAACTTGACAAAAATCCCATGCTGAAACGAATGTTATTTTGGTCTTCCGCTGGCAGCTCTGTGGGCAAAACATCAAGTGAGGAAATTACTGATGATGTTATTGGCAGGATTATGTCTCTCAAGTCTGAATCCGGCAGTTTGAGATTTCAAGAACCTGTGATAAAATGGGAATGTTCTGTTTGCGGTTATATATATGATCCGGAGAAAAGAGATAGCATTAGTGGTATTCCGGATGATTGGGTTTGTCCGGCGCCAGCATGTGGTGCTGAAAAAAAATCGTTTGATAAGGACATTTCGTGGTTAAAAGGAGATATTATTGACAATGCATTGCCCTTTTATGAACATAGAATAAGGTTCTACAATGCAGACGGCGAGCCAACTCTAGGGAAAATGGGGAGAACAGTACACAAAGAAGACCCCTTGATACAAATTCTGAAATTCACCGAGGAAGGGATAAAAGGCAATGACATATATCTGCCCACTTTCGAGGGTTTAGATTCCGAAGGTATGACGAAAGGCTTTCCATTTGGAATAATTATCTCTCAGAAAACTCTCAAAGAACTTGGTTATACCGACCAGGACAACTATCCTGAAGAAATATATATATCTTATGTTGATAGCCGCAAGACAAGATTGCAGGTAGTGGGAGTTGCAACTAACATTGAGATTCCTTACAACTTCTTAGTAACTGATGATTACTATGCCGCCTTTCATGCGAAATGCTGGAATCAAGAATACTTATACAACAAGGCCTACTTAGGCCCCTTTACAAAAGAGACAGCAGGAAACCTAAAAAATGCTTTTGATAAGTACATTAGTGAAGTAATGAAAGACATCCCTATGTTGCTACCTCTAAAAGTTACACAGCGTAATGAAAACGAAGAATATTGGCTTGTCTTTTCTATTAACTCCAGCGAAAAGCCAAAATTATGGACAAAAGCTCAATTTAAGAAAAATCTGTATAACGGATTACAATATAATAACCCGAAGGGAATTGAATTGCCAGGATGTTTTGTATTTCTTGATAGCGTCCACAAGCCAGGGGTAAGCAAAGACCTGGTTGAAGAACTGAAAACTCAAAACAAGTTATTACTTGGAGCATATTTCAAAGATATAAAGGACATGACAAACGCTGTTCCATTATTCAAACGTGAGATCAACCTCGCTTTTGATGTTAGTAAAATAAAGTACTTAAGCCATATACTCTTTATAAAAAGCCTTGGATTCTGGATCTTTATTATAGTATCAGGTATTGTAAGTCTGGCTGCGCTTTGCAATATCTTCCTTTCGTTTTACCAGAATATCAAGGGAAAGACTGCTGAAATTGGTATTCTCAGGGCGATTGGAGCTAGCAAAGGTCTGGTATATCGATTCTATTCTCTGGAATCTGTCTTTTTGTGGGTATCTGCATTCTTGTTTGGAATAGCTGTTTCCTGGCCTCTTGGATTGAGTCTTGGGTTACGGATTAAAAAAATTATTAAGGAGGAGGGAGACGAATCCCTGTTTTATATGCAGTGGCAGTTAATACTCATTGCAGCAGGTATTACTTTATTTATTTGCCTTCTTGGTGCGCTCCTGGCGGTTGGACGTACTATCAAGAAGATTACCCCGGCTGAGGCTGTTCGATACCAGGGAAATTAGGGAGAGAAATAATTTCTAACTATGAGAATGACAAATTCAACCATATACAAAGCCTTAAGTTACTCCATCAGCCTGATACTGTTTTTCTATTCAGTGTCTGTATGTACAATCATTACTGCCTCAGACAATAACAACATCACCGATTCTACAATCGCCATAAAACTCCGATCAACATACGCAAGCATAAAGTCTGATGACGTAAGAAAGATAACTCACTTATCCATACTTGAAAAGAAGACGTGGGGATACAAGGCATACAGTACGATAAAGAACGTATATCATGCGGAAAAAAATAGAAGAGACAGAATTGTAAAAGACCATACTACGGGTCTGATGTGGTATCAAGGCGGTTCAAAAGCAAAATACTTGACACATACTGACGCGAAAGCATGGGTTAAGAAACAGAACCGTCGAGGGTATGCCGGTTTCATAGACTGGAGACTTCCCACTCTGGAAGAAGCAGCCTCTCTGCTGGAATCGAGCAAAAAAGAGGGATTGTGTATTGACCCGATATTCAGCAAAGATCAGGAGTGGATATGGACAGGAGACAGGCGTGGTAATGGAGAAGCGTGGCGCATAAGCTTCAGCCTTGGTGGTCTATGCGGAACCTCTATCAACAACACCCCCCGCTCGATAAGACCCGTGCGTACGTGGAAAACACTTGAAACTGACAGAGAGTCAATTTCAGAAAAACATTCTGAAACCATCCACAAGCAATCAACCATTGTGCAAAAAGATTCAAATACAACACCAGATAATTTGAGAACAAACTATAAAGAATTATCAATTGTTCAGGTTAAGGCAATCCCGAACATATCGATACGTAATGATAAAGATATGAATTGGGGATTTTCTGCCCATAGCACAATCGACCATAATTATGAAGTAAAATCTATAAATGGGAACAAACTGGTTACAGACCATACATCGGGATTATTGTGGCATCAGAATGGTTCGAAAAGAGGAATGAACTGGGAAGAAGCAAATAAATGGATAGAGAAACTAAACAGACAAGGGTATGCGGGTTATCATGACTGGAGGCTACCGACTGTAGAAGAAGCTGTATCATTAATTGAGCCAAAGAAATATAAAAAAAGGGTTATTAATCCCATCTTTGATGTGAAGCAACCTGTGATTTGGACAGGTAATAAAGAATACGGTTCTGAAGGCCATTGGTTTGTAAACTTTCCATTCGGTTTCGTTAATAGCACCAATGAAGACTTCCCTTTCGTCCGCCCGGTTCGCTCAATTGCAGGAATACAAAAATCTCTTGGAAACGATAAAACAGAGGAAACAGAAAAATTTACAGAAATAGTAATTCAATATAAGGATGGATCAATACCAAAAGCTTTCCCCCGAGGAACAAAGCTGAAGCTTGAATATTTCGATGGCGTTGAATTCCAAGATAAGATTATAAGAATTAGAAGGAAATCCCGCACTTCTGAAAGAAAAATACTGAAAATCTTCAATGAACACTTTAAGGATTATGGGCACAAGTTTACATTGGAATTGGAGCTCCTAAAACACCGTAATCTTTCGGCATTCAATTTTAAGAAAACAACATTAAGACGAAGTGATCGAAAGTTTTTGGTTGAAAGATATAAAAAAGAAATAAAAATTAACACTCCCTATGAAACGGGCCTGAAACATATAACTATAGATGATTATAAGCATAAATTCGATGGAGACTATTGTTATATCTACACAGATCTTTCATCTTCTGAACTTGAAGAAGGTCACAATTACGTAAATTTTAAGGGCTATGAAAGGTTTTATTTTAAAGGAAAAGATGACTTAATGGCGCTACCGCAATTGGATAATATACACATCACTACATTAGGAGATAATCTTCCAGTTAATACGGAAATTAAATTATATTGCAAAGCCGATGGTTGCAATGTCAAAGCGGCACCCCTAGTATATACAGATATGGAATCCCGCATTAAAGGAAGAAGGAAATTTCTGGACAAAATTAAGCGTAATTATCATGCCTGTGGAAAGCACTTTGAATTAACAGTTACGGACCACGACTCTCTTCCGAAAGATATTTTTAGACCTTACTATTTTAGTGGAAAAGGATTTCCCCCAAGTGAAATCAATTTTAAACAGTACAAATATGCAAAGATAGAGAAACCCGAAGATGATTCGGAAGGCATCATTGCCGCAGCAGAAAATAAAGGTTACAAAGTTGAGAAAAAAGGAGGTTACATTTATATATGGAAATTTGATGGTGATCTTAAAGGAGAATTCTTGGCATTTAATAAAAACTATGAGCCGCTGAAACTTGACTATTTTGAGAATAAGGATGACTTTCTCATTCCGGAAAAGGCTATTAAACAAATAAAGCTTCTACAAAACAAAAATAAAGCCTTTCCCTCTGAAACTACCTTTACCATTAACTTAAACTGCAAACACAGTACAATAGAAGATCAAGATTTTAAACTCGATTCTGATTCTACTGTTCCCCAAAAAGTCATCAGAGACACGATTAAAGGGCATTATGCAAACGCCAGTTCTTTTACTCTTAAAGTTAATTCTCATCCCGAACTCCCACCAGACATATTCAAAGAGTTTAAGTTTCCAACAGGTAAACAAAACCCGCCTGATATAAAAGCAGTGTTCAAACAACATGAATACGCAAAGGTAGAGTGGCCGCAATCAGAAGAAAAGGGATTGGAGCGTATGGCATCGAATGAAGGAAAATATACAATTAAAGATTGGG
>NYYU01000025.1 GCA_002685955.1 Parcubacteria group bacterium | reverse complement strand
GCCACATGTCTACGGACTTCTGGAAAACTTGCGGTATAAGAGCCATTGCTTTTAACGACAGCTCACTGTTAACGTGTCTCGGAAATGATTTCGGCTATGAATATATATTTGAGAAATCAATAGAAATGTTTGCAGACCCTGGAGACATTTTAATCGCCATAAGCAGCTCTGGCAAGTCGGAGAATATTTTACGGGGTGTAGATTCGGCAAAATCAAAAGAGTGTAGTGTCGTAACTCTTTCCGGCTTCAAAGATGATAACCCTCTGTCTTCAGCGGGAGATTTTAATTTTTATGTTCCGGCACAGAAATATGGTCCAGTTGAAGTAATTCATCACTCTATATGCCATTGTATTTTAGATGCCATTGTTAGTTGCAAAGGCAGACACAGAAAATAGTTTAACTGGACTCAGATTGTCAGGGTTTTAAGTATAAGTTAAGCGCGTTATAAAAGGAATTATGCGTTATGAATAATGGTCGTAGTAGTAACAAGGAGAGTTTGGAAAAAGTTATAGAGATTTTGAAGTTTGCCATTGTTAAATTGTTAGGGAAAAAATATCTGCGAGTACCTGAGTAAATCAACGTTCTATTGCCACTTGTTAATCGATGTAAATTAGCATAATCCACGAACCAGAGATGGATAAATACAAAATTGACAGTCACAAATTGATTTACCATCTTCCCAGGGTATGTGATTGGTTAAAGGGAAAGAACATTTACCCTATATACATGGAAATAAGCCCTGTGGGAAGCTGTAACCATAGATGCGTCTTTTGCGCTTATGATTTTATTGGGTATCCAAATAGAAAACTTGATTGTAAGAAATTCCTCGCATTTATAGATGAAGCTAAAGATGTTGGTGTGAAGAGTATATTATTTGCGGGAGAGGGAGAGCCTTTACTACATCCGGACATAGAAGAATTCATCATTTCTTCTAAAAATAGTGGTATAGATGTGGGATTGTTTACAAATGGGCAGTTATTAAGAGAAGATCTTGCAAAATCTATATTGCCATTTCTTACCTTTGTAAGGTTTAGTTTTAATGGTGGAACAAAAGAGAACTATGCGGATATCCACAAAGTTAAACCGGAGATTTTCGAAAGAGTAGTGGCTAATATTAAGAAGGCCTCTGAGATAAAAGAAAGAGGGTCTTTGGATGTGGATATTGGAGTACAGTATGTATTATTGCCGGAAAATGTAGACTACTTAATAAAGGCAGTGAAGATTTTAAAAGATACAAGAATAGACTATTTTGCAATTAAGCCCTTTGTACAGCAAAGTCATTTGCAATCATATAGAGCTGGAGAGCAGCTTGATTCCAATAATATAGAGGATATTCTTAATGAAGCAGAAAGCTTTTCCAGTGAAAATTTCATGGTTATTGCAAGGAGAGAATCATTTGAGGATTACGGTAAGAGGACGTATAAACATTGTTATGGAACTTCATTTGTTTCCGTTCTGAACTCGGCAGGGGATATAGCAACGTGTCTCCCTTATTGGGATAAAGAAGATTTTGTCTTTGGTAATATTTACAAGCACGCGTTTAAAGATATATGGATTGGAGAAAAAAGAGAAAAAATTAAGCATTATTTAGAGGAAGACATTAATACACAAAAATGTCCACCAAATTGTAGGCCAAATTCGATTAATAAGTTCTTGTGGGAGATTAAGAATCCTTGTGTGAAGCATATAACTTTTGTTTAAGGATAAAATATAGTTGAAACTAGAAAAATATTCTGAAGACATACTAACCCTTTTTTGAGGATTAACGTAATAGACAAGATATAGCATTCGGCAAATCAGTAACCGTGACTTATGGAAATGAATAAGAGAAGAAAATAAAATGGGTGAATTGGAAAAGATAGTACTTGATGGAACTAAGATTATATGGCACCAAGAACGCTTACAGGCATGGAAACGTGGTGAACGATTTGCGCCTATTGGCATTGACATGGCATTGACCAGAGGTTGTAACTTTAAATGTGTTTTCTGCTATTCTACTTTGCAGGATAATAAGGGTAAGCGAATCACAAAAGAAGTAATAACACGATTTCTTGACGATTGTGCAGAAATAGGCGTAAAGGCAATTAGTTTTGTTAGTGATGGAGAGAGTTCACTCTCCCCCGTTTATGTTTACAGTATAAAATATGGACATAGATTAGGTATTTCTATGGCATCTGGAACTAATGGGTATTTATTAAATAAAAATGTACTTGAAGAAATTTTGCCAAGCCTGACGTACTTGAGATTCAATATGTCTGCTGGTGAACCGAAACGATATTCTGAAATTATGGGAGTTCCAGAGGAGTGGTTTGGGAATGTGAAAGAGAATATAAAACAGGCAGTCAAAATAAAGGAAAAAAAGAAATTAGAAGTAACATTAGGAATACAGATGGTCTTGATGCCTGAATTTGCTGATCAAATTTTACCTCTGGCACGATTGGGTAAAGAATTACGACCAGATTATCTGGTTATAAAGCATTGCAGTGACGATGAAAACGGTGCGATTGGTGTTGATTACAAAGGATATCGTAAGATCTATGATATTTTGAAAGAAGCTGAATCTTTGAGCGATGATGATTATTTAGTGAAAATAAAATGGTCAAAAATTGAATCTGAGGGAAAGCGTGACTACGAGCGTTGCTATGGAACTCCATTTCTATTGCAGCTTTCTGGATCTGGATTAGTGGCTCCTTGCGGCTGCCTGTTTAATGAAAAGTATAGTAAGTACCATATAGGAAATATTGTTGACACTTCATTTAAGGAGATTGTCTATAGTGATCGCTATTGGGAAGTAATGAAAGAATTGGCCTCAGAGAATTTTAATGCAAAAACAATGTGTGGCACTTTGTGTTTGCAACATAAAGTAAATGAGGTGTTGGACAAATACAAAAAGGGGGAAGTCCGACTCAATAAACCTGTAGGAGAGCCTCCTGAGCATATTAATTTTATTTAGTACCTGATTTACAAAAAGAGCCAATTCATAGATGATTAGATGTCTGCGTCTCAAGAAAAAGAGTTTAACTGTCGATTACGATGCTTTTCAGCATTAAAAAAATGTGTATTAAAATAGGTGTGAGGTGAAGATAGGTTTTTGGGCATATTCCTTAATGATGTTGGAGAGGTATTGGGATATGCTGCATGAAAAGGCAGATTGTTGGTGGGGAGTGACGCATCCACGTATATATAATCTGCTGATGGAGAAAAATATTAGTAATGTTGTTTACCATCATGATGAGCTTATCGTAGATCATAATAAGGCTTATGGCAATAAGTGTGTTTCAAGTAATCCTGGGCACAGCGAAAGAATCGTTGCAGAAAGGATTAAGCCGGATATATGGATTTCAGATACTTTAAATAAATTACATTATGTACCAAAAGATGCCTTTTGGGTGCAGGTATTTCATTCACTACCTATTAAGAAACACTTTTTTTACCCTTCAGTACTTGACTATGATCTTCTTCTTCTGCCCGGTGAATACCACAAACATGAGATTATAAAACGATTAAATTTTAAAGAAAGAGACGAGGAGCGCTTAAAGGTTGTTGGCTGGCCGCGGACGGATGATTTTCTTAATGGCAAATTTGATAGACAGGAAATAATGAATACTCTTGAATTGGATCAAAACGTAAAAACCATACTATATGCACCAACGTGGGGGTGGGGTTATGGAAATGAGACACTTTTTGCGAGATGGTTTGACCGTGAAGTTAAAGCATTTGAGCAAATATGTCATAAAATTAGAAAAATGGACCTTAACTTTATTGTAAAACTTCATCCCCTGTCTTTTCATGCAAACAATCAGACTTTAATAAACATTTCAAAAAAATACAAAGTATTATGGCTAACAAAAGAAATTAGTTGGTTTGTGGATGATCCCAATCCTTTCTTATGGATTACAGATATTTTAATAAGTGATCTTTCCGGGATAATTGCTGAATTCATGGTACTAGATCGTCCGATTATTTATATCGATCCTGATGAAAAATTAGACGCCTGGGACAGCTCTGATATGCCAAAAAACTTCAGGGCAGGACATATTGTAAAAAGTCCTGAAGAATTGTTAGATGCAATAGATGATTCAATAAAATTCCCTGAAAGGTTTAAGAAAGAGCGAAATAATATGGTTTCCAAACTTTTTCATTCTCCTGACGGCATGGCAATAGATAGAGCTGTGCAGGAAATATTGAATTTTGCCAGACGCAAAGGGTTAAACTAACTGTTGTTTAAATCACTAATAGTAAACAATTTATCGAAAAAAGAGTTCTATGAAGATCTTCAAGGCAAGATAAACAAAAAAAGCAAAGATGTTGGGTTGTTCTGCTTCATTCTTTTTGTAGTAAAAAAGATATCAATTTATTTTGCTATTTCTATTGTCTATATTTTTATCCGGTTGATCAAACCCTTTATATTTATAAGATTTGGATCATTGGATGCGGATAAGATAGGCCCTCTTATCTCAAGACCGTCGTTGTACCTACTTGAAAAAGATCATCATATTCAACCCCAAAACACTTTAGATATATTTTACGATGGCTATGGAGAGAACCGTCATATATGCAATAATCAGTTATTAAAGATGTGGAAAAGGATATTTTTAACCAGAAAATGGGTGATATTTTCAGATAGTATAGCAAGAAATTTTTATGAGTTCTGTACCAGGTTTTCAATAAAAACAGAACATATGATTACAGCAACCCGAGATGGGCGTGATGTATTGGGGTTGGTAGAAAGAAGTAAACTTTACCTACAATTCACAGAAGAGGAAGTCTCTAGGGCAAAATCAGAAATAAAAAAAATGGGCATGAACGAAAATGACTCTTACGTCTGCATGCTTAATAGAAGCCAGAGCTATTTGGATAAAAAATTTAAGGGAAGAAACTGGGATTATCAAGTATTCAGAAATTGTGCTATAGAAGGTTACATGCCGGCTGCTGAGGAGATGACTAAAAGAGGGCACTATGTTATTAGAATGGGTTCCATTGTCGGTGACTTAGTGAATACCGAAAATCCAAAGATTATTGAATACGCCCATAAAGGTTTTAGAACGGAGTTACTGGATATTTATCTATCTGCTAATTGTTATTTTATTATTACCTGCTCGTCAGGATTAGACGGCGTTACATGGTTTTTTAAAAGGCCTGGAGTTATAGTAAACTTTGTACACTTAGAACATATTAATTCATGGCAATCAAACCATATAACAATTTTCAAGAAATATTGGCTAAAAAGGGAAAATAGATTTATGAGTATTCAAGAGATACTTGAATCTGGAGCTGGCAGATTCCTCAGAAGTGAACTATATGAAGATATGGGAATTGAACTTATTGACAATACTCCAGAAGAAATCATGGACGTCGTTGATGAAATGGATAAACGTTTGAAGGGAACTTGGCAGACGAGTGAGGCTGACGAAGAACTACAAAGGCGTTTTTGGTTTTTTTTAAAGTCAAGTAGTCTGCATGGTGTTATTCGCTCCAGAGTTGGAACGGAATTCTTGAGACAAAATAGAGAGTTATTGTATTAGATGATTACATACAGTCATCAAAAGTTCTCAGAATATTCACAGGCAGCTCTTGTTTTCATTATTGTATTTTGTAATAGAGTCGGTCAATTAAGAAAAATCATAATGCGACAAAGCTGCAACCAACCGTATTCTTAGTTAATTAATATTATTATGCAATTAATTGATTTAAAAAAATGAAGGTAATTTTACGATTATGATCAATCATGATTTAAAGAAGAAACTATATAAAGAGATGTTGTATATTAGGATGATTGAGGAACGAATTGCAGAGATTTATCATCCGGCTGATGAAATGAAATGCCCAACGCATTTGTATACGGGACAAGAGGCTGTTGCTGTTGGAATATGTAATGCATTGATAGAAGGAGATGTTGTTTGTCCGTATCATCGATCTCATGGATGGTACATGGCAAAAGGTGGTGATCTTAAAGCGATGATGGCGGAGTTGTTCGGAAAAGAAGCGGGTTGTAGCAAAGGGTGGGGTGGCTCAATGCATTTAGTTGATGTTGGGAGTGGTGTGATGGGGTCTTCTTCTATTTTAGGTGGAACAATACCCCATGCGGCAGGATGTGCTTTAGCTTTTCAGATAAAAGAGGTGGAAAATGTTGCTATTGCTTCTTGCGGGGATGCAGCAATTGAAGAGGGTGTTTTTCATGAAAGCATGAACTGGGCCTCTTTAAAGAAGTTGCCGGTTGTTTTTGTTTGTGAGAATAATTTATATTCTACTTCAAGCCCATTAGGTGTCAGGCAGCCTCCTGTTGAGATATATAAAAGAACAGTATCATATGGAATTCCGGGTGTGCGTGTGGACGGGAACGATGTATTAAAGGTTTATGAGGCAGCCTTAGAGGCTGTTTCCCTTGCAAGGGCAGGAGACGGTCCTACACTTATAGAGGCGATGACTTACAGGTGGCGTGAGCATGTAGGGCCAAATTATGATTACAGTTTGGGATATCGTTCTAAACAAGAGCTTGAGGAATGGATAGAGAAGTGTCCAATCAAAAGAGTATCTGACGTGGTTTCTGAGAGAGAGGAAGAATTACTGATTGAAGGTTTTAGTAAAGAGATAGATGAGGCGATTGATTTCGCTCGTCAATCCCCTTTTCCCAAACCAAGTTGAAATACTCTTTTCAGTAGTTCAGAGAAACCCTTAATAACAAATAGTTTTTCAGATTTGGAGGTTCTTAAAAACAAATTACTCAATCTTCAAGTTCATTATGAAAGGTTGCTAAAACTTTTAATTGGAAATTTACAAAAGGCGATATGAAGAATATTCTTTATAAAACTTCTTGTAAAAACGACAAATTGGCAAAGAGGGTGACTTAAAATACGTTACCAACCTTATGATTCAGAGCATCATAGAGATATTAACTAATGAAATATTCTGAGGCTTTACGAGAAGCGCAGGCTCAAATAATGCGTTATGATGAAAGTGTGTTTGTTTGTGGTCTAGGGGTTCCGGATCCAAAAGGTGTTTTTGGATCAACAGTCGGTTTAGAGGAGGAATTCGGACCTAAACGTGTTTTCGATACGCCTGCATGTGAAAATGCCACAGTAGGAATGATGATTGGGGCGTCCTTCCAGGGTATGCGACCTATTATGGTCAATCAGCGACTAGATTTCACTCTATTGGCATTAGACCAAATTATAAATCATGCTGCCAAATGGAAATGGATGTTTGGTGGGGTACAAAGAGTACCGATTGTGATACGTGTTATTGTCGGACGGGGATGGGGGCAGGGTGCTCAACATTCTCAGACTATGCATGCATTGTTTGCTCATATTCCGGGACTCAAGGTAGTTGCGCCTGTGTCTCCTAAAGATGTCAAGGGCTTATTAATATCAAGTATTGAGGATGATGACCCAGTAATTTTCATTGAGCATAGACGGCTTTATGATGAGGAGGGTGATGTGCCTCAAGGTATTTATCGGGTTCCTATAGGTAAAGCCAATGTTGTTCAAGAGGGTGTCGATATAACTTTAGTGGCTTTATCTCATATGGTTGTTGAGACTGAAAAAGCAGGGATAGCGCTAAAAGAAAAAGGTATTTCAGCCGAAATTATTGATATGCGTAGTTTGCGTCCTTTAGATATGGATACGATTTTAAACTCTGTGAAAAAAACAGGGAGACTTGTTGTTATTGATGATGACTGGAAGTTGTGTGGAATCGCGGGTGAAATAATAGCCGCTCTAGTGGAAAATGATCACAAAATGTTTAAGGCGCCTCCGATACGCTTGACGTGGCCTGATATGCCAACTCCTACAAGTGTCGTGTTAGAATCTGCACATTATACAACGGCAAAAGATATTTATGAGGCAAGCTGTATTTGTTTAGATCGACGCGTGGATCCGGCTTTATTCATTGATGAAGAACGCGAACAACCTTTTAGTGGTCCATTTTAAAAGAAAATGAAAAGTTCATTTTGGAATAAGCATTATCAAAAATTTTCAGTCCAGCAACCCTCGGCTTTTTCATCGTATTATGTTACTGGATATTTGAGCTGTTTTCGGGTTGAAATATGAATAAAGCGAAACTGTTTAGAAAATATTTAAAGGGAAAAGAATTGATCAGGTTGGTCGGTGCCCACAATGGATTAACAGCAAAGCTGGTAGAAGAAGCTGGCTTTGAAGGTATTTGGGCAAGTGGTCTTGAAATATCAACATCATATGCCCTGCCGGATGCAAATATTTTAACAATGACTGAGTTTTTAGAGGCCGCAACACAAATAAACGAAGCTTCTAACTTGCCGGTTATTGCAGATTGTGACACAGGATTTGGCAATTCGAATAATGTAATCCATTTAGTAAAAAAATATGAAAATTCTGGAATTGCTGGCATCTGTATCGAAGATAAAGTATTCCCAAAAGTAAACAGTCTTTTTGAAGGCAGGCAAGAACTAGCCCCTATTTATGAATTTGTTGGAAAAATAATGGCTGCAAAAAGTGCCAGAAAATCAAAGGAATTCTCAATATTTGCAAGAGTTGAGGCTTTGGTTTCTGGTTGGGGACATGAAGAGGCCTTGAGACGGGCTACAGCTTATGCAGAGGTTGGTGCCGATGGAATATTAATTCATTCTAAATCAGATACTCCGGGTGAAATAATTAAATTTGCTAAAAATTGGAAATTGAATACCCCTTTGATAGTTGTTCCAACGAAATATCCATCGTTAACTGAAAGGGAAATGATAAAATATGGAATAAAGATTGTTATTTATGCAAATCATGGCATAAGGGGAGCTATTAAAGCGATACGAACTACCTTTAGTGAAATAAGCAGAGGCGGTATAAAAAATATTGACGAAAAGATTGCTCCTTTATCAGAAGTATTTAAATTGCAAGGACAATTTGATTTAAAACAAAAAGAAGAAGAATTTTTGAAAGGGGAGTATGATGATTTTGTAGTGATTATTCCAGCCGCGGGAGTTCCTACATTAGATAGAAAGTTGGGCAGAATGTTTAATGACATACCGGTGTCATTGATTGATATAAATGGAAAAACATTATTAAAAAGAAATATAATGACCCTTAACAAAGTTGGATTAAAGAATATTTATGTTGTAGCAGGATATAAAAAAGAACTATTTGACAGGAAAGATTGTAAAATTATTGGAAATAATCATTATCAGGATAAAAATATTTTGTATTCTATTTTGAAAGCAAGAAGTAAATTTTGTAAAAATACTATTGTGATTTATTCGGATATTATCTTTCGTGAAGATGTTATCAAACAGGTGATAAATGAGCAGACTGCTGATGTATTGTTGGTAATGGATAGTACCTGTAAACTGGTCAAACAGCGAAATAAGAATCTTGAAGTAGTGGTAACCAAAGAGAAGAAAAATATAAAAAAAAGAAATTTTAATTACCTTTACTCGGTAGTAGATGTAGGTTCTGAAATAGATGATAAGATTGCTGATGGTGAATTTGCGGGTATAGTAAAGTTTTCAAATCGTGCATCCAAAGAGTTAAAAAAAATAAATAAAAACGCTAAAAGATATAAAGGGATTAATATAGACAATGCCTTATTGTCCAATTTGATCAGATTGTTTATTGATATGAAATATACTGTTAGAGCCTTAGATGTAAACAGTGGTTGGACAGAAGTTCATACATTAGAAAAATATAAACATGTTTGTTCAACGATTAAATAAATAGCAAATCGTATCCTTTTACCACAGATATTTGAATGACTGGATTTAATTGCAGAAAGTTCATTTCCTGCATTATAAAATTATCCGCTAAGCTTTCTTAGGAAAATACGTTACAGAATAAAGATAATAGTTATTTGGTATTTAATGAATACCATCATGTTTAATTACCGCCTTATACATAAATAGTTCGTGGCGAAAGTAACGAGTTCATTTGTTTAGTCGATTAAGTAAAGGAGTAGTGTTGGTGGATCAGAAGTTGAATGTCGGGACCATTTGGATTACGGGATTGAGTGCATCAGGGAAAAGTACATTAGGGGGAAAACTTTTTAGTGATTTGAAAGCAATTGGTGTAAATAATGTTAAGTTGCTGGATGGAGAAGATATCAGGGAAGAGTTTGGGGATACCTTTGGATATGCGACTAATGAACGGAATGCAATATTGGAAAAAACTATACAGATGGCTCGTGAGTGTAATGATAATGGAAATATTGCAATTGTTTCTACAATATCCCATAAAAGATCTATAAGGCAAAAGGCAAGGGATGCAATAACCAATTTTATGGAAGTTTTCCTGGATTGTCCTTTAGAAGTATGTGTCAAGAGAGATTATAAAGGTCATTATCAGAAGGCTCTGAATGGAGATTATGAAAACTTTATAGGTATTACAGAATCTTATGAAACATCGGATTC
>NYYU01000024.1 GCA_002685955.1 Parcubacteria group bacterium | reverse complement strand
GGATAATTTTTGAGATATATCGGATAGAATATCGGATAAGACAATTAAGGATGCCTGGCTTGATTGAATCATCTGGGAAATTTTTCCGGGCAAGCCAGCTAAGCCCGATTTCAAACTTAATTTAGCTTGTTCGTTTTTCTGATCAGCCTGTTTAAATAAATTAGTTGTTGCTTGAGGCAAGCCAATCAATTTTGACTTTAAGCCCGACTTAATTCGTTCATTTTTATAATCAGCTTTGGTGAAAATACTGTTAGCTTTTCGAGGAAATTGGATGACCGCCTTAGTCAAGTTATTTTGCGCTTTTTCAAGTTCCCAGTATCCCTGTCTAACCAAGACAAATCCTAGTTTCTGAATCTTCAAAGGCAGCTCTTTAATAAACTGACCGCTATCATCAATAAAATCAAAAATAAAATCAGATGTTTGACTAAGACCCCTATTAGTTGCTTGACCAAAGTCCTTAGTTAAATAAGCCAAACCAGACGATTGCTTAAATACATAATTAGCCAACTGATTCATAGATTTGTTCACCCAAGCCTGAGTATCAGGGCTAAAATAGAAAAAAGAGTTGATTAAGATAAAAAAGAGTAAAGAGACGCTTAGGGCAAATCGAGGCTGTTTAATCTTTTGATAAAAGCTCTGGCTGATTTGATCTATAGTTCTTTCTATTTGGCCAACCAAAGCTTTTTCTTTTTTAACTAAAGCGGATAATAAAAGAGTCGGCCCAACCTTAGTTATTTTTGGAACTAGTTCTGGTTCTGATTTGGGTAAATTAGCCTTAGATTCTACTCTTTTAATATATTCCCCGAGCCATTCTTGCGTTGTGGCCCAGTTGCGTCCCAATTTAACTGCTTTAAGTTTCCCCTGGCGGGCGCGCAAGCTTAAATAGTCCTGTGAATAGGAGCACAATTTGGCTGCTTGTTGTAAAGAGATATACATAGAGAACAAAAAACAGAAAACTATAAACAGATTCTTGGACTAAGAATCTAATAGTTTTCTGCAGAAACTAACTTTATCGAGTTGTACTCCTATTATAATTTACAGCAGAATCCATGTCAAGCAGCTATCCGATACTATCGGATAAGAAATATTCCTCCTAATTAAGGTTGATTCTACCTCTAGATTTTTGGCTTATCTACGCCATTTCAGGCCTAATTGAATAAGTAAAGCCAAAGAACAGGTCTAAGAGTTATCCACAGAGGATAATTATCCAATAATCAATATTCAATATCCATTTAACACTCAATAATTTAATAATCAATAAATTGAATGTTGGATGTTTAATTATTGAATGAATATTGGTTATTGGTTATTAAATCGTGAGCAATGTTAGACACTAAGTGTCTAACATTGTTTTATCCACAGGTTAGCTCTTGACGCACACTTTCAATAAGTTAAAATATAGATATAGGGCAAGCTATATAAACTATATAAAACCTTAATAGGAAATACGATAAAATATGAAATACATTACTATTAAAAACGCAGCTAAGCTTCTTCATGTTACTCCCCTAACTTTAAGAAACTGGGACAAGCGAGGTATTTTAAGGCCATACCGTCATCCCATAAATAACTATAGATTCTACCGTTTAGACCAGATAGAAAGCTTTTTAAGACAGCTAGAACTAAGTAAGACCAAACAAACCAAAAGAAAAATGGATCTATTCTAAGAGCTTTATCTAAAAAACCCCGCCTAAGGCGGGGTTTTTTAGCTCCTTACTTTAATACTTTGTAAAATACCCAAGCCCAAGAAAATACTAACCAAACTGCTTCCCCCATAACTAACTAGGGGTAAAGTTAAACCAGTGATCGGCATAACGGCCATATTCATACCAATATTAATAATCACTTGAGAAAAAAGCATGATTGCTAAACCAATAGCGAAAAGACGAGAAAAGTTATTAGAGCAAGTTAAAGTAATCCTAATAATTCGCCAGAACAAAAGGGTAAAAAGCATTAACAAGAATAATACACCAACTAGTCCTCTTTGTTCTGCCATCGTAGCAAAGACAAAATCAGTATGCTGCTCAGGCAAAAATTTAAGACCGGCCTGAGAACTAGAATCTGACCCCTGGCCAAAGATACCGCCTGAACCAATGGCGATTAGAGATTGGATCATATGATATCCCCCGCCATAAGGATCTTCCTGAGGATTTAAAAAAGTAAGCAACCTTTGTTTTTGATAATCTTTTAAAAAACCAAACCAACTGGCCGTAAAAAGCAAACTCATAATTAAAACAAGAATAATTAAATGACGCATCTTAATACCGGCCACCATAATCAAACCAAGCCAAATACTGATTAAAACTAAAGCCGAACCAAGGTCTGGCTGGAAAATAACGATTAGAACCGGCAAGCCAACATAAAAACCAGAAACAATTAAATGACGAATATTATACATCTCTATATGTCGTAAAGAAAAGTACTTAGCGAGAAATAAAAGAATTACGATTTTAGTAAACTCTATTGGTCCAAAATTCACCGGGCCCAAGCGAAACCAGCTAGAGGCCCCTCTAATCTCTTGGGAAAACAAAACAAAGATTAAAGAAAGCAATGAAAATAAATAAAAAATAATTAAAACAGATGAACGATTCTTAAAAACCCGATAATCAAAAAAACTCAAACCAATCATTGAAAGAAAACCAATTCCAAGAAAAAGAAGTTGTTTTTTAAAAAAAACTAATGATTCGGCAGAACCAATACCATAAATAGTTAAAAGCCCCACCCCCGAAAGAAGTAGGACAATCATAGCCAGAAACCAATCAAGTTTTCTAAGATGAGCGTACATAGAATTAATTATCAATACTCAACATTCAACGTCCAATTTAATAACCAATAACCAACATCCATTCAATAATTAAACATCCAACATTCAATTTATTGATTATTAATTTATTGAGTGTTAAATGGATATTGAATATTGAATATTGAACATTTAAAAGTATTGGCTATTGAATGAATATTGGCTATTGAATATTGATTATTTATTCAGTATTCCTGAAATCTGCCTGGTTCCCCGCCGGGCGATAAATAATTACTAGAATCAAAAATATCAGTTTCTGCTTCTATTTCTACAGAAGCAACTTCGCCTGGTATTTCTCCAGTCCAGTTAATGAAAAAGTCACGCTCTTGGCCAGCCAATAATGTCTTCATTTCAGTTGTATTAACTGCTAAAATATTTTGAAATGAATCTAACAACAAAACATCGATATTTATCTTTTCAAAACCGAAATTACTCTTATTAACCAAAACGCCCCTGGCCTGACTAGAGCCTAGCTGATCTCCATCCAAAAGACGGTATTCCTTTTGCTGAACAATCAATTGAGGCGGCTGGTAATCTTCTAATTTCTGCCATTCAACTTCTCCTAAAGAAAACTCAATTTTAGGCGCTTGACCGGAAAATTCCACCTTAGTCTCAATCAAATATTTGCTTTGATTGGGTAGAATAAAGGTTAGGCCGGAAAATTCAAGGGTCAAATCCTTTTCAACGTCATTGAGCCGAAACCGGTAAGGCACCCGGCCACTGCCGTAATTCTTATTAGGATTCCTTATTTGGACAATTAAATCATAAAAACTGTCTTGGGCTGAGACAGCTTTGACTAATAAAACTTCTAAATCTTCTGTGTTTATTGACTGGCAAGGCGCGCAAGGGCCTCCACAGTCAATCCTTTCTTCTGATTGATTCAGAATCCCATCATCACAAGAAGGAATCGTTCGATTAAAATAGTAAATCAAAAAACCAATACCGGCTAAAATTGAAAAAAAGATAAAAGCAATAATTATTTGTTTAACAAGACGATTAGACATAAACTTCCAATAAGGTATAACAAAAACCCTATACATACAGTATAGGGTTTTTAATTAAGATAGTAAAGTAAAAAGAAAAACACTGTCTTGGCAACAACCTACTTTCGCGGGAAACCCACTATCATCGGCCCTGGACGGTTTAACTTCTCTGTTCGGAATGGGAAAAGGTGGAACCCGTCCGGCATTATCACCAAGACAGTATTTTCCTTTTATATTAATTCTAATATCCAAAAAGCTAGGAAGGTAAATAAAAATGATTTATTAGTACTCCTTGGCTTAACGCGTTGCCGCGCTTACACCTAGAGCCTATCACGTGGTCATCTTCCACGAATCTACGATACCTAATCTTGGGAGAGGCTTCGCACTTAGATGCTTTCAGTGCTTATCCCGTCCAAACTTAGCTACCCAGCGATGCCCCGGGCGGGACAACTGGTAGACCAGAGGTTTGTTCACTCGGATCCTCTCGTACAATGAGCAACTTCCCTCAGGTATCAACGCCTGCGGCAGATAGGGACCAATCTGGCTTACGCCGATCTGAACCCAGCTCGCGTACCTTTTTAATGGGCGAACAGCCCAACCCTTGGGAGCTTCTTCACCCCCAGGATAAGATGAGCCGACATCGAGGTGCCAAACAGCGTCGTCGATATGGACTCTTAGACGCTATTAGCCTGTTATCCCCGGAGTAGCTTTTATCCGATAATCTTCCGCGGTTCTATAACCCACGGTCGGTTCACTAAGTTCTGCTTTCGCAACTGCGCGACATGTCCGTCTTGCAGTAAAGCCGGCTTTTGCCTTTGCACAACCAGCCCGATTTCCATCCGGGCCTAGCCGACCTTTAAACGCCTCCGTTACCTTTTGGGAGGCGAGCGCCCCACTCAAACTACCCAGCACCCACTGTCCCTCGAGATCTTACCTCGAAGTTAGAAGTATTATGTTAGAAGACGGGTATTTCACTGGCGGCTCCACTCAATCCGAAAATCAAGTTTCAAAGCCTCCCCGCTATGCTACGCATCTAAAACAACACCCCAATAAGAACCTGTAGTAAAGCTTCCGGGGTCTTTCCGTCTTGCCGCAAGTAGGAGGCATCTTCACCCCCACTGCATTTTCACCGGGCTCCTCGTGGAGACAGTTTCCCAGTCGTGACGCCATTCGTGCGGGACTGAAATTACCAGTCAAGGAATTTCGCTACCTTAGAACGATTATAGTTATCGCTGACGTTTACTAGGGCTTCGGGCCTTCGCCCCACGACGTAAAGTCGGGGACGTTAACCGTTAACCTTCTAGCACTGGTCAGGCGTCACTCTCTATACATCCTCTTACGAGTTAGCAGAGAGCTGTGTTTTTGGTAAACAGTCGCCAGGAATCTTTCGCTGCGGCCCCCCACCACTTTCTTTGAGTATACTCTAACTGAACACTCCTAAAAAAGTGGTGGGGGGCGGGGCTTATCCCGAAGTTACGCCCGTTGTTTTGCCGAGTTCCTTCACGAGGACTCACCCGTTCGCCTTGGTCTACTCGACCTACCCACCTGTGTTGGTTTGCGGTACGGACCCAATATTTTTGGCTCTAGAAACTTTTCTTGGAAGCCTGCTCATCTGAATCGATTCTTCCGAAGAAAAACCTTTTCTCAACTCTTGGGCTAATGCCTGCCGGATTTGCCAAACAGACACCCTTAAGACAAGAACGTCAATCCAATAAGACGCTCAGACTACTAAGCTCCGTCCTTTCATCGAAAAAACATTGGGGGGACGGAATATTAACCGTCTGTCCATCGCCATGACGTACCTTAGATAAAGCACGCAAAGCTTAGGCCCGCCTAACCCTTGGCTGATATTCATTGCCAAGGAAACCTTGGGTTTTCGGCGATCCGGTATCTCACCGGATTTGTGGTTACTCATACCAACATTCTCACTTCTTTACACTCCACTCAAGCTCACGCTTAAGCTTCAGCGCGTAAAGAACGCTTCCCTACCAACGTTCGCCTAAGGCGAACGCCCTGTGTCTTCGGTATCAAACTTAAGCCCCGTTAAATCTTCGGCGCAAAATCTCTGAACTAGTGGGCTGTTACGCACTCTTTAAAGGATGGCTGCTTCTAAGCCAACCTTCTAGCTGTCAGAGAGGTCTCACTTCCTTTCCCACTGAGTTTGATTTAGGGACCTTAGACTACAGTCTGGGCTGTTTCCCTCTCGACCATGGAGCTTAGCCCCCACAGTCTGACTCTCTCGCATAAATTTTTAGTATTCGGAGTTTGATTGAAGCAAGCAGGATAAATCCCATTTTACTCCATCCAGTGCTCTACCCCTAAAAACATTAACGAAAGGCTAGCCCTAAAGCTATTTCGGGAAGAACCAGCTATTACCAAGCTCGATTAGCTTTTCACTTCTAACCACAGCTCATCCCCCGGTGTTGCACAGCCGGTGGGTGCGGACCTCCTCCCGGTTTTACCCGGGACTCATCCTGGCCATGGTTAGCTCGCTTTGGCTTCGGGTCGTATCCAGGCGACAAACGGGCTATTAACCCTTGCTTTCACTGTGCCTTCGTTCTAGACAAACTTAGGCAAGCCACCTACATACACTCGTTGGTTCGTTCTGCAAAAAGCACGCCGTCAGTCGCCTAAGGCGACCTCCGACTCTTTGTAAGCCTATGATTTCAGGTTCTATTTCACCGCCCTCACCGGGCTACTTTTCACCTTTCCCTCACGGTACTGGTTCACTATCGATCATAAAGAGTATTTAGCCTTGGCAGTATAGGACTGCCGGATTCCCACGGGATAGTCTGGTCCCGAGGTACTTAAGAGTCCCGATGCGAGATCGGGATCCCGACTTAACGTCGGGACAATAACTAGGAGCATAAAGAGATTTTCACCTACGGGACTTTTACCCTCTTTGGTTCTGCTTTCCAGCAAGATTTAATTAACCAACCTTTATTTTTTAAAACTCCCTCTGGATGACTCCAGAACGTTATCACCTTACAACCCCTACCGCTGCTCCGCAGCGGAAGCGCCAAGTTACAATTACCAAGATACAAACAATAATCAATAACCAAATTCAAAATCTCAAATAATTTAGAGATTGAATATTAGAATTTGGAATTTGTTTGTTTCTTGTTTCTTGTTTCTTGGAATTTCCGATGCGAAGCATCGAAAGGTTTGGGCTTCTCCCTTTTCGCTCGCCGCTACTTAGGGAATGCTCGCTCGCGCCTCGCTATCGCTCGGCACTCGCTTAATTTTCAACTTTCAATTTTCAATTTTCAATCAATGTTCAATGATTTAATTTTCAATTAATTAATTTAATTAAGAATTGATTATTGGTTATTGGTTATTGATTGATTATTGGTTATTGGTTATTGATTATTTATGAGTGCTGAACAATAGTGAAGCGCGAATGATTTATTTTCTTTTCCTCTGAGTACTGAGATGTTTCACTTCCTCAGGTTCCCCTCCCGATATAAAATCGGGATAACATTGCTTTACAATGTTGGATTTCTCCATTCGGACATCCCCGGATCAAAAGTTGCTAGACACTTCCCCGAGGCTTATCGCAGTCACGCCACGTCCTTCATCGGCTCTTTATGTCAAGGCATCCTTCATAGGCCCTTAATATATTTACCTTCCCAACTTCTTGGATACAAGTTGGGGTTTAATTGTCAAAGGACAATCATTTCAACCAAAAAGACCGCCTATAGGAAGCGGTCTCAAAAAGACAAAGATAGCACAGTCCTTAACCGCTTTCTATAATTTGTGGTCTTTTTATTCTGTTCATATTTCTAATGGTTATGATATATCCAGCAAGATATCTTGTCAAGCCCTATTTACTCACCCGAAACATCCCTTTTCAACTTGTTCAAAATCTGGGTTGCTAGCTCCTTGCCACCTAAGCCAAAAGCCAGGCCGCTGCTAATCACTAAAGCTGCTACAACGCCAGTAAATAGTGTTTGAATTAAACTTGGGACAATGCCCAATTGGAGCAAAGCTGCTAAAATAGCGAAAACTAGAATAGCCCATTTTGTTACAGACCCTAAAAAATTTGCGGATCCAAAACCAGCTGCTTCTACGCTAGCCTTAACTAATCTTTGCAAGAAATTGGCAATTAAAACAGCAGCTAATAAAATCAAAACTGCTACAATTAACTGAGGAATGTATAGAAGAACCTTTCTCAGGAACTCTGTTACTTGAGGCAACCTAAGAATGTCAGTAGCTGCCATTAAGAAAACAATAATGAAAAACCATTTAACCAACTCGCCAATAAACTTACCTGAATCTAACTTTAAGTTAGCTCTGGACAAACTCTTTTTAAACCCTATTTTTTCTAAAATACTGTCGATTCTTAAAACCCCAATAATCTGAGCAGCTAATCTCCCCAAAAGAGCCGCGATGACCCATCCAATGATAAAGACAATAATCGCTCCTAAGAGACTTGGCACAAAGCCAACAAAACCGATCCAGAGCGTTTGAAGAGAGCTCGTAATTACTTCGGTCCATGTCTGAATAGCCATTTTTTTCACCCCCTTTCATAAATTTTTGCTCTCACAAAAATTTTGGTATTTAGTAATTAGTGATTTGTAATTAGTTCAATGTATTATTTTATAAAATAAAGCAAAAATTTATTCCAAAATACAAACCACTAATTACATACACTCGTATTTTCCATTATTATAACATAAAAATCCACAACTCTGCCTGTGGATAACCAATGTGGGCAGAGGAGGAATCGCCACGTCATCCGACGGGACACTGATTTTTATTACCAAAACATAAATCCTATAATTCGTGTGAGTAATTTGTAATTAGGGATAAATTTTTCGCTAAAATCTTTATAAAATAATTCATTGCGCCAATTACAAAATACAAATTACTC
>NYYU01000023.1 GCA_002685955.1 Parcubacteria group bacterium | reverse complement strand
TGTAAAAATTGTTCTCCGTGTTTTGGCATATTCTTAGGTTATGTATGCTAGAATATTAGCAAAAATAATGGAAAAAGACAAATCTGAATATTTGACTTTAACAATAGTTTTGGGTAAAATAGGTGCGAACTTGGTTGTAGAGTGGTACTAGGTTGTCATTTGCCTTTTTTTTAATTGTTTGATACAATATTGCTAATGTTGAAACCGACTAAAAAAACTAAAATAATTAAAGACTATAAAGTACATGAAAAAGATACTGGTTCTTCTGATGTGCAAATCGCTATTTTCACCAAACAAATTGAAGAATTAGCCAAGCATCTTAAAAAACATCCTAAAGACAATCATTCTCGGCGCGGCCTTTTAAAGATGATTGTTAAAAGGAAAAAGCTTTTGGAATTTCTTAAAAAAGAGGATGAGAAAAGGTATAAGAAGATTGTTAAAAAACTAGGTCTTAAAAAATAAATGAGTATTATTAAACATAAAGAACAAAGAGTGGGCGTTTTAATGGATGTCCAGAATATGTATCATTCGGCCAAGAATATCTACCGAGCTAGAGTGAACTTTAAAGAAGTCCTTAAAACAGCTGTGGCCGGCCGTAAACTAATTAGAGCGGTTGCCTATGTGATTAATACGGAGACTCCAGAAGAAAAGTCTTTTTTTGACGCTCTAAGCAAGATGGGTTTTGAGATTAAAATGAAAGATTTACAGGTTTTTCCGGGCGGTATGAAAAAAGGCGATTGGGATGTTGGCATGGCCGTAGACGCCATAAAGTTTTCCGGACAAATGGATGCGATTGTTTTAATCACCGGGGACGGTGATTTTATTCCTTTGATTGAGTATCTCAGGTTAAATCAAGGAATCCAAGCAGAAGTAATGGCTTTCGCTAAAAGCGCTTCGGCCAAACTAATTGAAGCAGCCGAAGATTTTATTGATTTAAGTGAAAACAAAGGAAAGTATTTAATTAAAAAGTAATTAATTGTTTCTAAGATTGAATCTTGTTTTAGAAATTTTTAGTCTAGGTTTTTGTTCGGCCATCTGGATAAAAACCTGTACTAAAACTAAAAACAAGCTCAGCTAGGAAACATCAAACTCTATGAGTTCCAAACAATTTAAGACTGATTGGGCCGGACGGGAATTAAAAGTTGAAGTGGGCCAATTAGCTCAACAAGCCAATGGTTCAGTTTTGCTCACTTACGGCCAAACAGTTGTTTTAGCTACTTGTGTTATGAGCCAAGAGGCGAGAGACCTTAATTATCTGCCTTTAAGCGTTGAATATGAGGAAAAGCTTTATGCGGCCGGGAAAATTAAAGGTTCCCGCTTTATTAAACGAGAAGGCCGACCAACTGATGAAGCTGTTTTAACCGGTCGCATGATTGATCGGATTATTCGACCCCGTTTTAACCAGAAAATTAGGAATAGCATTCAGGTTATTCTGACCGTTCTTTCTTTTGACAAAGAAAACGATCCCGATATTCCAGCTTTAATCGCTGCTTCTTTAGCTTTGGGTATTTCTGATATTCCCTGGCAAGGACCAATAGCTGGTTTAAGAATAGGCCGGGCTCTGGTTAAAGATTCAAGCACTGACCAAGAATGGATCCTAAATCCAACCCTTGAAACTCGCCAAGAAAGTGATTTAGATTTAGTGGTGGCGGGGAGACAGGATAAGATTAATATGTTAGAAGGGGGAGCCAAGCAAGTATCAGAAGAATCATTCTTATCAGCCATTGGTTTTGCCCAATCTCATTTAAAGAAAATAGTTGAATTCCAAGATGATATTATTAAAGAGATTGGCCAGGATAAGGCGAAATTGGAAATTCAAGAACCAGCCGTCGACTTAGTTAAACAAATTCAAGATCAGCTAGCTGATAAATTAGAAAAAGTTATTTATCAGCTAGATAAAAAAGAACTTTACCAAGGATTGGAATTATTAGAAAAGGAGTTAATTAATAAGCTAGTTGATGATTCAGATGAACAAGCTCAAGAGAAAACCAATCAGGTTAAGGAAATATTAGATCAAGAAATTGGTCAAGTTATCCATAAGAATATTCTGGCTGGTAAAGAAAAAAGAACTGATGGCCGCAAACTTGATCAAGTTAGACCTTTAAAATGCCAAGTGTCTTTTTTGCCTAGAACTCATGGATCCGGTTTATTCCAAAGAGGCGAGACCCAAGCTCTTTCTTCAGTTACTTTAGGCGGTCCTAATGAATCACAAATCATTGATGGGTTGAAAGAGGAGTATAAGAAAAGCTTCATCCATCACTACAACTTTCCTCCATATTGTGTTGGTGAAACGGGCCGAATGTTTGGTCCGGGCCGAAGAGAAATTGGTCATGGCGCCTTAGCTGAAAAAGCCCTAGTTCCCTTATTACCTGATAAAGAAAAATTTCCCTATACCGTCCGGTTAGTCTCAGAGATTCTTTCTTCCAACGGTTCTTCTTCCATGGCTTCAGCTTGCGGCTCCAGTTTAGCTTTAATGGATGCCGGCGTCCCTATGAAGAAACATGTGGCTGGTATCGCCATGGGAGTAATAATGGGATCAGATGGTGATTATCGGGTTTTGACTGATATCGCCGGATTAGAAGATCATCATGGAGGAATGGATTGTAAAATTGCTGGGACAGACAAAGGGGTGACAGCTTGTCAAATGGATGTTAAAATAGAGGGGGCCACTCTTGAAATGCTTAAAAAGGTTTTTGAGCAGGCCAGAACAGCTCGTTTAACTATTCTTAAAGAAATGGCTGGAGCAATTAAAGAGCCGCGAGCCAAGCTTTCTCCTTTGGCTCCTCGCATTATTACTCTCCGGATTGCTCAAGATAAAATCAGAGATGTGATTGGACCGGGCGGCAAAGTAATTAATGAAATTATTGATCAAACCGGCGTTAAGATTGATATTGAAGATGATGGCTTAGTTAATATTACTTCCACTGATGAACAAGCGGGCCAAAAAGCGCTGGAATGGGTTAAGAATTTAACTAGAGAAGTCAAAGCGGGTGAAGTCTTTCAAGGCAAAGTAACTAAGATTATTGACTTTGGCGCTTTTGTAGAAATCTTGCCTGGCCAAGAAGGCCTGGTTCATATTTCGGAATTAGCCCCTTACCGAGTTGAAAAAGTAGAAGATGTAGTTAAACTGGGCCAAACTATTTTAGTCAAAGTAAAAGAAATAGACCATCTTGGTCGGATTAACCTATCTTTAAAAGAGGCTAATCCTAAGGCATAAATTATGGACATTGAGGAATCTAATAAGATAATAAAAAAAGAATTAGAGCCGGTTGAGCCAGTCATTCGGACTATGGCCGATGACCTGGCTGTTTTATCAGACAAAGAGCCAATTACTCCAATCAAGCAGAAAAAAGCACTGGCGCCGAAAAATCTGCCCGTTTTATCTCAGTCAATTAAGTCAGATAAAAAACCTTTAGCTAAACCAGTAAAAGATAGGCCTAAAACATCTTTTCCAAAACTGACTTTAATCAGCCTAATCTTTATTTTAATCATTGGCGCAGTAGGGGGTTTTTTTTATTGGTGGAACTATCTTAGAGTGGTTCCTGCCCCAGCCAGCCATAGCCGATGCGAGAACAACCAGTGTGTTGTTATTGAAGGCCAGGGCCAGGATCAATGTTTGACTGATCAGGATTGTCAGCCAGTTGAACCAACTCTTCCAGTATCAATTATCCCGGTAAGCAAAACCGAAACTATTACATTTAATTTGCAGGAAAAAGACAAGCTGCCTGGTCAACTAAAAACAATTGTTAACCAAGAACAGGCAACTAGTACACTTAATAGGGTTTTGATAAAAATGGATAATGGCCAGCAGAGAGAATATCTTTCCTTAGCTAATCTTTCAGCTATCTTGAAGTTAAATTTTCCAGAAAAGGTTTTAAGCATGATTGCGGTTGATGAGGTTCAAGCAGATAATTATACTCTTTTTTCTTCCAGCCAAGCGCAGGGTAATCATTTGGGATTGGTTTTAGAGCTTCAACAAGGAGTTGATTTAATTGAGGATCTTAAAATATGGGAAGATACGATAAAATATGACTTGGAACCATTATTTTTAGAAGAGCAAATACCAGCTTCTTTAACTGAAGAGTTTCAGGATAATGCTTATCGTAATATTGCTATTCGGTATATGAATTTCCCGGGGCCAGATTTAAGCATTGATTACGCCCTGGCGGCTAACAAATTAGTTATTACTACTTCGCGGGAAAGCATGTATGCGGCAATTGATGTTTTATTAGGAGATTAAAATGACTAAGATTGAGATTAAAAAAGGAAATCTTGACAAGGTTTCAGAAGATCTCAAGGTTGATTTGCGTAATCAGCCAGTGGAAATAGAGCAGCCCTTAAACAAATGGCTGTTTTTAAGCATTTTTCTGTGTATTGTTGTCTTAGCTTTATCAATTGGCTGGTATTTTTCTGTTTTTCAAAAATCAAATTTCATTGGCTTGATTCCAGAACAAGCAGTTGTTTTTAGCTTAATCGACCAACAAGCTCTTTATCGTCAAGTTTCTCCTCTTAATCATGCAGTGATTAATAAGCTGGCTGGTTATTTCAGTCAAGCTGATTTAGATTTTAAAGATATCAATTCATTTTTTAAAGAACAAATTGCTTTTATCCTTATGCCAGACAATTCTAAGGATTTATTCCCCTTTTTATTAATACTTGAAAACAAAGAAAAGTTAAGCGAATTTAATCAAGTTTTAGATAGAATTGAATTGGAATTAAAACATGATTACAATGTTTCTTTTAAGACGTATCGTCAGAGCGAAATTACCATTTTAGAGCCATTATCAAGCAGTTTAGCAACTAATTCGTATGTTTATGCCCAGGTAGGAAACTATCTGATTATTAGCAATTCTTATCAATCTTTAGTTTTAATGGTAGATTTAGTTATCAACAATTAATTGTTGATAGTCTGTGGATAAGCTGGGGTTGACGAGGTGTTTATTAGTTGATAAAATATAAATGTCTCCTTAAGATCTGATTCTCAAGGGAGACGCTTAATCTTTTTGCTGGCTATATAAAAATGAGGGAAAAATTAAGTAAGTTCTTTAAATTTAGAAACATAGTCTATTTCGGAGGGAGCCATAGACTAATAGCTAGCAAGAAGTAGTAATCTGTTTTTTCGAAATTTAAAAGAAACAACCAATGATTTTTATTGTCCGGTCTGTAGGACGGTGTAATCTGGTTATTTTGGAAAAACAAAGGAGGGTGTTTACCTCTAAAATAATTTAATTTCGGGTTTTAACACCCTTCTCTATATAAAACAGCAAAAAGAGCTAATTCGGCTCTTTTTTCGTTTTTTTATTGTTGACAAATTGTTTTTATGCTATTATATAATTAAAGATTATGCCCCGTTAGAAATTATCATATACGGGGTATACATTAATAACTAATAATTTAAATTTCTAACGGGGTATGGATAAAAAATTACAGAAAAAACTGAAAAATAAGCTAGAACAGGAAAAAAAGAAATTAACCAAAGATCTTAGTTCTTTTGCTAGAAAAGACCCCGAGATTAAAGGTAATTGGTTAACTAAGTTTCCTTTTTTTGGCGTGGGTCGGTCTCATCAAGATGAAACTGCTGAGAAAATAGAGGAATATGAAAAGCTTTTACCTCTAGAGCATGATTTAGAATTACGCCTTAGGGATATTGAAGAGGCCTTAGAAAAGATTAAAAAAGATGTTTATGGCAAATGCGAGGGTTGTCAGAAGAAGATTGAGACCAAGCGGCTTGAAGTAGTGCCTGAAGCTAAACTTTGTTTAAAATGCGGCAAAGAAAAAGCCTAATCTTTTTAACTTGTATCAATTAAAAAAAACTGCTTCAGGCAGTTTTTTTAGTTAGAAATTCCTGCCTGCCGGCAGGCAGGAAAAATTTTATTAGTATATGTATCCTCTAATCCTTCGATCGCTGATTTTTATCGTCCGGACGCTTTTACAGGCAAAACAGGTATAGTTCATTTCTGAAATAGTAATCCATTCTCCTTGGATTGATTCAACATAAGCTACATGACCGTAGCGTCGTCCTACCCAGCCGCCTTCAGACATAACCATAATAGCTCCAACCTGAGGCGCGCTGCCAGTTGAATATCCGGCTACTCTAGCATTGGCCAGCCATGCTTTAGCGTGCCCAGACCAGGTAACTTTTCTTTTTTGAGCTATATACCAGGTGCATTGTCCATAAGGGAATACACGACTGCCATTACTAGAACTAGCTACATAAGTGGATCTAGTAACCCGTTGAACTGGAGCAGGCATTTGGCCATCTGGAATAACTAGTTTTTCATTAATTTGGATGGCTCCATCAGCTGGCAAATCATTAAAAGCAATAATCTTTTCTGTATTGGCTTCATACTTGGTGGCAATTGCTCCAATAGTATCGCCATCTCTAACCCGGTGAATAAGACCGTTTAAAGGTAGAATGGTTAATTCATTGCCCGGGCGGATTAAACTAGTTTCTTTAAGGTCATTAGCCCAAAGCAACGTATTGGTTTTAAGGCCAAAAGAAGCTGCTACAGCTGAAGAAGTATCACCTGTTTGGACCACATAAGTAAAGACATCATATCTTTCTTCCTGGCTAATAAGGGTTAGTGGATTGGTTTGGACAATTAAAGCGGTATCTTGGATGGTAGCTAAGTCAGAGTCCTCATTAGGGCTGCTGATTAGGTTTTGACTAGTAGTTTCTAAAGGAGTAGGCTGAGCGGTTAAGCTAGCTAAAGTGTTAGCAGCTAAATAGTTTTGACTGGCTAAGGAATTTTCTGGTTGAGCTGAAGTTGGTTCAGTTAAAACAAGATTTTCATCAGGGCCGGAAAAAACAATTTGTTCAACTCCTTTAACCGGACCAACTAAAGACCAGCTTAGGGAAAATAAAATAACTGCCGCTACGAGCAGTTTTCTATTAACACGCCTTATGTCGGTCTTAAAGCGCTGAATAATCGCCTCAAGATGTTGTTTAATCGCCCTCATGGACTCTATTATTTTATCAAGTCTGACCGGCTAATGTCAAGCTTTGTTATACACATCCTTGGGGAAAACATTTGGTTAGATTTTATCAATTGCTTTAGTTAATCGCGACTTTTTACGACTAGCTGTGTTTTTTTTAATTACGCCTCGTTTGGCTGCTTTATCAACCGCCTTATAAATCTGGGGTAAAAGCTTTAAGGCCTCTGGTTTTTTCTTTTCTTTGATTAATCCGCTGATTTGTTTAATCAGCGATTTCATTTGTTTGGAGTGGCGCAGATTAAAAAGCCGTTTAGTACGGTTTTGACGAAGGGCTTTTTTAGCTGATTTAGTAATAGGCATGATAAACAAAGTATATCTTAATCTTTTAATTTATGCAAGTCTGTGATAATCTTTTAATATAATAGTTCGTGTTCTAATTTTGCGCTTCGAAAACAAAATTTTTAAATCGCTTATCCCTACCCTCGCTCCGCTCGGGCGCGCGCCCGCACCTGCGATCTAAAAATCTGTTTTCTTCGCGCAAAGTTTAGAGCGTTTCTTTATAGTTTAACATGATCGGGTCATTAAAAGGTAAAATTGAATTAAAAACAGACAAACTATTAATCTTAGATGTTCAAGGAGTGGGCTATCGGATTTTTTGTTCCTCTGCTACTTTGGAGCAATTAGGCGGTCAAGGGCAAGAAGCTAAAATTTTTACCCACCTCTATATCCGGGAGAATCTTTCAGACCTTTATGGCTTTATGTCTTTTGAAGAACTGGAATTTTTTGAAACGCTTATTTCGGTTAGCGGTATTGGTCCTAAAGCAGCTCTATCGGTTATGATGCTGGCTTCAGTTGAAACATTAAAACAAGCAATTGCCAGTGGTCAGAAAACCATTTTAACTAAGGTTTCCGGTATTGGTCAGCGCACGGCCGAACGAATTATCTTGGAATTAAGGGATAAAGTTTCCGCTTCGGTGGCGGGCATTCAGCAATTAAGTTCAGAAAGTGAAGTAATTGATGCTTTGATTGGTTTAGGTTATACCAATCATCAGGTCCGTGAAGCGCTTAAACAAATTCCCAGCAAAGTTAAAAAGGTTGAAGATAGAGTTAAACAAGCTTTAAAGCTTTTAGGAAAATAATATGAGTGACGCTCAAGAGAATCAGTGGAATCAGTTTATAACCCAGCATAAGGGTTGTTTTTTACAATCCTGGTCATGGGGTCAATTCCAAAAAGCAATTGGTCGTCAGGTCTGGCCGATTGAAATTAAGCAGGATTTAAAAGCTTTAGTTTTAAAATATGACCTGCCGTCGGGTAAAAACTATCTTTATTGTCCCCGAGGGCCGATCATGGAACAAGTTGGAGTTTCTCAAGCCGCCCAGGCTGATAACCCCGAGGCGATGAGTTTGTTTTTAGAAGAAATTAGGCAAATAGCCAAACAAGCCAAGAGCATCTTTTTAAAGATAGAGCCGCCAATCCATTCTCATTTTTTAAAGTCATTTTTTAATAAGCCAGCCAATAAATTTACTAAATCTAAAAAAGAAATTCAGGTTTCAGAAACATTGGTTTTAGATACTAATAAGCCAGAACAGGAACTGTTAAACCAAATGCATCAGAAAACCAGGTATAATATTAAGTTAGCTCAAAAAAAAGGAGTAATCATTCAATTGGCCGAACCATCAGATCAATTAGCCATGGAAACCTTTTTAGAATTGTTAAAAGTAACGGCCGACCGAGATAAATTTCATCTTCATAATCAAGAATATTATTTAAAGATGTGGCAAGTTTTAGGCAAAGAGGGGATGGTCAGATTGTTTTTAGCCAGGCATCAGGATAAGGTTATCGCCGCCAATCTAGTTTGTTTTTTTGGTTCAACCGTCACTTATTTACACGGCGCTTCAGATTACAAATTCCGTGATTTAATGGCTCCTTATCTTTTACAATGGGAAGCTATTAGTCAGGCTAAAAAGATTGGCTTTAGGTATTATGATTTTTGGGGAGTTGATGAAAAAAAATGGCCCGGGGTAACTCGATTTAAAATGGGTTTTAGTGGAGAGAGAGTTAGTTCTTTAGGAGCGTTTGATTTAGTTTTCCGTCCAATCTGGTACCAAACCTATAACCTAGCTCGGAGGATTTTATAATACTTGACTTTTAAATATATTTGTGATACGATAAGTTATTCTTTCAGAGTGAAAGAATCTCACGCCTCGGGGGAGAGGCAAAAATCAAACTTCGGGCAATGTAGCCTGAAAGGAGGACAAAATGAGTAGCAAGTGGATGATTCAGGATTGGACTACTGGCGAACTGAATGCTTTGGTTAAAAACTTGGGCGGAGAAAAAGTCGCCAGAAAGATTCAAGGAGGAGAAGTGAAAGTAAGTTCTGAAGATGTTGCGGATGTTGCGAAGGTGTTCTTTGATAAGCATGGCCGGCGAATTCCCGAAGGCCTGCAAGCCAACGTTTGCGATGCCAACAAGGATTTCCGACTGGATCAGCCGGAGTTAAAGGTTGATGCTAGTTATATCAAGCGTATTCAATTATTGCACGAGTCTCTGGGTATTGATACAGGTATAACAAGTAAACAACTCAGAGAGAAATGTCAACGTTTGCGGAAGATGATCGCAGATATGCCTCAAACGGCCAATATTCTCAAAGGGGTCAATTTGCCGGTCGTTTTGGTTAAACGTTACAGTGACGATATTGGTGAAGATTTGGAATGGCAACTAGATGGAGTTGAAAGAAGTTATCTGGAAACTTTTCCTGATCGAAAGTTCTATAATCATCGTAAAAGCACTTTGGCAGGCCAGGTTAAAGTCATCCCTGAGGTCTTTAAAGAAGGTGGGTATAAGAGTATTTGGGGTAAGAAAAAGAGCGAGCATATTATAGCTTTATTTTTCCCAAATCCATTACAAGGGTATTCTATCTTTGCACAAAGAGAACAAATGGTTAGTTTATCTGAATTTGGATTTATTCTCTCTGGCGCAATAGAGCCGATGACGATGTATCCTGATATCTTGGCGCGTGATTGGGATACGCCCGGTTTAGACCTACCCGCCCTTTTTATCAGCTCCTGGCGGTCCGCTGGCTCGTTCTACTTCAGGGCTGGCCGCGACGGGCTTGTCCTCAGCAGTACGGCCCGCTTGGCCGATGCCCTTGGCAGCTATTCTGGCGGTTTGCTGTTCCTCGGGTAGTGCAGGGATTTGTTCTTTGGCTTTTGGATCAGGGATTTTGGTTCTTGGTTCTCGGCCGAATTTTTCAAATCACGAGGTGTGACAAATGTTGCGCCTCGTTTTTCTTTTTCAAATATGTTAGACATCTAGTGTCTAACACTTTCGTTCCAGCCCTTTATTTTTATATATTAAACTGGTATGTTAAGAATAGGATTTTATAAGATGGTTTTAGAAAAACTTTTAAATTTAGGCAGAAAGATTATTCCCAGACCAATATTTACTTTTTTCCAACCGGTCTATCACTCCTTGTTAAGCTTCTGGGCTGTTTTCTGGTATAGATGGCCAGCCAAGAAATTAAAAGTAATTGGCGTTACTGGCACTAATGGCAAATCCAGCGTGGTTTTTTTAATTAGTCAGATTTTAGAGCAGGCCGGTTATTCGGTGGCAGCCATCTCTTCAATTGAATTTAAGATTAAAAATAAAGTTTGGGCCAATGATTTGAAAATGACTATGCCCGGTCGTTTGCAGCTCCAAAGATTTTTACATCAAGCGGTTAAAGCCGGCTGTCAGTATGCAGTCTTAGAAATAACTTCCGAAGGAATTAAACAACACCGCCATAGGTTTATCGGCTTTGATTCAGCTGTTTTAACTAATATAACGCCGGAGCATTTAGAAAGCCACGGCGGTTTTGAGGCCTATAAAAAAGCTAAAGCAAAGCTTTTTCAAGCAGTTAAGCCTCAAGGTGAAATGATTATTAATTTAGATGATCCTCAGGCTGACTATTTTCTTCAATTCCCAGCTAATCACAAGTGGACTTATACCATAGACAATCAGGAAAAGGATTTAAGAAGCATTAAAGCTTTATCGTTTAAAACTAGTTCAACCGGCATTAGCTTCAAAATTAAACAAACCCAATTTAATCTCAATCTTTTAGGTAAGTTTAATGGTTATAATGCTTTAGCGGCTATTACTCTTGTCTTAACTCAAGATATCCCTTTAGTTAAGATTAAATCAGCCTTAGAACAAGTTGAAGGCATTCCCGGTCGTTTGGAAATAGTGCTTAAAAAACCATTAGTTATGGTTGATTATGCTCATACGCCAGATGCCTTAGAAAATGTTTATCAAACAGTTAAAGAGCTAAGCGCCGGTCAGATTATTGGTATTTTAGGGGCGGCCGGTGGCGGGCGGGATAAACGGAAACGGGCTCAATTAGGTCAATTAGCTGAACAGTACCTTGATCAAGTCATTATTACTAATGAAGACCCTTATGATGAAGACCCCCAGGCAATTATTAATCAAGTAGCCCAGGGTTTAGAAAAGAAGAAACCGATTAAGATTCTGGATCGGAGAAAAGCAATTAATTTTGCTTTGAAAAAAGCCCAGGCTGATGATCTAGTCATTATTACCGGTAAAGGGTGTGAGCCTTGGATGTGCCTGGCTGATGATAAAAAAATCCCTTGGGATGATCGGGCTGTAGTTAGGGAGGAAGCTACAAAAGCTAGATGTTGATTTATCTAGAAAAATTCCTGTTTTATCTTTTGATTTTTTGTTTACCTTGGCAAACGCGGAAGATAGCGCATATTTGGGGGAGTGATTTTAATGAATGGACGAGCGCTTATCTTTATTTGACCGACTTATTAGTTATTGCCATTCTGGGTTTTTGGCTTCGGCGTCAAAGAAAAAAGCGATTCCTTAAAAAAGGCCTTAGGATTAAAATTCAAAACCCTGGTTTTTGGCTAGGCGTTTTTTTAATTATTAGTTTAATTTCTTTAATCCAGGCGAGCAATCTCTCGCTTGGATTTTATCAGGCGCTTAAGCTTTGCCAAATGATTGGCTTATTCTTTTATTTAAAATCAACTCATTTAATCAATTTTAAACGAGTCGCTCAATTTTTTGTAGCGAGCGGTTTGATTCAGGCCTTGATTGCTTTGGTTCAATTTCTTAATCAGCAGAGCTTGGGTTTAAGGTTGTTAGGAGAAAGTCCTTTAGCTATTGGTATATCTGGGGTGGCCAAAATTATGGTTGGTCCGCTTAAGATGATTCGGGCTTATGGAACTTTGCCCCATCCTAATGTTTTAGCTGCTTTTTTATTAGTTAGTATTTTCTTTTTGTATTTTCTTTGGTTAAGTAAAAAACACTCTTTTTTAAACAACCTATTTCTTTTGATTGTTTATTGGTTCCTATTAACCGGTCTGTTATTAACTTTTGCTCGGACCATTATAGCTATTTTCCTCCTAGCCAGTTTAATCTATTTTATCTTTATTGTCTGGAAAGTTATTCAAGTTTTTAATGGTCCATTACTCAAAAGAACCATAGCTGTTTTTCTGTTGTTTGTTGTTTTTAGTGTTTCTTTAGGATTACTGGCCTGGCCTGAACTTTCTGATCGTTTTCAAGTTTCTTTAACTGAGCAATCGGTTGGTTTACGAGTATTTTATGGTCAAATTGCTCTGGCTATGATCCATGATCATCCTTGGCTGGGGATTGGTTTGGGTAATTTAGTTTGGGAGATGAGACAGGCGCTTGATTTGTTAGCGGCTTGGATTCATCAGCCCGTTCATAATATCTATTTATTAATTGCCAGTGAAATTGGTTTAATCGGTTTAGCGGTCTTTTTAATGTTTGTTTATCAATTATTAAGACAATACAGAGAACAAAGAACAGAGAACAAAGAACAGAAAACAGTACTCTTGTTTCTTGTTTCTTGTTTGTTAATTATTGGTTTGTTTGACCACTTTTTTTGGACTCTTCAACAAGGACAAATAATGTTTTGGCTGATTCTGGGATTAATCGCTCAAATGAAAAGCCGACCTATCCTTAATAGAGATAGGCCGGTTGTTGATGAAGTAGTTTAGCGTCGTGCTCGGGACGCAATAGGACAGCCTTCGGAGCAGTTTGCTGTTCTTGGAACCGTAAAGCGTACCATTGGGCATCACCTCCTTTTATTACAGCTTAATCTTTTTAAAGAAACAAATCAAGTTTTCCACAATTTGACCGGAGGGGGTGGAGGAGTATAATGAAAAGATAATTACCTCTATTTTTCTATGAAAATTATTGCTGATCTCCATATCCATTCTAAATACTCTCGAGCCACGGCTCGTGATATGGATATAGACCATTTAAATAAGTGGGCCAAGATTAAAGGAATTAAAGTTTTGGGTACGGGTGATTTTACCCATCATCTTTGGTTAAAAGAACTTCAGACAAAGCTTGAACCAGCCGAGCCTGGTTTATTTAAATTAAAAAGAATAAAAAAAATCTCTACTTTAAATAATGACTGGCTGCCTAAGAATGGCCAAAGCCCCGAAGATAAATCAGCTCGTTTTCTATTAAGCAGTGAAATTAGTTGTATTTATTCTAAGAATAATCGGACTAGAAAAATCCATATTATTGTTCTAGCGCCTGATTTTAAAACAGTTGAGAAGATTAACGCTCGTCTGGGCTGGATCGGTAATTTAAAAGCAGATGGCCGGCCCATTTTAGGCCTGGATGCCAAGGAGTTAGCCAAGATTGTCTTGGGGATTAATAAGGAGTGCATGGTTATTCCAGGGCACATTTGGACGCCCTGGTTTTCTTTGTTTGGAGCCAATTCTGGGTTTGATACGATCGAAGAATGCTTTGAAGAATTAACCAGATATATTTATGCGGTGGAAACAGGCCTTAGTTCTACCCCGGCCATGAATTGGCGCTTATCCGCCTTAGACCAGATTGCTTTGATTTCTAATAGTGATTGCCATTCACCTTCAAAAATAGGGCGGGAGGCAAATATTTTTGATACAGCATTAAGTTATCAAGGAATTGTTGATGCGATTAAAAGCAATGATCCGGAAAAGTTTTTAAGTACGGTGGAGTTTTTTGCTGAAGAAGGCCGCTATCATTACGATGGCCATCGTAAATGCGATGTCAATATTACGCCTAAGCAAGCTAAGAAAGTTAAAAATATCTGTCCTAAATGTAAAAAGCCCTTAACTATTGGCACGCTTCATCGGGTTGATGATTTGGCTGATCGTAAAGAAAATAAAAAACCAGCTAAGGTCATTCCTTATCAATGTATGATTCCTTTGGCGGAAATTATTGCTGACGCTAAAGGGGTTGGTACCGGAACCAAAACAGTTATGAATGAATACAAGAATTTAATTAAAAACCTGGGCAATGAATTTGAGATTTTAATGAATCTTAGCATTGGAAGAATTAGACAATCTGGCTCAATTGACGTAGCTGAGGGGATTGATCGGGTTCGTAAAGGCAAGGTTGATATTATCCCGGGCTATGATGGAGAATACGGCCGGATTAAGATTTTTAAAGATGAGGAACGAGGTAAATTTTCCAAACAAGCCAGTTTATTTTAATTGATGGGTAAAAAACAGAAAAATCTAACCTTTTTATTAATTTGTTTTGGTTTGGTTTTTTTAATTTACGGGTCTAGTTTGGGAGGCAGTTTTGTTTTTGATGATCGTTCTATTGTTAATCATCAGAATATCTTAAGTGATCTTAATAATCTGCCTGAGGTTTTAATCATGGGCTATTGGACGCCCGAAGCTGGTCTTTATCGACCCATCACCTTAGTTAGCTATTTATTCAATTATTCTTTTTTAGGTTCAGGCGCTGGGAACTTTCATTTAATTAATCTGATTCTTTATGCTTTAACTGGTTATTTACTTTTCCGTTTAATCAGTAAATTATTTCTTAAGGAAAAATGGTTAGCTTATCTAACTTCTCTTCTGTTCTTGGTTTTACCGATTCATAGCGAGGTGGTGGCTAATATTGTTGGTCGGGCTGAAATTTTGGCTTTATTCTTTTCTTTATTATTCTTTTTAGAATTAGTCAAGAAAGAATCTAATCCTTGGAAAGCCGGTTTTTGGATGCTTTTAGCCATAGGCAGTAAGGAAACAGCCATTGCCGCCCTACCGATTGCCTTATTTATTGTTTTTTATAAATCCCGGGCTCGGATTAATAGGAAAATCATTGTTGACTATCTGCCCCATGCTTTAATTTCAGGCCTAGCTGCTTTAGTGTATTTTGTTGCGAGATGGCTGGTTTTAAACCAGTATTTTATGATGGCTAACGCCAGCTTGGTGGAAAATCCTTTAAAGTTTGCCTCCGGTTCTGAGCGGGTCGCGACTGGGTTTAAGGTTTTATTTATTTATTTTAAAAAAACCTTTTGGCCCATTAATCTTTGTTCTGATTATTCATATAATCAGATTCCTGTTTTAACCAGTTTTTTAAATTTAGAATCCATCTTAGGTTTATTAATTCTCCTATTCTTTGTACTTGGCATGATTTTCTTTTTAGGCTGTTGGCCCGTTTTAGCTTTGGGTTCGGCCTTTTTTATCTTCGCCTATTTGCCCATTTCTAATTTGATTTTTCCAATTGGCACTATTGCCGGCGAGCGACTTATTTATTTCGCTTCAGTTGGCCTTTGTCTTTATTTAGCTTCTGCGCTGCTTTTGCTTTGTCGCTTTAAGTCAAAGATTTTCCGTCTGATTTTCCTGATTTTAATCATTGGTTTGCTTGTTTTTTACGGGGGAGTTAGCTTTACTCGGTCGCTTGATTGGTTAACAGAAAAATCCTTATTCATTTCAGCCGCTCAATGCGCGCCTAATAGTGTTTTATCCCGTTCTGATCTAGCGACCGTCTTCTATTTTGAAAGAAAATATGATTTGGCCGAGCAAGAGGCCCTAGCCGCTAATCAGATTTATGATAAGTATTCTAAAGGAATCAATAACTTAGGTTTAATTCATTGGAAAAAAGGAGAATATCAAAAAGCTAAACAACAATATTTTAAGGCGATTAGGAATTGGCCGCCTTATGAGGGGATTTATGAAAATCTTTTCTTGCTTTATCTTTCCCAAGGCCAGGAAGAACAAGCGATTAAATGGCTCAAGTTGTTTTTTCTTGATAACCCGGAATCAGTTGATAGTTATTTAAAATCTTATGGTCTGTCAGGCCGGTGAGTTTACATTTTCTTTAACAATATTATGTAAGGGGGTGGAAGATGAAAACAGTCAAAGGAAGGACTCTGGTAACACCTGGATTTTCAGGTAATGGCGAAGTTTGCTGGCATTTGGATGGGCAATGGCTTTATGTTAATACCAGTGATCATGGTTATCAGCATCAGATAGACAAACCTGATCAATTCTGGGAAGACCTGGCTAAATCTTGCAACAATGGTCAGGAAATGGGTCCGCCTTGCGGTCTAGGCTTAATAGACTGGGCCAGACAAAGAAGGATTAAGGTTGAGTTGAAGAAAAGTAATTAGTAAGTTCTTTAAAAGAAAGCCGGAATAAAACATTCCGGCTTTTTTAATCGTAATATTATAAAAAACTTGCTGGATAAATAAAAATATAGTAATAAAAAGAGAAGGGGATTGATCTTTAAATCTTGAATAAGGGGGTGATATAAGATGGAGGGAATAGTTGTGATGTTCTTTATCATAAATATCTTAATATCGATAGTAGTAGCACAGTTATTCATCGATCGCCACGAAATCAAAACTATCATGAAGAAAAAAGGAGAAAGCGAAGATTGGAAAAAGATGAGTCATAAGCAACAAAGGGTTGCAAGGAGATTAAAGGAAATTGGTCCAAGATATCAAAGTGTTATGAATGAAAGGTTGAGATGGGCTCGAAAAAATGGGACAGGCATTCGGGTTCGGCCAATAAGTTTTGAGATTATATCAGGAGGCAGTTTGAATGAAGAAAATATGTGGTTGCTGATAGATCTCATTCTTATTGATAAGCAAAGCGAAGAAGAATATCCTTTCTGGATAAAGAAGCATTGGCCAGTCTGCCCAGACCCAGATTCCCCAGAAATGGAGATTTCTATCAAAGAGGTTGTAATGGAAATTATCTCTCTAGCTATTACGGAATATAGGATACATAAACAAAAGAAGATAAAACAATTGGACTATTAAAAAAAGCGTTGGGTTGAATAACTTGGCGCTTTTTGTTTTTCCTGCTAATCTGATGCTATGATTAAGCAATTAATCCTTTTATTAATTAAAATTTATCAGAAAACTATTTCACCGGATCATGGTTATTTACCCATTTTAAGATTATTAGGCCAGTGCCGGCATTATCCGACCTGTTCTCAATATACTTACCAAGCGATAGAGAAACATGGGGCGCTTAAAGGCGCTTGGCTGGGCCTTAAAAGAATTTCTACCTGCCATCCTTGGGCCGATCCCCAATAAGGAGGTAATTCTGGGACTAAGGCAAACACCTTAGCCTTTTTTTATTTCCCAAATCCTGGTATGATAATATGCTTGTGGATAGTTCTCATTGACAGTGAGAACTTTTGGGTATATTCTTTTATTATAGGGATAAACTTTAATTTATTTTGAATACATGAAATTGTTAATTAATCTACAATATGATTTTGAATATAAGGGATTTGTGGCTGATTGTCCTTCTTTGCCAGGATGTATGTCTCAAGGCAAGACCAAGAAAGAGGCCCTAAAAAATATCCGAGAAGCCATTCACGGCTATGTTAAAGTCCTCAAAAAACATTGTCAAACCGTTCCTTTGGAAGCGTTAACTCCTGATTATATCAATATAAACATCTAGCTTTATGGGTATTCTGAGCAATATCTCCGGTAAAGCGGCTGTAAAAGTTTTCAAAAAGATTGGCTATTATCTTGAACATCAACAAGGCAGTCATATGATTCTATATAATGACCAGCCAGGATATCCTCCATTAAGCATCCCTAATCATAAAGAATTAGCTCCAGGATTGCTTGCTGCCCAAATTAGAAGAGCGAAACTTACGGTTGAGCAATTTAATCGTTTAAGAAAGAAAAGATAGGATTTTAAAACTATAAAGTACACAAAGGCATCAAGTGCGCCTTTTTTTATTGTCCAAATTCTGTTATGATAGGGTTATGAGAACAAAGATAAATAAAGTTATTAAAACTCTAATTTTTGCTGATATTGCTTTAGTGGGCGGTTTGGGATTTGTTGCGCCCATTTTCGCCATTTTTTTAACCAATCGCATTCAAGGCGGCAGTATTGAAATGGTCGGTTATGCAGCGGCCATTTATTTGATTATTAAGTCTTTGGTCGTGGTTCCCTTTGCCAAATATTTGGATAGGAATCATGGGGGAAAGGATGATTTGTGGTTTGTAATTATTGGTAGTTTTTTAGCCGTTTTAGTAGTTATTGGATATATTTTTGTTTATTTACCATGGCATATCTATGGTTTACAGGTGATTTACGCTTTGGGCATGGGTATGAACATTCCTGGTTATACAGCAATATTTACCAGGCATATTGATAAGGGGCACGAAGCCTTTGATTGGAGCGTGCGAAGCGCTTTTATTGGCATTGGCGGAGGAATAGCCGGCGCTTTAGGCGGTATTATTGCCCATCGTTTTGGCTTTACTTTACTTTTTATGGGCATTGCCTTTTTTATCTTTATTAGCGCTTTATTGCCTCTGTTAATTATGAAGCAAATTTCTTCTCAAGATAAAAAAGTATCTAGGATTCCCATTATTAGAGACATTCAATAATGCTTAATCAAGAACTTGCTCAAATCTTATCCTTAATGGCTGATTATCTGGATATGGATGAGGCCTTTTTTGAATCCCGAGCTTATTCCAAGGTGGCTCGGGTTTTAGAATCCATGGAACAAGACGTCGGGGTTATTTACCAAAAAGGCGGAATTAAGGCAATTAAACAAATTCAAGGAGTCGGTCAAGGCATCGCCTATAAAATAGAGGAATACATTAAAACTGGTCGGGTTTCCCGTTTAGGCCAGTTAAAAAAGAAATGCCCGGTTGATTTAGAGAATTTGTCCAGAGTGGAAGGATTAGGCCCTCGTAAAATTAAGATTTTATACAAGAAATTAAAAATCAAGAATCTTAAAGATTTGGGAAAAGCCGCGAAAGCGGGCAAGGTTGCTTTGTTAGATGGCTTTGGTTCGCAAAGCGAACAAAATATTCTAGGGGCGATAAAATTTGTTAAAGCGAGCAATGAGCGCTTTCCGATTGGCGAAATTTTACCCCTGGTCAGAGAAATTATTAAAGAACTTGAGGATTTGCCCTTAGGAGGCCAAATCAGTTTAGCTGGTTCTTTAAGAAGAATGAAAGAAACGATTAAAGATGCAGATATTTTAATTACCTCTAACAAGCCAGAGCAAGTTATGGAGCATTTTGTTAAAATAAAAGGCGTAGTTAAGATTTGGGCTCAAGGGAAAACTAAATCATCAGTTAGATTTAAAAAAGGATTTGATTGTGATTTAAGAGTAGTTAAAAAGAAAAGTTTTGGGGCGGCTTTACAATACTTTACCGGCAGTAAAGACCATAATATTTCAACCAGGAAAATTGCTAAGAAAAAAGGATTAAAACTTAATGAATATGGGGTTTATAAGGGGGATAGGCAGATTGCCGGCAAAACTGAAAAACAAGTATATCAAGCAATTGGTCTGCCCTATATTGAGCCGGAATTAAGAACTAATAGCGGAGAAATAGAGGCGGGGTTGAATAATCAGCTGCCTAAATTAATTGGTTATGATGACATTAAGGGTGATGTTCATTGTCATACAAATTGGAGTGATGGCCGGGAATCAATTAAATCATTAGCCCGGGCGGCCAAGAAATTTGGCTATCAGTATCTAGCCATTACGGACCACGCGGGATTTCTAAAGATTGCCCATGCTTTAGATGAAAAACAATTAATTAAGCAAATGAGTCAAATAGATAAAGTCAATCAAAAATTATCTGGAATTAAACTGATTAAAGGAGCTGAAGTTGATATTAGGCCGGATGGCAGTTTAGCCATTGAGGATAAAGTTTTAGCTCAATTGGGTTTAGTTATTGGAGCGGTCCATTCCATGTTTAAAATGAACAGAAAAGATATGACCCAAAGGTTAATTAAAGCGATGAATAATCCTAATTTAAATATTGTGGCTCATCCAACCGGCCGGGTCTTTCGAAAAAGACAGGGCTATCAATTAGACTGGCCAATAATTTTTAAAGCGGCTAAAAAAACCAGAACAGCTTTGGAAATTAACGCCCATACTACAAGATTAGATTTAAAAGATATTCATATCCGTCAAGCAATTGAAAGCGGAGTTAAATTAGTCATTAGCGCCGATGTCCATCCAATCAGCTATTTATCAATGGTGGAATATGGCATTGCTCAAGCTCGTCGGGGCTGGGCCGAGTCAAAAGATATTCTTAACACCCGCCCCTTAAAGAGCTTTTTAAAGTATTTTGAGTAATAAATTTACGCTCTCACTTTAAATTTTCCTCGCGCTTTACCCTAAAGGGCTCCGACGCGTCTCGGAAAATTCAAAGTGATCGCTTCCAGTTTTGTAC